>NZ_CAJGZV010000001.1:2400000-2723211 GCF_904846065.1 Psychrobacter immobilis
AATCAGCTCACCCATGGTGCCGTTAGAGACGCCAAGTTCGGTATTGTTTTTAATAAACATCACCTTGGCACCGACTTTTAATACCAAATCATCTTGGGTACGAACTGTCTTTTTTAGGGTCTCAACCAATTTACTATCACCAGTAGAGGTAGCTTCAAAACGCATCATCTCGCCATCTAATGCGGCAAGCTCTTTGTCATTGATGCTATTAACGTTGAGATTATGGGTATAAAGACGGGTACGTTTGATATCGACATTTTGATCAAAGGTTGCTTCTAATGCGGCAATCGATTCAAAAGTGACTTCCTGACGACGAATTTGGTTGAGAATATCGTCCAAATCAAGCCCGCCATTTGCCGCTTCACTAACCTGCCTATGTTGCTCAGACAGATAGCAAATATGGAACTTGGCATCAAGCCACGCTTCCGACATAAAGGCAAATTTTTCACGGTTGGTTTCACCCTTACTACCAATCGGTGGCAGCTGAAAAAAGTCTCCTGCGACGACTACCTGAATACCACCAAACGCCTTGTCATTTTTTCGGACATGCTTGAGTACTTGGCTGACCAAATTGAGCTGCTTAGCATGCAACATCGATATCTCATCAATGACCAATACCGCGGTGTCTTTTAGTCGGTCTGCCAAAAACTGCTTGCGTGATAAGGTGGTCAAGTCGCGGTCGCTCAACTCATCTTTGATACCGATGCCGGACCAGCTATGAATCGTTGTGCCATTCATGTGTGTGGCAGCAATACCGGTACTCGCAGTGACGGCGACAGGCACACGGCGCGCACGCAGATAGTCGATATATTGATTAAGAGTATAAGTCTTACCTGAACCTGCTGAGCCAGTCAAAAAGACATTTTGACCCGTTTTTAAGATATCAAGAGCAGAAGATTGACGCATATATCTAAACCAATTAAGTTAATAGTAATAAGAAAAACAGCTTAAGAGCAAATAATAAGAGAAAAAGCTGCCAACAATTATAACAGCTACATCCGTTTCGCGGACGACTTTAACCCTGATAAGCCACATAACTTAAAGTTATACGATACGAAATATATCATTATAAAAAGTCATTATCGCTCATCGCTAAAGCTCAGTACGATAGGGTCATAGCTTGGTCAGGATGGCCAAATATTTATGCTTAAGTCGTTTGTTCTTAACTAGCCATAATACACAACAAGGAGTCGTTAATGTTATACGCCTATCCCAATACTGAAAATAGTCCTGTTCAATTCCGCAAAAAATATGACAACTTCATTAATGGTGAGTGGGTCGCGCCAATCGATGGTGAATACTTTGACAACTCAAGTCCAATCGATGGTAAAACCTTCTGTCAGATTGCGCGCTCTAAAGCTGCCGATGTTGAAGCAGCGCTAGATGCCGCTCATGCCGCAAAAGACGCATGGGGCAAAACCAGTGTCACTGATCGCTCTAATATGTTGCTCAAACTTGCTGACGGTATCGAAGCCAATTTAGAGGCAATCGCTATCGCTGAAAGCTATGAAAACGGTAAACCAGTTCGCGAAACTCTCGCCGCTGATATCCCAATCGCCATCGACCATTTGCGTTATTTTGCGGGCGTTATCCGCGCACAAGAAGGCGGCATTAGTCAAATTGATGAAGATACCGTCGCTTATCATTTCCATGAGCCCCTTGGCGTCGTCGGTCAAATCATTCCTTGGAACTTCCCTATTCTAATGGCGATTTGGAAAATTGCCCCAGCCCTTGCTGCGGGTAACTGTATCGTCCTCAAGCCTGCCGAGCAAACGCCAGCTTCTGTTTTATACATGCTTGACGTCATAGGCGCGGCGGATATTTTACCTAAAGGCGTACTAAACGTCATTAACGGCTTTGGTGTAGAAGCCGGTAAGCCAATCGCTTCCAACCCGCGTATCGATAAAGTGTCCTTTACGGGTGAGACCACCACTGGTCGCTTAATTATGCAATACGCCAGTGAAAATATCATTCCAGTAACACTAGAGCTGGGCGGTAAAAGTCCAAATATCTTCTTTGCTGACATTATGGATGAAGACGATGACTTCTTAGATAAAGCGGTTGAAGGTTTGGTCATGTTTGCGCTAAACCAAGGTGAAGTCTGTACCTGCCCATCACGCGCCCTCGTACACGAAAGCATCTATGATGAATTTATGAAACGCTGTATCGCTCGCGTGAAAGCCATTAAAATGGGCAACCCGCTCGATACTGATACTATGATTGGCGCGCAAGCCAGCTCAGATCAGTTAGAAAAAATCCTATCTTATCTTGATATTGGTAAAAAAGAAGGTGCCAAAGTCTTAGTCGGTGGCGAACTTGCCAAGCATGATGGCGATATGGCAAACGGTTATTATGTGCAGCCGACTATCTTTGAAGGCACGAATGATATGCGTGTGTTCCAAGAAGAAATCTTTGGCCCTGTACTCGCTGTCACCACTTTTAAAGACGATGAAGAAGCGATGGCGCTAGCCAATGACACTTTATATGGTCTTGGTGCTGGTGTCTGGACGCGTAATGGTACTCGTGCTTATCGTTTCGGTCGTGGCATTAAAGCTGGCCGCGTTTGGACGAATTGCTATCATCTCTATCCTGCGCATTCAGCGTTTGGTGGGTATAAGCAGTCTGGTATTGGCCGCGAAAACCATTTAATGATGCTAGACCATTATCAGCAGACCAAAAACATGCTGGTCTCTTATAGTCCTAAAGCAATGGGCTTCTTTTAATTCTGTTTTTCAAAGCACTTTATGGCAAAAGCGTAAAGTGCGACCTCGATGCTCGCCGAGCATCTTAATGTAAAGAACGATGACAAGGAGTTACAACGTGAGTAATAAAATGAAAGCGGCCGTGCTGCATGAATTCGGACAACCCTTAGAAATTGAAGAAGTAGATATTCCAACCGCAGGTGCTGGTCAAATTGTCGTAAAAATGCAGGCATCAGGTGTCTGTCATACCGATTTGCATGCCATTGAGGGCGATTGGCCAGTCAAACCTAGCCCACCGTTTATCCCAGGCCACGAAGGCGTTGGTCTTATCACTGCCGTTGGCGAAGGTGTCACTCATGTCAAGGAAGGCGACCGAGTCGGTATTCCTTGGCTCTACTCTGCTTGTGGCCACTGTACCCATTGCTTAGGTGGTTGGGAAACTTTGTGCAAAAGCCAACAAAACTCTGGTTACTCGGTAAACGGCAGCTTTGCAGAATACGTCCTAGCAGATGCCAACTATGTCGGTATCATTCCTGAAAGCGTTGACTCTATTGAAATTGCACCAGTGTTATGTGCAGGTGTCACGGTCTACAAAGGTCTTAAAATGACCGACACCAAGCCAGGCGATTGGGTTGTCATTTCAGGTATCGGCGGTTTGGGGCATATGGCAGTTCAGTATGCCATTGCGATGGGATTGAACGTTGCTGCTGTGGATATTGATGACGAAAAACTGGCATTCGCTAAAAAATTGGGCGCCAAAGTCACTGTCAATGCGAAAAATACTGACCCTGCTGAATATCTACAAAAAGAAATCGGCGGTGCTCACGGTGCGCTCGTGACAGCGGTATCTTCAAAAGCCTTTGATCAAGCGTTGGGCATGTTACGACGCGGTGGTACTTTGGTCTGTAACGGTCTACCAACGGGCGAATTCCCAGTATCCATTTTTGATACTGTTTTAAACGGTATTACCATTCGTGGCTCAATCGTTGGTACGCGTCTCGACTTGCAAGAGTCGCTAGACATGGCAGCAGCAGGCAAAGTAAAAGCCACCGTTGCCGCTGAGCCACTAGAAAATATCAATGATATCTTTGATCGTATGCGTGATGGCAAAATCGAAGGTCGTATTGTCATTGACTATAGTATGTAGTAACCATTATGTAGCCGCATGCTTTATGATATTTTGAGATTCGTAACACCGTCTCAATGACTGGCTAGAGTAATCATTAGTAAAGGGTCGTATCACTTTCAACCACATATGATAAATGATGTGAGTGAATATGATGCGACCCTTTATTTTCTACTCAGTATGATTATGAAAGACATCCGTTCGGGTCTAACGATAGGGAAATCATTATGAACGTCACAGCGACAGAGTCTTGCAAAGCATTAATCGACTTACTAAAATCTAAGCACGGTGAGCTGATGTTTCATCAATCAGGCGGCTGCTGCGATGGCAGTTCACCCATGTGTTATCCATTGGGCGAATTTAAAGTAGGCGGACAAGACGTACTCATCGGCGAGCTGGTTGGCTGTCCATTTTATATGGGTAAAGCTCAGCATAAGCTCTGGCAACATACCGATCTAACGATAGATGTGGTCGATGGACGCGGAGCCAGTTTTTCGCTTGAAATACCAGAAGGTAAGCGCTTTATCGTACGTTCAGAGATATGTGCTGTATAAGTTTAAATAGCATCCACCAGCGTTTTAACGACCTAGTATTGTTTTGCCATGCCATATGCTGATCGACAAACACCCCTTAGTCATTTTTATTTTATTATTCCAGCAAAATAATAGATACTGTAATGCGTACCCTATTTCAATAAACGCGTTTTAACGAGCACGTTTTACTAAGCATGGATGCTAGAAGGAATGTAAAATGGAATTTGATAAAAAATTTGATTACGTCATCGTTGGTGGTGGTTCAGCTGGCTGCGTACTTGCTAGCCGATTAACAGAAAACTCAGACATTAGTGTCTGTTTATTAGAATATGGTGGTGAAGGCAAAGACCTTGCTGTCCGTGTCCCTGCCGGACTGATTTTGATGGTCCCAGGCAAGCCGCTGAAACTGAATAATTGGTGCTTTCAAACTACGCCGCAAGCGCATCTGAACAACCGTCGTGGCTTCCAACCACGTGGTCAATGCTTGGGTGGCTCATCTGCGATCAATGCCATGATTTATACGCGTGGTAGTGCGCTCGATTATGAACGTTGGGTTGAGCAAGGCTGCGAAGGCTGGGGATTTGATGATGTACTGCCCTACTTTATCAAAGCAGAAAATAATATTCATGGTAGCGGCGAGCTACATGGTGATAGCGGACCGCTGCATGTCAGTGACTTACTGAGTCCGCGTGATATCTCCAAAGCATTCGTAGAAGCCGCCATCACCAATGGTTTAGATCATAATCAAGATTTTAATGGCGAAAAGCAAGACGGTACAGGGCTATATCAAGTCACCCATTTTCATGGCGAAAAACAAGGTCAACGCTGCTCTGCGGCAGCGGCTTATCTACATCCAGTACAAAACCGATCAAATCTGACCGTCATCACCCACGCCCAAGCCAACCGCGTCATCTTTGAAGACAAACAAGCCGTTGGTGTCGCTTATGAAAAAGATGGCGTCGAGCATGCGGTTATGGCGCGTCATGAAGTGATATTATCTGGGGGCACTTTTGGCTCACCCAAAGTCCTGATGTTGTCAGGTATTGGACCTGCTGAGCATCTACAATCGCATGGCATCGACGTCGTGGTAGATGCGCCCGATGTTGGTGGTAATCTACAAGATCATTTGGACGTCGTTTTTGATTACGAGGTCAATACCACTGACGTCATCGGTATTGGTATGGCGACGATTTCGACATTGACCAAAAGTATTCGGCAGTGGAGAAAGGATGGTACAGGCATCTTGTCTACCAACTATGCTGAAGCGGGCGCGTTCTTTAGTGTCGGTGATGATCCAAAAGAGTGGCCAAATACCCAACTGCACTTTGTCATATCCCGCGTGATTGAGCACGGTCGTGATCTCAGACGTGGCTTTGCGGTCTCTTGTCACAGTTGCTACCTACGCCCTGAAAGCCGCGGTACGGTCAGACTGGACTCCGCCGACCCCTCAGACGCGGTATTGATTGATCCAAACTACCTCTCGCACCCAAAAGATGTGGAATATATGATTGCAGGCGCGGAGCGTACGCGCGCCATCATGCAAGAATCCCCCATTGCCAAATATATTACTGAAGACTACCCTGCCCCCTATATCGAAAAAGACGGTATGCTCGGCTATATCCGCAACAAGTCAGATACCATTTATCATCCTGTCGGCACTTGCCGTATGGGTTCAGACAGCAATTCAGTCGTCGATTTGCAATTAAAAGTACGCGGCGTAAATGGCTTAAGGGTCATCGATGCCTCAATCATGCCAACTTTAATCAGCGGTAATACCAATGCACCAACGATTATGATTGCCGAAAAACTCGCAGATCTTATCAAAGCAAATCACAGTCATATTGAACGAATCACGCCATAAAACATGGGAAGATATGCGTCTTATAATTAGTATTTTTATTTAAGAAACTTATCTATTAAAACTTTATATTCAATAAAATGAAAATAAGCGAATTATATAAAAATTTAACCTTTGTTTTTTCGTGGTTATTTTATCAGCATTTCTAAAATAAGGAGAGACCCTAACAAATTCGGCAATAAAGATAGTAAAACAGAACGTTTTCTATCAAATTAGCTTACGGATGTCTTGCATTACCACTGTTGAACAGAGTATATTTAAACCACTTATTTATATCGGTATTTTTTGCAAATCTGAATAATGGTTAATACAACCTGAAATATTTTTTATTTTGCATATCAAAAACACGATATAAACAATTGCTTTAAAGGGAATTAAAAGCACGCTCATTATATTTATAGGTCAAAAACGATCTTATAAATATATTGGCGACTATTTATCATTACATAGGATGTAATAATGCAAAAATCACTCTTCAAACTGACGATGTTGGCGACAGTTATTCTAGGCATCAGTGCCTGTAGCGGCGACAACAAAACCACCGATGAATCTGCTGCCAGCTCAGATGCTAAAGCAGCCAAAACCTTACTTTATTGCTCAGAAGGTAGTCCAGCTGGATTCGATCCAGCACAATACACTGCAGGTACAGATTTTGATGCGAGCGCCTTTCCCATCTACAACGGCTTAGTAGAATTCAAAAGAGATGGTACTGAGATTCAGCCAGCCTTAGCTGAAAGCTGGGATATTAGTGAAGACGGCAAGACTTATACCTTTAACCTACGTAAAGGGGTTAAATATGGTAAGACCGATTACTTTACCCCAACCCGTGATTTCAACGCAGATGATATTGTCTTTACTCTAGAGCGTATCACCAATCCAGAGTTTGAATTTAATAAAGCCTATCCTGCTGAGTTCCCCTATTCGGTCGGTATGGGGCTACCTGATATTATCTCCAATATCGAAAAAGTTGATGACTCTACCGTCAAAATCACCCTAAGCGAAACCAATGCGCCATTTTTACAGAACCTAGCGATGCCATTCGCTTATATCGATTCTGCTGAGTATGCAGAAAAGTTAATGGCTTCTGGTAATGCTGCTGATATCAACACCAAACCCGTTGGTACAGGACCTTTCGTCTTTACTTCTTATCAAAAAGACGCGCAAATTCGTTATACCAAAAATCCAGACTACTGGAACAAAGATGATATTCATATTGATAATCTAGTCTTTGTCATCACCAAAGATTCAGCAGTTCGTGCCCAAAAAGTGCAAGCAGGCGAATGTCATGTGTCCGCTTATCCAAAACCTGCCGAAATTGACTCTGTCAAAAAATCTGGGAAGGCCACCGTTCTCGATCAACCTGGCTTTAACGTCGGCTATGTCGGCTATAACGTTGAAAAACCGAAGCTTAGCGACCTTAAGGTTCGCCAAGCATTAGACATGGCAATTAATAAAGACGCTATTATCAATGCGGTTTATCAAAGCGAAGGATTAAAAGCCACCAATCCTATGCCGCCCACACAATGGGGTTACGACAAATCTATCAAAGATGCGCCTTACGATGTGGAAAAAGCCAAGTCCCTTATAAAAGAAGCAGGCGCGGACAAACTTGCCATTAATCTATGGTATATGCCCGTTCAACGCCCGTACAATCCTAATGCCAAACTCATGGCTGAAATGCTACAAGCAGATTGGGCAAAAATTGGTGTCGATACCAAGCTTGTGACGTATGAATGGGGCGAGTATCTAAACCGCGCTGCTAAAGGTGAGCCTGATGTCATTCTAGCGGGCTGGACTGGTGACAATGGGGATCCTGATAACTGGCTTGGTACGCTACTATCTTGTGATGCGGTCGGTGGTAATAATTACTCACGTTGGTGTAATAAAGACTTTGACACTTTGGTGACTAACGCCCGTCAGATTACCAATCAGGATGAGCGCGTCAACGACTATGTACAAGCTCAGCAGATATTCAAAGAGCAGCTGCCTTGGACGACAATGGCGCATTCGGTGGTCACGGTATTCACCGCACCAAACGTCGTCGATTATAAAATTAGTCCGCTTGGCTCAATACGCTTCGATGGTGTAAAGGTTGAATAACCTGAGCTGATGACGTCCGGTAAGACATGCATGCATGATTGTTTAATTTATATTCGGCTGGGTCAGACACTCTGCTCCAGCCGTATTTATATGAATTAAGCGCCTTATTAAGCATTTTGTCACCGACTCTCTCATCTCTGCCAACATTCTACTCATCGATCTCAAACGATTGAACCACAACTATTGAATTGAGCAGCCCATGCTACTTTATATTTTGCGTCGCATTGCCATTCTAATTCCTGTCTATCTTGGCTTAACGCTATCGACATTCACCCTAATTCGGCTCGTCCCTGGAGATGCCGTCGAGATTATGATGGGTGAGCGTATGGTCGATCCAGAGCTACATGCTCGTGCCCTAGAGCGACTAGGCTTAGACAAACCCCTCATTGTTCAATATTGGGATTACTTAACCGGAATATTGACCGGTGATTTTGGTCAATCCTTTCGTACTCGTACTCCGGTATTACAAGACTTCTTTGCGCATTTTGTACCAACCTTAGAGCTGGCTTTGTGTGCCATTGTCATTGCCAGTGTTGTCGGTGTGAGCTTAGGTATCTTTGCCGCGCTACGACGTGGTACATGGATTGACTACACTCTAATGTCAGGGGCGCTGGCTGGCTACTCTATGCCCATCTATTTATTGGGGCCTATTCTCACTGGTATATTCGCCCATTATCTCGGCCTGTTGCCTGTCGCCGGTGTCATATCTGTCGCGCAGTTTTTAGACGTCAAACCTTTATATGGATCATGGCTACTTGGCTCTTTAACATCAGGAGAACCTGGCGCATTTTGGGATGTGGTCAAACACTTTATCCTACCGTCTATTGCCTTATCGACCATACCACTCGCAATGATTGCACGCATGACACGCTCGGCGATGCTAGAGGTGTTAGATGAGGACTACGTGCGTACAGCGCGCGCCAAAGGCCTATCGCCGCGCCGTGTGATATTGGTACACGTCATGCGTAATGCCTTAATCACTGTGGTGACTGTGATTGGTTTACAGATGGCGACCTTGCTCGCGGGGGCTATTATCACTGAGACTATCTTTAGTTGGCCAGGTGTTGGTAATTGGCTGCTCGATGGGTTTTTCACTCGTGATTATCCTATTGTGCAAAACGGTATTTTATTGGTCGCCACCGCCCTGATTTTAGTTAGTTTATTTATTGATATTTTGTATGGTCTTATCAATCCGCGTATTCGACATACTTCTTAATTTAACATTGATAAATACTCATATTATAAATAGTGACGATTAGCGATTGCAGGATTTTTTAGCAAATTCTTAATGATTATTATCTTGGTGATTATTAGGAACAACAATCTAAACCTTCTCAACGCGCTAGCCACTATAGGAACTGCTCATGAAGCCTTCTGTTCTTCCCTCTGATGTCAATCTTATGGCCGCCACACCGCCGTCATCTTGGCAGCTATTTTTATCGACGTTTTGCCGAAATAAAGGCGCGGTGCTTGGTTTTATTGTACTAGCATTGATGGTCATTATTGCCATCCTTGCGCCTGCCATTGCGCCCCATGACCCTTACGAGTTATTTACTGGTCAAGAGCAGTTGCCGCCTGCCTTTCTGGATGGCGGCAATACCATGTTTTGGCTAGGCACGGATGATGCTGGACGAGACACCTTGTCTCGGGTGATGTATGGCGCGCGTTATTCTCTATTTATCGGTCTGAGCGCGACGACTCTTGCCATGTTAGTCGGTGTTTCATTGGGACTTAGTGCTGCATTTTGGCCCAAGGTTTGGGGCAAAGCCGTCATGCTAGTCAATGATATTTTGATGTCTTATCCGAGCTTACTGTTGGCGATCATCATTGCCGCTATCTTAGGACCTTCTATGACCAATACGATCATTACGATTGCACTGGTCTGTACGCCACCTTTTATTCGTTTGACTCGTGCTACCGCGATGGTAGAGCTACAGCGTGAATACTTTATCGCCTCGCAAGTGATGGGCGCTGGTGTGCTTAGATTGTTATTTATCACCATTTTGCCCAACTGTATGGCACCGCTCATCGTGCAGGCGACGATGATTTTCTCGTCTGCTATTTTAGAAGCAGGTGCAATTGGTTTCTTAGGCTTTGGTGTTCAGCCACCCGATGCAGAATGGGGCGCGATGCTCGGTACAGCACGTCAGTATATTCAGAGTAATGTTTGGCTCGCTATTTGGCCCGGTGTCGCTATTTTCTTAGCCGCATTGTCGATTAACTTGACTGGTGATGGCCTACGCGATGCGCTAGACCCCAAATTAAAGCAGGTGACCTAAGATGACTGAACCATTAATTAAAACGCCTACCACTCACACTTCTATGAATGACGCATCAAAAAAAGAATCACCATTGTTGTTAGATATTGAAAATCTTTCAGTGACTTTCGGGCAAGGTGTGCGCGCTTTTCGTGCAGTCGATGATGTGTCGTTAAAGATTACACAAGGCGAAGTCATCGCAGTCGTGGGTGAATCTGGCTCAGGTAAGTCGGTCACTATGATGGCACTGATGGGGCTACTACCACCCTCTGCAACTGTCCGTT
The DNA here is from genome assembly GCF_904846065.1 of Psychrobacter immobilis. Classification (NCBI taxonomy): domain Bacteria; kingdom Pseudomonadati; phylum Pseudomonadota; class Gammaproteobacteria; order Moraxellales; family Moraxellaceae; genus Psychrobacter; species Psychrobacter immobilis. Next base: position 2,410,862 of record NZ_CAJGZV010000001.1, read on the forward strand.
CCAAGCGCGTTATGTTCGATGATAAAGACATGCTCAGTATGTCAGCAAAAGAAAAACGCGGAATCATTGGCAAAGACATCTCAATGATCTTTCAAAATGCGATGTCTTGTCTAAATCCAAGCTTCACGGTTGAGATGCAACTGGGCGAAGTATTACGTAAGCATCTAGGCTTGCGTGGCTCAGCCGTACAGGCGCGTATCCTAGAGCTGCTAGAGCTGGTCGAAATGCCCGATGCCAAAAACCGCCTCAAGGTTTATCCACATCAGTTATCAGGCGGTATGAGTCAACGAGTTATGATTGCGATGGCAATTGCTTGTGAGCCCAAACTACTCATCGCCGATGAACCTACCACCGCGCTCGATGTCACAGTACAAGCGCAAATCATGGACTTGCTAAGCCGATTGCAACGCGAAAAACAAATGGCGATGATACTGATTACCCACGACTTGGGTTTGGTCGCGCAAAACTCGCGTGATGTCGCGGTCATGTATGCCGGACAAGTGGTCGAAACCAGTACCGTGCCGGAGATTTTTCAAAAGCCTGCTCACCCTTATACGGAGGCCTTGCTACAAGCCATCCCAGAGCTGGCTATCGGTCAAGACCGTCTGAACAGCTTACCCGGAGTCGTACCCAGTCAATATGATCGTCCAAGTGGTTGCTTGTTGTCTCCTCGCTGCCCGTACAAAGAGCCTGCCTGTGAAGTACCGCCGCCCATATTGGATACTCCTAATGGCAAAGTGCGCTGTATTCATTCTGATCCTTCTTCTCGCAACTCTACCTCTTACGCTGCTACCTTGGAGTCACAAGTATGAGTAATAAAGTGGTCCTGAAAGCAGACAATCTACATAAACACTACCCAGTATCGCAAGGGTTGGGTAAAGCAAAAGCTTACGTTAAAGCATTGAATGGTGTGTCGTTTGAGCTTGAGGCTGGCAAGACGCTAGCCGTCGTCGGTGAATCAGGCTGCGGTAAATCTACCCTTGCCCGCCAGCTCACACTCATCGAAGAGCCTACTGATGGCGAGCTATTTATCAATGATGAAGTCACCACTGGCTATAGCAGAAAAGCGCTCAAAGAGCTGCGTACCGAAATCCAAATGGTGTTTCAAAACCCTTATGGCAGTCTCAACCCACGCCATACCATTGGCTATCAATTGACTGAACCACTGGATATCCATACCAAACTGTCTAAAGACGACAAGCGTGACAAAATCAATGAGATGATGCGAAATGTGGGTCTGCGCCCCGAACATGCTGGCCGCTATCCACATATGTTTTCAGGGGGTCAGCGCCAACGTATTGCCCTCGCCCGCGCCATGATGCTCAATCCTAAAATTGTCGTCGCTGATGAGCCTACCTCTGCGCTCGATGTATCCATTCAGGCACAAGTCTTGAATCTATTTATGGATTTACAGGATGAGTATCATACTGCTTACGTCTTTATCTCGCATAACTTGTCCGTCGTACGACACGTCGCTGATGATGTGATGGTCATGTATTTAGGTCAGGCTGTCGAACACGGACCCAAAGAAGCAATTTATAATGCACCAAAACACCCATATACCATCGCTCTATTGGCTGCTGCACCAACGGTAAATGGTCATAAGAACGATTTAACGCTACAAGGTGAGCTACCAAGCCCGCTCAATCCACCAAGTGGCTGCGCCCTACATAAACGCTGCCCCTATGCCAAGCAGCAATGCAGCGAAGTAGAGCCACAACTGCGCGAATGGGACGGTCGATTGGTTGCTTGTTTACGCTTGGAAGAAATATATGGTTAAGGTGACTAAGGTTAAAATGATTAACGACTAATCAATATTCACCACGCCCCAACATTTAGGAAATTTGCTACAACCAAAAAAGGCCCGACCTTGATTCAGGCCTTTTTTTGCTACTCGCTTGATCATCTTACCGTTACATCTCGGGCAGGTTGGTGTTTGAATCAAATAAGCTGTATGGTTTGTCGCCTCACCTGTCGCAGAGGAACTCGTTGCTAATTCAAGCTCTACAACCTCAAACGGTGTAAGAAATACTTTATCGGCAATATTATATGGTGTATTTGTCTGCTGAATATTCAGACTCTCAGTTAGTAACTCGCTAGATTCAATCTCAGTCTGACCCGACCATCGCAGCACTTCTCGGCTTTTCAGCGTGGCTCGTTTAGCGGTTTCTTTTATTACTGGCTCGAGTGTAGGCTTACTGGCAGTTTTAGCAATTGTTTTATCAGTGGAGTTACTGCTAGGCTGTTTGTTTGAGAGGCTATGCTTGTCTTTTAGATAGGCTTTATGCTCTCTATTGGTGCGCCAAGATTTGCTGAATCTGTTGCTATTAATCTGCTCAACGATAGACTTGACCTCGTCTTCAGTCAGTATCTCATCTTGTTTCTTCTTCACATAAGAGACCATCCCACCTGTCAATACGTGTTCGGGCAACTCATCACGAGTTTTTAGCTCACACTTCCCGATAAAAGCAATCATCGAATGGAAGTAGCTCAGCTCCAAGCCCAATAAATCTGCGAGCGTCTTAATGTGCAAGTAGTTTTGACGCAATGGATTTTGGAATTTAAATTTACTTCCATTTGGGAAAGCTTGCGTCCACTGCTTTTGCTTCTCGCTACCATATATCCAGCCTTTATAGTTTTTGGTTTCGATGACAAAGATGCCGTATATGGAGACGATAATATGATCGATTTGGGTACTGCCACCATTGGCTCTTGGCAAGGTAATACCGTTTAATCGGTGATAGACATCTTTTTCAAGTTTTAGCCACATGGCGACATTGATAACGGTCTCGCCTAGAAAGCCTTTGAAAGTGGATTTGAGGGACATGGTTTTTTTCTTGAAAGTGGTTATGAAAAAATAAATAACGTTCAATATCAATATACTAATTACTTTTGGTTAAAATTACCGATCTGCAATTGCTGTTCTGACGATAGTTAAACCAATGACGCCAAGCAACGCCCCTGTAACTTTATCGATGTAATAAGCAACTTGGGTAAATTTAGCGCGTACTTTGCGAGTCGACAATAGAAATATGATGGCAGTGTCCCATGCGAATACCACAACAGTCATCCAAATGCCTAAGCCCAATTTGAATACAAAACTTATTTCTGGTGTCAACACTACCGTGAACAAACTGAGATAAAAGAGTAGATTTTTAGGATTAAATATTCCTGACAAAAACCCTGCAGTAAATTCTTTTAAAAAAGTTGTCTTAGGTATATTTGAATGGGCTGATTGGGCTACCTGAAACTGGTCATACGCATTTTTTCGTGCGCGTAACGCCTGTATCCCAAGGTACATTAAAAACAATCCACCAATAATTTTTAGCGTAATCATAATAGGTGCAGAGGCGGCTAAAATTGAGCCAACACCAATTAAACATAGACTAATGTACACTGAATTGGCAAAGGTGATACCAAGTGCAACCCCTATTGCGTCTTTACTGTCATTTTTAATCGCACTCTTTACGATCAATACAAAATCCGGCCCTGGACTCAATAATGCAAGGAAATGTGCCAAGCCGACCGTGATAAAAATACTCAATAAATCCCAGTTCATAATTATTCCGTACTCTATTTTGTTTAATTATGGACTAAATAGCACTATGAATACACTGATTATTTAGCCAATAAAAAGAGCCACCAGATTTCTCCGGCAGCTCTTTTTTTAAATACTGACTAAGTTAGGTTTATTACACCAAACTATTTACCGCTTCAACCACAGCGTCAGTCGTAATACCAAACTCTTTATATAATTGATCTGCAGGAGCAGATTCGCCATAAGTGGTCATACCAATGATTTTGCCATTTAGACCAACGAACTTATATCAGTAATCTACATGCGCCGCTTCGACTGCTACGCGAGCACGGATATTGGCACTCACATCAAACATTCATTTAATATAACCAATAAACTAACCTTTTAACGACTCACTCCATTGTCTGATATAGTCCATTTGCTTATTTACTGTGGTTAATTTATCTAGATCATCACAATGGTCAAAAGTCCTAACTCGGTTAGTACCTTGCTTTCCCATTTCAATTATATAGCCAACTTGTCCTCGTGACATTTGCTGACCCATACTTGAGCACACAAAATCTAATCTACATCCATTAATACATATAACGATGTTTTTAGGCTCTAATAGTGCCCTTAGTCCGAATAAAGCTTTATAAAAATCAATGCCTTGAAATTGATACCTACCAAATTCAGCCAATACAAGAGTTAGCCCAACATTTTCAGAAGAAGCCGAATAGCTTTCAAATATTAACTCAGCACTTTCTTTAATTTTATTGTTATAGATAGCTACTTTTTGATGCACGATATTCATCTTTGTGTCCAGCCTTTATACTTTTTGATTTCGGATTATAGATGTCTTTTTCAAGCTTTAGCCACATGGTAACGTTGATAACGGTCTTGCCTAAGAATCCTTTGAAGCTAGATTTTAGGGACATGGTGGCTTTCTCAAAAAATAATTCATTAGGTTGATATCTATTAAGTAAAGAACTTAAACCCATATAAGACAGCTATAAATATAATTACGCCAATGACAATTTTCATGAAGCTTGTACTTTCTTGTTTTGCTTCTGCAAAATTCTGTTGAATCGATTCTGTAACGAAGTCCATATCGGTTGAAGTAGGCTTATAACTGTTAAAAGATGCTTTATTAGCTAAGCTCGGAATATCATCAATAAGCTCAGTCACTTGTGGCCGAAGGTGCTTCTCATACTTTTTCCAAGAATTGTCACTCTCATAAAGTTTTCGTACGCCGTAATACATATCTTCTTCAAAATAACTGTCTTGAATCCATTCATCATAATAAGCTTGCTCCCAAAACTTGGCAGGAAGTACAGTAACCTCAGCTGTTTCATCACTGATTAAAATAGGAAATGAGCTTTGCAAAATACCATTGGGTAAATGTAATCGCCAAACGAACAGACTGGTAGACTTTAGTGGTAAAGGCGTAATGCTATTAGGGATGTCAAAACCAAGCATTCTAGTATGTTCGTCAGTTATGTGCTCAGCATACTTTAATATTTCTATATCATCTGTATCAGGAATGGTATTTTTAAAAGTATAAAGTTCATGTGCAATTTCTGCTAGATAAGAAACTGGTGTTCGCCCTGTCGGATCGTATACTATTCCAGCAGGACAAGAGTATGCCTGATCAGAAGACCATAGCATTTTATTTGCTTGAACGACATGAGCCCATACTACTTTGCCTGTTTTATATAACTTGGCCAATTGGTTGATCTGTTCATACAAAACGTCGTCTTTCATCCATTTTGGAGGCATCATCTGTAAGTAAGCTAAATCCGCTCGATCTAAATTAGCAAATTCAATCTCTCTATCAAACTTCAACTCCATAGTGGGTACGGGTGGCAAAGGCTGATTTAAATCTGTATTACTTAATATAGTAGATGGAACTAACTCCAACACACTTTGCCAAATTGTTTGGTCTTGTAATGCCCCATCGTCACTAGCTATTATCAATGCTTGGTAAATCACTTGCTTAGGAACGAAAAAATCACACAAACCTTGGATATCACTATCAAACTCGACAAACATGTTTTTAGTCAATGCGGTCTGATCCCCTATACAATGATCGCTTGCATCAGGGTACCAAACTGGGGCTTCTCTACGAGCTCGTCCAATGATTTCACCTAAATAGTAGCTCAATATCTCAATAGTCGAGCTATTGTGCAGCGAGTACTCTGAAGAAAATATTCGATGCTCTGTAAAGTCAGGCAGTCTTTTTTTAACCGTTAGCAACCACTCATCAATTCGCTTGAGACTATTTAGTGAATAATCAAGATTGCAGTCACGAAGCTCTTTTTCATATATAAAATCATGACGCTTGGTCAAATCACCTAACTCATTAGAACTCACCTTTTTTGACATGTTAGAAAAGAAATCATCTAACGTTAAGAGCACATTTACTGTTTCAACAGTCGGTTGATTAGACGTAAGGAATGGCTTTTGCGAGTTAATAGAATCAGTGTAATTTAGCATGTTGTTGTCTTAGAAGATGTGAGATTGAGTGACATGGTTTTATCCCAGTGCAATAACACGACAAATCATAGCATTTAGCTAATTTGTCGTACCGTTTTATATACTATAATTTTATTTTTATAGTTATATAGTAAAAATTTTTTATAAATATTACATCCAGGTTAAGTCTGTAAATAACTTTCCTCTAATCCATGATTTTTTGGTACTTTTATCATGAAATAGCAATTAGTTTATGTGGTGCGTTTAGCAAGACCTACATTCATTATGCCTTATTGATTAACAAAAACTTTAAACTCGTCGTCATTCTCAATTTTCATCATCTCTAATTTTTCGTTAGTTAACCTTTCGATATAATCGTATAGCATTTCATTTGGAAATACTCCATTACTTGCTTTTAAGTCTAGCTGTGTAATTATCTCACAATTTTTTGTAGCTTCTTCAATTTCAAATGCATGGCAAACTCCTCCTACAAAGCTCTCTCGAATAGATACTAGGTAGCTAATAGCTTCCTCTAGATCATGACCATTATTTTCTAGAAAATTCTTAAAAGATTTATCTCTAATTTTAATAGCTTCTGAGGATAATTTTTTACAAATCCAGTAACTTCCAAATCCTGATTTTTCAGAATCATCTATGACTTTTTTAATTTTTGGGTGTTTTGCCTTGTTGATATAAACGTCATCAACCGATAAACCAGTCGTCCACATTCCACCTTGAGAATATTTAGCCAAAGCGAAACTTGCATATTCAATATCTTTATAGTTATTTGTTAAAAAAATATTGAAATTTATCTTCAATTTTTCCTCAGCTGCTGCTTTCCTGCTATTTTCATAAGCCTGATATAAAAAAAGTAATAAAATAATTATACCAATAGAAATAAGCCAAATCATAATACCCCCAATAATGTAAGCTTTAAAGTATGTTAACTATAATTGAATTTATGGCTATAATAAAACAGTATTAGCTCCAAAACTAAAATTCAACCATAAAAAAAAGCCACCAGATTTCTCCGGTAGCTCTTTTTTTTAAACGCTAACTAAGTTAGGTTTATTACACCAAACTATTTACCGCTTCAACCACAGCGTCGGTAGTGATACCAAACTCTTTGTATAACTGATCTGCAGGAGCAGATTCGCCATAAGTGGTCATACCGATGATTTTGCCATCTAGACCAACGAACTTGTACCAGTAATCTACATGCGCCGCTTCTACTGCGACGCGAGCGCGGATATTGGCAGGCAATACGGCGTCGCGATAGCTAGCATCTTGCTCAACGAAAATCTCAGCACATGGCATAGAGACCACGCGGACGCCAACACCATTTGCGCTCAACGTTTCGTAAGCTTCCATCGCTAGGCCGACTTCTGAACCAGTCGCGATGATGATGGCTTGTAGCTCACCTTGCTCTTTCGCAAGTACATAACCGCCTTTGGTGATGTTCGCTACTTGCTTGCTATCACGTGCTTGATGTGGCAAGCTCTGACGGCTAAAGATTAACGCTGACGGGTTGTTTTCAGACTTGATGGCTTCTACCCAAGCGCTTGCAGATTCAGTCGCATCACACGGACGCCATGTGCGTAGATTTGGCGTAGTACGTAGGCTAGTCAATTGCTCAACTGGCTGATGCGTTGGGCCATCTTCACCCAGACCGATAGAGTCATGCGTATAGACATGGATAACGCGCTGTTTCATCAATGCGCCCATGCGTACTGCGTTACGTGCATATTCCATAAACATTAGGAACGTTGCTACGTAAGGGATAAAGCCGCCATGTAATGCGATGCCATTAGCAATCGCGGTCATACCGAACTCACGTACACCATAATAGATGTAGTTGCCATCAGCGTCTTTTTCGATGCCTTTAGCGCCTTTGAATAGCGTCAAGTTCGAGCCAGCCAGATCCGCTGAACCACCTAGTAATTCTGGTAATAAGGGCTGTAAGGTATTGATGGCGTTTTGACTGGCTTTACGGCTAGCAACATCGCCACCCGCTTCTTGCGTTTGCTGAATATAGGCTTGTGCTTGGCTATCAAAGTCAGCAGGCAGATCACCATTTAGACGACGCAATAGCTCAGACGCCAGTTCAGGATAGGCTTTCTTATAAGCGTCAAAATCAGCATCCCAGTTTTTCTGTTGGACGTCGCCTTTGGCTTTAGCATCCCATGCTTCATAGATTTCATCATCTAATTCAAACGGGGCATGCTTCCAAGACAATGCATCACGAGTCAAAGCGATTTCGTCATCACCTAACGGAGCACCATGACTGGCTGCTAGACCCTGCTTGTTCGGGCTACCTGCACCGATCGTGGTTTTGCAAATCAGTAGACTTGGTTTAGCAGTCTCTTTTAGCGCTTGTTCAGTTGCTTGCGTGATTGCATCAGCATCATGACCATCTACTTTGATAACTTGCCAGCCATAAGACTCAAAACGCGCTTGCGTATCATCTGTGAACCAGCCTTCGACATTACCATCGATAGAGATACCATTGTCATCATAGAAGAAGACCAGCTTGCCAAGACCTAACGTGCAAGCCAATGAGCAAACTTCATGACTGATACCTTCCATCAAGCAACCATCGCCTAAGAACGCATAGGTATTATGGTCAACGATGTTATGGCCGTCACGATTAAACTGCGCGGCTAAAGTTTTTTCTGCAATTGCAAAACCAACGGCATTGGCGATACCTTGACCTAGTGGACCAGTAGTTGTCTCAACACCTGGTGTATAGCCAAGCTCAGGATGACCTGGAGTTTTTGAATGCAACTGACGGAAACCTTTCAAATCATCAACGCTGACGTCATAACCAGATAAATGCAGCAATGAGTAAATAAGCATCGAGCCATGACCGTTCGATAATACAAAGCGGTCACGGTTGTGCCACTGTGGATCGGTTGGGTTGTGCTTCAAAAACTTGCGCCACAAAACTTCGGCAATATCGGCCATACCCATTGGCGCGCCTGGATGTCCAGAGTTGGCTTTTTGAACCGCATCAAACGACAGTACACGGATGGCATTGGCTAATTTACGTTCGCTAATTGGAGCTGGCATAGAGTGTCCTAGTATTGGGCTAAGAGGAGAGTTTACTCAAAGGAGTATAAGCATAAGGACGCCAAATGCGTCCCTAAGTTATAGACTATAAAATCAAAGTGTAATATTAACATATTTGCTATGAGGCTAGCCAAGAAATGGTATGACAGAATCGTTTGTGTTTAATAATTATTCATATCAGTTTTATCAAACCACCCTATATTAAAAAGCTGTGAGTCATCTTAGTAACTCACAGCTAGTACAAGCAATATAGATATTAAACTGAAATAGTCTCAGCACCGCCCATAAACGGACGCAATACTTCTGGAATCGTGATACTACCGTCAGCGTTTTGATGATTTTCCATTACTGCCAATAGTGTACGACCCACTGCCAAGCCTGAACCATTTAGCGTGTGTGCCAAGCTGGTTTGTTTGCCATCTTTGACACGTGTTCCCATACGGCGCGCTTGGAAATCACCGCAGTTAGAGCAGCTTGAGATTTCACGATAGGTATCTTGGCTCGGTAACCATACTTCGATGTCATAGGTCTTTTGTGCTGCAAAGCCCATATCACCCGTACATAACTGAACGGTGCGGTATGGTAGGTTCAACTGCTGCAAGATATATTCGGCTTGTCCAGTCATTGCTTCTAATAAATCATCAGATTGCTCAGCGGTAGCAATATTGACCATCTCAACTTTTTCAAACTGATGCTGACGGATCAAACCACGAGTATCACGGCCATGTGAGCCTGCCTCACTACGGAAACAAGGCGTATGCGCGGTAAACTTAAGTGGCAGCTCGCTAATATCCAAACGCTCGCCACGTACCAAGTTGGTCATTGGCACTTCGGCAGTAGGGATAAGATAAAAATCCATGTCTTCATTGTTTGTATGATTTTTGAGCTTAAACAAATCATCTTCAAACTTAGGCAACTGCCCCGTACCTTTTAGGCTGTCTGAATTCACAATATAAGGCACGTACGTTTCAAGATAGCCGTACTTCATGGTATGGGTATTGAGCATAAATTGAATCAGGGCGCGATGCATTTGTGCCAACTGTCCTTTTAGTACATTAAAGCGGCTGCCAGTCAGCTTGGTCGCGGCTTCAAAGTCGAGCATACCAAGTGTCTCGCCAATATAAGTGTGATCTTGAATTTCAAAATCAAACGTACGAGGCGTGCCCCACTTGCGCACTTCTACGTTATCATCTTCTGACGTACCCACTGGCACATCAGCTGCTGGAATATTTGGAATTTGCATAGCAGCTTTGTTGATACGCTCTTGTAGAGTGCGCAGCTCGTCTTCGGCTGTTTTAATCTCACCACTGACATTCTGCATCTCAGCCAATAGCTCACTGGCATCTTCGCCTGATTTTTTCAAAGCACCCACTTGCTTAGCACCCGCATTACGGCTCGACTGCAACTCTTCGGTTTTGATCTGCAAAGATTTACGTTCTGACTCAACCGTTTGCCAAAAATCTATGTCAAGTGCATAACCACGAGTGGCCAGTTGCTGTTGTAAATCGCTTAAATCGCCGCGTAAGAGTTTTGGATCAATCATAATAGTTGCCTGTAACGCTAGAAGTGAGGAAGAGGTTCGAAAGTGTTATTTTTAAAGATACTGTTTTTAAAGGGGCTGATTTTATCAAAATAAGTGATAGCCGCTATAATACCAAGACACAGCAGATTTGACCATGTTTTGACCTCTGCTGATTGAATTTTCATTTATTACTTTCATTATCCGTAGCCAGTTATATTTGCTTTAAATACATCTCTCAAAGTTCAGCTTACCTCAATAAGCCTCGCCCATCTTTGTTAAAACCATTAATATCACCTCTATCAACGAACAGAGCGGCTTATATGTTTCATTTAGGGGTACTTTTCGGTAAGATAAGCGCATACCTTTTATTCGACTTCTAGCCAAGTACGACGTAGCTGCTACGTTTTGTCGATTTAAACCCAACACTTTCAATACAAGTATTTGAGAAACCTTTATGGCCTTGTACCCCTATACGCTACAACCTGTCGCCTTAAACCTAACCGAGGCAGAATTTCACCAAGCACAATACGAGCTATTTGCCAGTGCCAGCCCTTCTTTCGGTCTAAAAAGTATCAAAATGAAAGAATGGATCATTATGGCGGTAACCGTGGTACTAGCGATCGCAGGGTTGGTTTTTGTGACAGGCTACTCAACCATTATCTTTTGGCTGATGCTAGTTTCAGTCGTCATTTATTTACTGGTTCGTACCCTTGGCTTTAAATGGTATGTGAAAAGAGAGTTTGACAAGCAAGTGGCCGATCAAGAGATGCCAGACGAGATGCGTCAGATGAAATTGGGCGTACAAAAGCATGGCCTCGTCATGGCGATGCCAGTGAATCAGCCTGACACATTTAATAACAACCAAATGCGCGGCATGCAAATGCGAGCAGGCACGACCCAGCAAGCCGTCATTCCATGGTCAGCTGTCAAAAGCTGGGATGAGACGGACGACTATATCTTTATGATGTTTGAGATGAAAGGTCAACAAGGCAGCCAAATTGTGCCAAAGCGCTTAGAAGCACAGAAGTTTCCGATCGATACGGTACGTCAGCATTTGCAAGAAGTTATCCCCGTTAAAGGCTTAAACCCTGAAAACTTACAGCCGCCAGCATAAAATAGTAGAAGACTTCTTTATCGCTTACTCTATGAGCGATAAAGAAATGATCAATAAAAAATAATTTTTACAAAATCAATCATAATTATAAATTTATTGAAATTAACTTATTGATGGTGCTCTGCTATTATAATAGCTATCAAAAGCAAGGTGATAATTGCTCTAAATTATATGAATGTATAGTTATGATTTCAGCTTAAGCTGACGCCATTCTATATGGCAGTTTTATCATACTATTTTCTAAGATTGTTACTTTTTAAGGCTGAAAAGCGTTAATATATTAAAGAGCATAGTAATGTAGCACACGAGTTGCTACACTTCTCATCTTCTTCATTTAATGTTTTATATCAACACTCAAACTATAAGGATAATATTATGAGTAACGCTACTAATCAAATCGGTCTAGAAAAAGCTGACATGAGCGAAGTCATTGCACAACTAAACAATTTATTGTCAACTTATCACGTCTTTTATTTAAACGTCCGTGGCTATCACTGGAATGTAAAAGGTGAGCACTTTTTCACCTTGCACCCAAAGTTTGAAGAATTGTATACCGCGCTACAATTACAAATTGATGAAATCGCTGAGCGTATCTTAACTTTGGGCGGCACACCGCTGCATGCTTATAGCGATTTTACTCAACATACTAGCATTCAAGAAGATAAAAACGTCAAAGATGGCAATGCTTGTGTGAAAGGCGTGGTAACGGGTTTACAAGCTTTGATTACAGAGCAGCGTAAAGTATCTGCTCTAGCAGCAGACAGCGAAGATCAAGGAACAGCTGACCTCGTAGATGCCTATGTACAAGAGCAAGAAAAGCTCATCTGGATGTATAACGCCTTTTTAGGTTAATCATTGCTAAAAAAACAGTACATCACTAGGGCGTGTCCTCATTTTAAAAATGGTGATAAAAATGAGATAAATTGCAGTTAAACAAGGAAGATAGCGCTGTTAATATCGAGATATTGATAAGCTATTTGACGATGTTTAACAAAATTTAGCCATTTTTAGCCCATTTTTAGCCCATTTAGAGAGTAATTGATTGAATTGAGGACACGCCCTAAAATCTAGATCGTAAAAAAGCACCTACTTTAGGTGCTTTTTTTGTAGTTGCTGTTGCTAATGAAACCTTATTTTTGCATCCATTGACGCATTTTTTCGCGCTCAGCAGGCGTGGCTTGTAACCAAATTTGCATAAATTGATCTAAGGTATTAGCAGATGAATTAACACTAGTGGTTTGCTTAGTAGTCGCTACCGTACCCGTATTCACATTTGGTTGATCTAATGCGGCAATCGCACGCTGATTCTGTAGCTCTGCATCATCTGCTCCGCCAAACACACCGCCGAACGCCTTGCCTAAACCTGACAACAATCCACCTTGATTACCAGCGATACCTTGCTGACTTGCAATCACAGTATTGTTTTTCTCTACTGCCAGTATCGGACGCTTGGCATATTCTTTAGCTGCTGCATACTCTTCTGGCTGATTCGGCATGGTCAGACGATAGGTTTGATTGTCCGCCAATTCTGCCGTCACGCTCACATTACCCGAACGTAAATAATCATGCTCATCACGGCGCAAGTCATATAAACGGTCATACTTCGCAGTAATCGCATGTTGACCCGGCTGAAGCGTGAACTTTTTAGTCAATGGTTGAAAAGCGCTCTGCTGCACTTCTTGCCCATTGATAGCCGTGACTTTGATATGGTCATCAACCAGTAGCGTTACTTCAGCATGCGACAGCATAGAGATAGAGCCTGCACCAATAAGCAACGTGCTGATGGTCAGTTTTTTTAGCAAAGAAGCATTGGATTTCATAAGTGATTCCATTAATAGTGAAAACGTTTTGGCAATAGTAAAAGCGCTTTGGATAAAAGACTTTAGTTGTTAATGCTAAAAATCGAGTGGCATCGTATGTTGATCTTGTTCCGCTGAATCGTTATCTACTTGTGTCTCTTGCGCAATATCAGCAAGCTCTGCTGCTAGTGTCTGCTCATCAATGGTACGCAATGCGTCAATGATGACTGCTTTGGATATATTGCTACGCCCAAGGTTCGAAAACATCGGCTGAATATAATTGAGTACTTCCATCATCGCACCGATGCGATGTGGTCCCTCAGTAAGCAAATAATCAATAATTCGATCATCAAACTGCCAACCACGCCGACGCAAGATAGATTGTAATAACGCCTGACGGTCGGCTAAGTCATGACCATTGGGTACTTTAAACGTAGGTGCTTGTGCCAAACGAGTCAGCAAATCCCTCAATTGAAAGGGCAAATCACCAGCAGGCTTATTGGCTGCAAACAACAATTGACGCTGACCTTCACGACTGCGATTAATCAAATGAAATAAGGCTTCTTGCCATTGACTGCTTTGCTCCAATACCTCTAAATCATCGATCGCGATTAGATCGAAGTTTTCTAGAGAGGAGAGGACGTGCACATCGGTATGAATCAACTCATTGAGTGACAAACAAATCGCTGACTTGTCCATCTCAATAAATGACTCACAGATAGCAGATAATAAGTGCGACTTGCCCGTAGCAGGACTGCCAAATAGGTACAGTTGACCGATCAGGCCGACATGTAGTTGCCGCACTGCATCAATAATCGACATCCAACCAGGACCGGCAAAGTCACTTAGACTTGCATCATGCTTAATGTCCAGATTGAGACTTAGCTGTGCTTCTGCCATGAATCATCAACTCGTTTTGCGTAATGCAATAAATAAAAGGATAAATTATTAATAACTGTCTTTGAGATGCTCTTATACTACCTGATATAAACTTGCTGCGTTAGCATCTCGTTGTTTTAATCGAGAGTATATCTGAGAATTACCTAATCAAAAGTCATCTTGTTAACGACCAACTGGATAACGGCTGATACTGTCAATACTGCGCCTATATATAACATATTTGCAAAATGACTGACAAGTCTTTTACCTATTAAGCCTTATCAATCACCATTTATTATCCGTCATCAATTTTACTATCCAATTATGATGACCTCGTTACTCTAACGATAAAATACTTATCTCTTCTCAAACAAAGCCAATTGCTTACGACCTTTATAAAAATCAGTCGAACGATAGTAGATGTATAAATGGCGAAACAGTACATTAAGCACGGCAGACACTGGCAGTGCGATGAGCATACCAACAAAACCCAATAAGCTTGCGCCTGCCAATACAGCAAAAATCACCCAAAGCGGCGATAGACCTATCTTATCACCCAATAGTAACGGCTGTAGAATATAACCTTCTGCGGCTTGCCCAACTAAAAACGCTCCGACGATCAGCGACAAATACGTCCAATTTAGCCCAAACTGGAACAGGCAGGCGATAATGGCAGCGATAAAACCAATGCCAAAACCCAAATAAGGAACAAAGCTAGCAATACCGGCAACCATACCAATAATAAGCCCAAGCTCAAGCCCAATAAGCTGTAATTGCACCGCATAAATAGCGCCCAATAAGACCATCACCAATAGCTGACCTTTGATAAATGCCATCAATGCAAGGTCACACTCTCGAGCAATTTGAATGACTTTTTTGCTATACGCAGCGGGAATCGCCAGCTTCCATGTCTGCAGACGCTGATCCCAATTGAACAAAAAATAAAAGGTTAAAATCGGTACTAGCACAATGAGTCCAGCATTATTGATGAAGTTCATGCTCGACACCAATATTTGGTTCATCATGGTACTGGCATCTTCAAACTTATAATTGGTCTGCATGTATTCAACCAATGTCTCAGAAAACCCTTTAGACTCCAACTCTGGCAGATTGATACGACTGTTGTTAACGAACCATTCACGTACGACTTCATTATACCAAGTTAAGACCTTAGGCAGATACTCCCACGCCGCTTGCAACTGATGCCACAAAGTCGGTATTAACCACCAAAGCAGTAGCACCATTCCTAAAGTGATGGTGGAATAGACAATGATAATCGCCACCCAGCGTTTGATATACTTCGATAAGCGTTTGACCAGCGGATTGAACAAATAAGCCAGTACGAAAGCAAAGACAAACGGTATAATGACTGGCATCATCAAATACAGTAACAATATACCCACCACCATCGCAACGACAATAAATAAGCGCCGAAAAAAAGGATCTATTGGTTGGTTCATCATGACAAGGAATCCTATGATAGGCTGATTTAAGATGGAGGTATAATTGAAAGAAATGATACGTCTTATCGTACAACAACGGCGTAATAGCGAACTGTTATCGACAATAAATTTAGCGTTCCATTATCGCAGAGTACAGCAAAAAATCCGTCATTTTTTGTTTCTTAACTTTTTATTTACTACTTAAAGTCAGTCTTCGTGAAATATCCGCCAAATATCCGCAAGTTGCTTTGCGAGTAAGGGTCATTTTTGGGTATAATGCGCGCACTATATTCAGAATTAACACGACCAACTCGATTTTCTACTGACAGACCTTCATTCCCTATAAAATTTGTGAGATGACCATGAGTAACAAGCCTTCTTTAAGCTACAAAGATGCTGGTGTTGATATTGATGCTGGCGATGCGTTGGTACAACGTATTAAATCAGTGGCAAAAGCCACCTCTCGTCCTGAAGTTGTGGGCGGACTTGGCGGCTTTGGAGCGCTTTGTCGTATACCAACTGGTTACACCTCACCGTTATTAGTTTCAGGTACTGATGGTGTGGGCACCAAACTTAAACTGGCGTTACAGCTAAACCGTCACGACACGATCGGTATCGACTTGGTCGCCATGTGCGTCAACGATTTATTGGTTTGCGGTGCAGAGCCATTATTTTTCTTAGATTACTATGCGACTGGCAAGCTTGATATTGATGTAGCAGCGACTGTGGTCACTGGTATTGGTGAAGGCTGTAAGTTATCAAACTGTGCCCTGATCGGCGGCGAAACCGCTGAGATGCCAGGTATGTATCAAGACGACGATTATGACTTGGCAGGCTTTTGTGTCGGTGTGGTCGAAGAAGCAGAAGTCATCACTGGCGAAAACGTCGCGGAAGGCGATGTATTGATCGCTCTTGCCTCAAGTGGTGCACACTCAAACGGTTATTCATTGGTACGTAAAGTCATCGAAGTCAGCGGCATTGATGTGACGAGCAGTGATGAGCAATTAGACGGTCAGCCTATCCAAGACGCGTTAATGGCCCCTACTCGCATCTATGTTAAAGCGATTAAAGCGTTGCAAGATACTCTTGGTAGCTCAGCGCTGCATGCAATGTCACATATCACTGGTGGCGGCTTAACCGATAATTTACCACGTGTATTACCAGAGAATTTAGCTGCTAGCATTGATACGACTAGCTGGCAGTTCTCAGAGCTATTCACTTGGTTACAAACCCAAGGAAATATTGAACAAAGCGAGATGTACCGCACCTTTAACTGCGGCGTTGGTTTTGTCATTGTCGTGCCTAAAGATAAAGCAGATGCGGCCATTCAAACTTTGAACGATGCTGGTGAAAAAGCTTGGCAATTAGGCGAAATGGTGAAGCGCGAAGCGGATTCTGTGGTGTACCGTTAATGTCAGACAGTCAAAAAAAAATTGATAATAACCCTTTACGGATTGCTGTACTGGTATCTGGTAGTGGTAGCAACTTGCAAGTACTGATAGATGCGATGCAAGCTGGCGCACTGCCGATTGAGATTGTTGGCGTCATTAGTAACCGTGAAGATGCTTATGCCATCACCCGTGCAAAAGACGCTGACATTCCCGTAGCCGTATTGTCACATGTTGCTAGCGGCAAACGCATGGGAATCAAGACCTTTGAGAATCATGCCAGCAGCCAACTAGCCTTATGGCAACCAGATCTCATTGTGTTAGCTGGTTTTATGCGTGTCTTGAGTGCAGATTTTATCGATAATGCACCAGCGCCGATGATTAATCTGCACCCCTCTTTACTACCTATCTATAAAGGCCTTGATACCCATCAGCGTGCGATACAAGCAGGTGAGCGACATCATGGCTGTAGTATTCATGTCGTCACCGCTGAGCTAGACGCGGGTACTGTTTTGACCCAAGCGCTGTTAGAGATACATCAAAGAGACACTGCCGATAGCTTGCAAGCACGCGTGCAAAAGCTTGAGCATCAATTGCTCCCTTGGACGATTTTATTATTGGCCAAAGGCGCACTCTCGCTAGACCATGCTCAAGCAGCCAATCAACAAAGTATGTCTTTACCAACGCTACCATTAAAACTATATTTGAACGACTGAGTAAGTAGCGACAGTCACAAATTATCAGGCACCAACTATCAAGCTTAAACTCTTTGCATAAAAAAGCCCAGTCACTCAATGAATGACTGGGCTTTCTAATAGCTACCTTTAAAATCTTCTAAAGCATATTAATCCCGAAGACGTCAGCTATTATTGACTTTTATGAACATGTAGCCCTTTAATATTTACAAATTCTTTGATACCAAAACCGCCATGCTCGCGACCATGACCTGAGTTTTTCACTCCACCAAATGGCAACGCTGGATTTGCAAGACCGTAACCATTGATGTAGACCATGCCCGTATCAAACTCTTCACGCGCTAGGCGAATGGCTTTGTCTTCGTCTTTAGAGAAGATAGCACCGCCCAAACCGTAGCGACTGTCATTGGCAATGCGTAATGCATCATCTTGGTCTTTGGCTCGTATTAATGAGGCGACAGGACCAAATAACTCGTCATCATAGGCAGGTTGGCCTTTTTCGACATTCTCCAAGATAGTGGCTGGATAAAAACTGCCTTTACCTTCTGGCAATTGACCACCAACAGCAATCGTTGCGCCTTTTGCCACACTGTCTTCTACTTGCTCATGCAACTTTTCTTGTAAATCTTTGCGGGCTAATGGACCAAGATCAGAGGCATCATCCATCGGATCGCCAGATTTAGCATCTGCAAATTTTTCGACAATGCGTTTACGGAAATCATCGTATAAGCTATCAACGACGATAAAGCGCTTAGCGGCGACACAAGTTTCACCGTTATTAATGAGACGCGCTTGGGTACAGGTTTCTACCGCTAACTCTACATCAGCATCTTCTAAGACAATAAAGGCATCGTTTGAGCCTAATTCTAGCACCACCTTTTTAATGGCTTTTGCTGCTTGCTGACCCACAATGCTACCAGCGCCGTCGCTACCTGTCAGTGTGACACCGCGCACTTTGTCATGACCGATTAATGCTTCTGATTGGTCGTGATCGATTAAAATCGTACGGAACAAATCGTTTGGTAACTCTGACTCATGGAAGATTTTTTCGATTAACAAGCCTGAACCAGTCACGTTTGACGCGTGCTTGAGTAAAATACTATTACCTGCCATCAGATTTGCGATAGTATAACGGAATACTTGGTAAGCAGGAAAGTTCCATGGCTGCATGCCATAGATAACACCGATAGGCTGATAGGTCACAATACCTTTCTTCAAGCCTTCAATATCACGCTCATCGTCAGCAAGTGCAGCCACCCCTTTTTCTGCGGTATAGTCACAAATTGATTTACACAAATCTATTTCTTGCAAACTCTGACTATAGAGCTTACCACGCTCCTCAGTCATAAGTTTAGACAACTCTTCTTTATACTTAAGCAATGTCTCACCGATAGAATTGATGACTTTTGCACGCGCTTCATGGCTGGTTTTACGCCACTCAGTAAATGCTTGGTGCGAGGATTCAACAATCTTGTTCACCTCATCATTACTCATGTAATTGTATTCTTTGATCGCTTCACCCGTTGCTGGGTTTATAGTAGTAATATCTGCCATGATTATTATCCTTATTTATTAAACTATTTTATTGGTTTGAAAATTGATCGCTTTATCATCTGAAACTTTAAAAATACATAAACCAAGAATGGTCATTTTTATAAACGCATCTGGTTAGATTGGACAACTTCATCAACGATTTTATGAAATCCGATACTGTCGTATAACTTAACAATAGGCTATGTATTTGTCTTTTTTCTTAAGTAGGATTTATCATAGCAAAATGTACAACGAGTAGTTTTACAAGTTATAAAGAAGTGTTCATAAGATGTTAAGAATGTGACTGACTGATTTATTAGGTCAAAATCTTGGACGAGATTTTTCAGCAAAATTACGCCAATAAAAAACCAGCGCTTGGGCTGGTTTAATAAATAAGCAATCGATAACCAAAAATAAATGGCTTAAAACAAATGATTCATCACAGGAATTTCTTGGGGTGGATTCTCTTCTTCGTCAACAATTTGACGAGCCACATGCATGATAAGCTGACGCAACCAACGATGGGCGGGATGATGCTGCAACAAAGGCGACCACGCCATCGTTAGCTCAAATTCAGGGATAAAAAATGGTGGCTCGACCATCATGATACTGTCGTTATTAGCCTGCATTTTTGCCACACGCGTAGGCAAAGTTGCAACCAAATCTTTATTGGCTGCAAGCATGGCTGGCATTTGATAGTGGCGGGTAAAAACACTGATTTGACGTTTTTGACCTAAACGTTGCAGTGCTTGATCAATTGAACCTAGGCCACCAGATTTTTCTGGATTGACACCAAATCCCACACCCATACCAGTTTTAGAGACCCAAACGTGCTGCGCCTTAAGATAATTTTTAAGATTAAACCGATGAGCATAGGGACTGTCAGAGGACAATAGGCAGCTAAAGGTATCACGCCAGACTAGGACTTGGTGGAAACTTTGCGGAATTTCATTAAAGCGGTTGATCGCTAAATCCACTCGCCCCTGCTCCATATCACGATATGAGACGTCCGATGGCGTTAAGAAATCTAAGATGACATTTGGTGCCTCTGAACGCAATGCTTTGACCAATTTTGGTACCAGTGTCGCTTCAGCATAGTCTGAGGTCATGATGCGAAAAACGCGCGAGGTACTATAAGGACGAAATTCTGTGCGTGGCTCTAATACTTGTGTCAAATCCGCCAGTATTTCACGGATACGAGGTTGCAACTCCAAAGCGCGTTCAGTCGGCGTCATGCCTTCGGATGAGCGTACCAGCAATGGATCATTAAATAGCTTACGTAGCCGGCGCAAAATATTACTCATGGCAGGTTGGGTAATGCCAAGCTGCTCAGCTGCACGAGTGACGTTTTTTTCTCGTAACAACACATCTAGATGTACCAATAAATTTAAATCTACCCGCTGCAAATTCATATATGTCTCTTTACCTTAAAATAAATACCACTACAAACGCGGCGTTTTTTGCCCTGTTATTTAGTATAAATCATCTATCACAGCATGAAATAAGGACAATTTTATATTAATTATTTTGATATACGCTTATTATAACTGAAATCATTCATCATAAGTCATTGTTTTATATGTACTATCATAAAATTAAATACCCAAGATAATAATCATAAACTAGATAAATCAAGGCAACCTAGTTATAGTGGCTAGCAAGCGCTTAATCAGTCCTTGTTTAATGTTAGGTAGTCGCCGTGCGTTTTGATGGATTGACTACCACAGGTATTTTATCGCATTTTCATGCGGAAATACGGACATAACATTTATTACGCAAACTTAATTTTTTGCTCTCATTTATTTTTAAGCTTGAATTAGTAGTTGGCACTTTTTAGGGCAATAAGCACTTTAACAGTCAAAAAAGGCTTATAAAAAAGCGCATTTAACCTAAAACAAAAGACCCAATAATAAAAGCTGACCAATTCGACAGGTTTTATTTGCTTTTATCATAATTTTCTTATAGTTTAGTAGAGATTGCTAACGCACAAGGTTTATATTTTAGATTTTTACTTCTGCCAGCATCTTTCTACATATATCAAAATTACCTCAATACTTGTAATTTTCTAAGTAACTAATTTTCACCACCCCAAGGAGACATAGATGTCAACTGCATATAAATCAGCGATCGACTTAGTACGTGAATTAAAGCAAAAGCACGGTAACTGGCAGAATATCAGCGAAACCGATGCGGCACGTATGATGTCACAAAACCGTTTTAAAACGGGCTTAGATATCGCCAAATATACTGCAAAAATCATGCGTCAAGACATGGAAGACTATGACAATGATACGTCTCAGTACACGCAGTCTTTAGGTGCATGGCATGGTTTTGTGGCTCAACAAACCATGTACGCTAAGAAAAAATATTTCGGTACTACGTCTAAAACTTACATCTACCTATCAGGTTGGATGGTTGCAGCCCTTCGCTCTGAGTTTGGTCCTCTTCCTGACCAATCTATGCACGAAAAAACCTCTGTACCTAAGCTAATCGAAGAAATCTACACCTTCTTGCGTCAAGCTGATGCTAAAGTATTGAACGACTACTTCCGTGAGCTAAACGCTGCAGAAGAAGCGGGTCAAGATACCTCAGCTATCCTAGAAAAAATCGAAAACTTTGATTCACATGTTGTGCCAATCATTGCTGACATCGATGCAGGTTTCGGTAACGAAGAAGCCACTTACTTGCTAACCAAGCAAATGATCGAAGCTGGTGCTTGTGCTATTCAGGTTGAAAACCAAGTATCTGACGCTAAGCAATGTGGTCACCAAGCGGGTAAAGTCACTGTACCGCATGAAGACTATATCGCAAAAATCAACGCTATTCGTTATGCATTCTTAGAGCTTGGTGTTGAAGACGGCGTTATCGTTGCTCGTACTGACTCTGAAGGCGCGTCACTCACGCAAAAAATCCCAGTATCAAATGAGCCAGGCGATCTTGCTTCTCAGTACATCGATTTTATCGAGATGGAAGAAGTCACGCTAGAAAACGCCAAAGAGAACGACAGCTTGCTTAAGCATAACGGCAAACTAGTACGTCCAGTTCGTCTTCAAAATGGTCTATATCAATTCCGTGAAGAAACGAACATCGACCGTGTCGTACTTGACTGTGTAACGGCTCTAGAAAATGGCGCTGATCTACTATGGATCGAAACACCGACTCCAGACGTCGCACACATCAAAATGATGGTTGATCGTATTAAAGAGCAACAGCCAAAAGCCAAGCTTGTATACAATAACAGCCCATCATTCAACTGGACACTGAACTTCCGTAAGCAAATCATCGCTCAGTGGGAAGAAGAAGGCAAAGACCTATCTGCCTACAATAAAGATGACTTGATGAGTGCTGATTACGATGGTACTGAACTTGATACAGCAGCTGACGAAGCGGCTAGAAACTTCCAACGTGATGCATCACGTGAAGCAGGTGTGTTCCATCACTTAATCACGCTACCTACTTATCACACCACTGCGCTTAGCGTGCATGAGCTTGCTAAAGGCTACTTCGGTGAAGATGGTATGCTTGCTTATGCTGCTGGCGTACAACGTAAAGAAATCCGTGAAGGCATCGCTTGTGTGAAACACCAAGCAATGGCTGGTTCTGACCTTGGTGATGATCACAAAGAGATTTTCTCAGGTGAAAACGCCCTTAAAGCTGGCGGCGGCAAGAACACAATGAACCAGTTCTAATCACCGACCACTTATAAGTACATCTCGTAAGCACCAGTTATAAAGAAAGCCGTCCTATCTTGTAGGGCGGCTTTTTTATGTCTGCTTATTTGCACTCTATTATTGTAAGATTTTGAGCATTGTGAGCTTGTTAATTCTTAATTTGAGTGCTTATTATCCTTACTATCAGTCTCTTTCATATTATTGCTATAATCCTCTACCTGACTGCTCTGTATACCGAGTGAATCTTGACTTTTTGGATTTTCACCCATCAGCTCACGCTTCATATTTTTTATACGGGGATCATGTTTAAAAAATTTACGATAGATTGACTTTATCATTCTGTAAATTAGATAAAAAATACCGCCAAGTACAAGCAACCACCACAGTTGTATCAATCCAAGCGCTACTGATCTAAGTATCTCCCAGCCATCTTTAAATGCTTGACTCACTTGACTACTAAAACTTGGCTGCTCAGCTTCTAATAGCACATCTAGATTTTGTGTGGTTTCTTTATAACTGATATCTGGCTGCATAAAGGTCAGGTTAATGGTGCTATATTGAACTTTATCAGCAATAGCCAGTTGCTCAAGCTTGGCAAGCTCTTGCTGACGACGTGCCGCATAAGTCGCGGTAATAGCATCAACATTGCTGCCTTGGTCTTTATCATTTTTACTACTCAGGCGTTCTTGGCTAAGCTCGCTTGCCATATCACTATTTAACTGGCTCGCTAGCTGTTCACGATAAATATCTAATGTCACATCTTGAGCACTAAACTGCTGCCCATTTAAAAATGCGACTTGCTGTTGTAATTGCGCTAGGAACTTACTGACATTGGCGCGAGGAATACGAACCGTCATGTCAGCTTGACGAGTGTAGGTTGTAATCGTGATATTTTTATTGCCTTGTACAAAGGTTCGACTATCATGTGGATGATTGCTAATATTGCTAAGTGCCACATAACCAGCCTGTTGCCGTGTCAAACTCTCAATAGCATCACTAGTTTTGACGACATCTTCAACTTTAAAATCAGCACTGGCAGTTATCAATAGCGCTTTGCCAGCAATTTTAATGTCTGCTGCCTGACTACCAAGGGTCTGTTCACTAGTGCTCGATAGGTTTGCAACCTCTAAATCATCAGCGTTAGAGGCATTATCAGCTGCCACATCGGACATGATGCCAACCATCTCCCCTTCTGTAGCGTCTGCAACTTCTTCGGTTGCCACCTCTGTCAGATCTGCGCTACTTTCTGCATATTCAGAAGAGCTATCGCAGCCGCCTATCAATAACACAGACCCAAGCATTATTGGTAGACATAAAACTGATGGAAACAAGGCTTTAGGCAGTAAGATTGAATGAGACTGCTGAGTGTCACACTTTTTTTGATTGCATTGTGTCATTATTTTATAATCCGGCATTTTATGAGATATGGTAAATATCTTGGATAAAAATATTTTAGCTTTTATTATAAAGCCAACCACTTTATCCTACTTTTGTTTAATAATTAACGTTAATTATAATGATTACTTACTAAAAGTATATCTCTAATATTGGCTCAGAGTATTTATAGAAAAAATTTTGCTTGTTATTCGCCGATAGCTTTCATACGATGGTAGTCATTCAAATTTATTAAAATAATCGGGAGCCATCATGCAAGAGATAGAGCTAAAGTTTTTGGTACCAGAGTCGCGACTGAAAGGTTTGATGCGCCAAGCACGAGTCAAGTCTTCTGAGGTGACACAACTGGCTGCCCATTATTATGATACCCCAGACCAACAGCTTGCAGAGGCAGGCATTGGCTTGCGTATCCGTAAAGAAGGCGATGCTTGGGTACAGACCATCAAAGCGGGCGGCGATGGCATTGCAGCACGCCTAGAGCATAATGCGGTACTAGATAATGAACAAGTACAAGCGATGCTCGATAATAATACGCTCATGCCTGATTTAACTATTTATAAAAACACCTCTGTCGCCCCTGCCCTGGCTGAATTTAAGCTAAAAAAACTGGCTAAAAATCTCACACGGCTATATGTGACCGATGTAGAGCGCACCACACGATTGCTAGTGGGTGATAGTGGTAGTGATGGTGATGCAAATAACCATGTCGAGATGGCGTACGATTATGGAGAAATTATTCACGGTAATGATGATACTCAGCGTGATGCTATTCAAGAGATTGAGTTTGAGCTGATATCAGGAGATATCGATTTTTTATTTGCAACCGCCAAAACTTGGTGTAAGCGCTACAAGCTTTGTTTGTCTACGGTAACCAAGGCTGAGCGCGGTGGTTTACTAATCACAGAACAGCAGCATAGTCCAGCTGTCCACGCTGACCTTGATCAGCTAAATATCGATAAGAAAATCAGTATGCCTGCCTTTGTGCGCGCAGCGGTACATAACTGTCTGTTGCAAATACTGCCCAATAGCAGCGCTATCGTCGCTGGCAGCGAAGAGGACGACCATGCATTACAACTATACATTGGTATTGTCCGCTTGCAAGCTGCCCTACAAGCATTTGCCAGCTATTCTGACGAAATCAATCCAGACTGGCTGCCGATACTACAACAAACAGCCATGTTATTGAATGAATATCGAGAGCTTGCCCATCTTGCCTCACATATAGAGCCTAATTTACAACAGCAAGGTGCACCTACAGTCGATTGGGCAACAGATATGGATGCACTGAATATTACTCCGAAAGATGCCATCTGTGCCAACGATTTTCAACTGACCTTACTTGAGCTGATCGCCTTTACCATGAGCGACCCAAGCCTTGAACCGAAGGCTGATCAACTCGCCATCGATAAACTGGCAAAAACCTTATCCAAACAGCAAGCAAAGCTTGGCAAAGCAGTACAAAAGCTACAGAGTAAAAAAGACCTTGGCTCAAATAACATTAATATAGAAAGCAATGATTTAAAAGATGATGATTTACAAAGTGTTGACTTAGAAGATAGTGACTTAGAAAACGTAGATTCAAAAAGTGACGATATAGAAAATATTGATCTAGACGATAATGAGGCAGAGCATGAGCTGCATGAGCAGTTAACCCCCTTACTTTATATCAGTGAGTTTGCCACGCCATTATTAGATAAGAAAAAGTCAAAAAAGAAAAAAGCCAAGAAGGAAAGCAAACGCTGGCTAAAATACTTAGCAAAAGCACAAAAGACTTTGAATAAATATCATAATCATAAAATGTACCAACAGCGCTATCAATTAAAGTCGAAGACAGATAGCAGTGCATTGTATGGCGCTGGCTGGTTTGCAGCCATGCTAGTGAGAGACCTTAAGCGCACAGAAAAACACTTGGCTAAAGTGACAGACAGCTCCATATTTCGGTAAAAATGCTCTTATAGTCGATTCAATTTAAAATAAACTAAGCTTAGAATAAAAAAGACAGCTCACTTTATATGGGCTGTCTTTTTTTGAGCGCTTGCTTTGAGGTACTTTTTTTAATTGAATGCTTAAACTCAACCATTTGAAAAACGTAATACTTCAACGTTAAGCATATTTCAAAAATTACTATCAGTTTTCTACATCTAGCACGTTTATAAGCTTAAGTATTTTATAAACCTAGCACTTTCATACGCTCACTAACTGGCTGATACGTTTTCTCGCCAGCAGGCTCAACAATGTTGCCAAATGGCATCTGTGCCACCAATTCCCAACTATCTGGGATAGCATAAGCCTTAGCTGCGTCTTCATCCACAAGCGGATTGTAGTGCTGTAGGTTGGCACCAACATTTAAAGTACGTAGCTCTGTCCACATCGCATACTGATGCATGGCTGAGGTTTGCTGAGCCCAAACTGGAAATCTATCTGCATATAACGCAAACTGCTCTTGCAATGACTCAGTCACGTTTTTATCTTCATAAAACAGCACTGTACCCGCTGCCGCACGGAAGCCGTCTAACTTTTGCTTAGTCCCAGAAAAGTCGCCATCGCCGACGGCTGCACGCAGTTTTTCTTCAGCGATATGCCACAGCTTCTGATGCTCGGCACCGAACAGTACGACCAGACGCGAAGATTGTGAATTAAAAGCAGAAGGCGTATGCAATAAAACACGCTCTGCCATATTGACAATCGCTTGTGGCTCTACTGGTAGCTCGTTGCCCAATGCATATATTGAACGGCGTTTATCAAAAGCTTGTTGTAAAGTAACTAGGCTTTCTTTAGACATCGATATTATCCTTATAGTTATCATAAAATATAGGTCAAACGAGCCAGACTAGGCATGGCAAGTTGATCATTCATAAGAAAGCTATTATAGCAATATGCTAAATAATATCTAGACTCTATAAAGTTTTATTTATCAATTACTCTATGAAGTTATTCTGTTTTACTTAAGATGTAAGAAAATAATTTACCACGTAATTGTTAATAAATAGTCGTTAATTATCGACAATCGTCACCGTTGTACCCTCTTCCACTTGCTCGAACAATTCAATAATATCCTCATTACGCATACGTATACAGCCGTGCGAGAGTGGCACACCCATCGGCTCACTGTCTGGCGTACCATGAATATAAATATAACGCTGATAAGTATCACAGCCACCTTGACTATTACTGCCTTTATTAAAGCCCTCTTCCACACCACTTAGCCAAAGAATACGGCTTAATATCCAATCGCGTTCAGAATGTCGTTCACCAAGCTCAGCACTATATCTCTCGCCCGTAGGGACGCGTCCGATGAACACGGCATTCATGGGTTCATTTGCGCCAATTTTTTTGGCGATAAAGTGTTTGCCAAGAGGTGTGCAGCCGCTATCTTGTTGACTGCCAATGCCATTTTTCGCGGTAGACACCGTATATTGAGCCAATTCTCTATTATGCTGGTAGAGCGTTAATGTTTGCTTAGCAATATTAACCACCAACTGCACATCAGAACTTTCGTTATTTTTCTCGCTATAGCTTTCGTTATTTGTCATAGAATGTTTCCAACGGTCATTTACCCAATAGATATCATTATTGACCGCGTGATAAGTAAGTGGATTGATTTTTTCTATTATTAAGGGATTGTATCAAGGCTTTTGGCACCGTAATATAGGGGCACACTTTTTGATGCTAGCAGATTATGACGACTATTTCACCGACACGTGTGTCGATGTATGATTTTCTCTATCAAGATACCAAGCCAATGGTATCTTTATTGGCCGATGCCGCCAAGCTTTCATTACCACAAGCTCGATTGGCAATGGATGCCAGTTTGCAGGCCATTATCAGTGCCTTGCTTGCTTACCAGCAGCACAATGACGGACAAGCTGTGAGCAAAAAGCTATTTAGTCGCGGCGCAGTCAAAGAGCTACGCCAATATAATTCGATGAATTTTTCGACCATGAATGCGACGTTATATCACCGCCATGAAGCAGCGGATGCGATATTTTATGATAATGCTCGCGTGATTAAAGCGAGTGACTATATTGCTCAGCAGATTGACGCAACAACGCAGCAAGTACAGATACTTCTCACGTCCTTATGCGTGATTGTCTTACGTGAGCTGGCTATTTTAGCCGACTATAGCCAACTTGATAACGACGAGATGGATAAATGGTTCGCTTTACAGCCACAGTTTTTATCAGCTGCTCGCTTTGCCATCAATGAGCCAGCGTCTGTCTCTGTTAAATTGAATGAGGTAAATGAAGATAACAGTCTAGTCGCAGCATCAGAGGTCAATTTAGACTCGACAGTAAAAACAAAAGCAGCAGCCGAATCCGAAAACCATCCTAATACAGAACGTGCCTTATTAAGTACAGCGCAGCTCGCTGACACCCCACCAGCTTTCAATCCTTACTGGCATGAATTAACGACATTCAAGCCTGAAAATCAACAGCCTGTGCAAGACATGCAACTGGCAACTGGCAATTATTTAAAAGCCATTGGACGCTCACCTGATAACTTGCAGCAAGGTCGCCATAACGACATGCTAGTCTTTACAGAAATGCAAGCCATTGCCTTGCCACACCAACGCTGGCTATTACAGCTCGCCAAAATCTCAGATATCTACCTCAGTCGTAATCGCCTACGTATTACCTCCGAACCTGCCAGCGCACCCAAACCACCTTTGGTAAGCTTAGGTCTAATTGGTGGTAATAACGATAATACACCGACTACCACCAGCGAAAAACCCATTGAATACGATGCATCCATACCCCTTTGGAAAAATCCGGTTATCCTGATTATTATTGCTGTCATCGGAGTGCTTGGCGGGCTTGCAGCGCTCAAGTATCAAAGCCAAAAATCTGACGGTGTGTTACTGGCGTCAGAAGAGATCATAGAACAAGATATTATCGAAGAACGTCAACAGCAGGATGTGGCTATTGTCATGGTTGACGATGATGAGCCTGATGACAAAGAAACAAAAACAGCTCAATGATAAATAAAAGCTCTGAATACAGAACTTCTTGACTAGCAAAAAATTATCGAACAAACCTTTAAAAAATCCACAAAAAAAGGCGCTATTCATATAGCGCCTTTTCTATTCATATTTTTTATTCATGCTTTATCTAGCACAGTCTATTAAGACCGGCTTACTTCGATAAATCACGACCACGGCTCGCTTCAATCGCCAAACGTAGACCATTTAGACGGATAAAACCTTCAGCGTCTTTTTGATCATAAGCACCTGCATCATCTTCGAAAGTTGCGATTTTTTCATCAAACAATGAATCATCTGACTTACGACCGACGACGCTCACAGCACCTTTGTATAACTTCACACGTACTGTGCCATTGACATATTCTTGTGACTTATCAATTAATGCTTGTAACATCATACGCTCAGGACTGAACCAATAACCATTGTAGATAGTTTTAGCGTAGCGTGGCATCAACTCATCTTTCAAATGTGCGGCTTCACGATCGAGCGTCAATGACTCAATACCGCGATGCGCTTTTAGCATAATGGTGCCCGCTGGCGTCTCATAGCAACCGCGTGATTTCATGCCAACATAACGGTTTTCAACGATATCCAAACGTCCAATACCATGCTGACCACCAATCTCATTTAGCTTAATCATGACTTCATACGGCTTAAGTGCTTCACCATCGATGGCAACGATGTCGCCTTTTTCGTACTCTAATTCTAAGTATTGAGCTTCGTCAGGTGCTTCTTCTGGGCTCACTGACCAGCGCCACATATCATCTTCTGCTTCGGCGTAAGGGTCTTCTAAAATACCGCCTTCATAAGAAATGTGTAGTAAGTTGGCGTCCATTGAGTACGGAGATTTTTTCTTATTGCCCGCATAATCAATCGCAATGTTATGCTCTTTGGCATATTCCATCAAGCTCTCACGGCTAGACAAGTCCCACTCACGCCATGGTGCAATGGTAACCACGTCAGGCGATAAAGCAACTGCGCCAAGCTCAAAACGGACTTGGTCATTCCCTTTACCAGTAGCGCCATGACTAATAGCATCGGCATTGTGTTCTTTAGCAATCTCAACCAAGCGCTTGGCAATTAACGGACGCGCGATAGAAGTCCCTAGCAGATACTCGCCTTCATAGATGGCATTGGCTCGGAACATGGGGAATACATAATCACGGGCGAACTCTTCACGTAAGTCTTCGATATGGATATGTTTGATGCCCATGGCTTCAGCTTTGGCGCGGGCTGGCTCAACTTCTTCGCCTTGACCGATATCAGCAGTAAAGGTAATCACTTCTGCATCATAGGTTTCTTGCAGCCATTTAGCGATGATGGAGGTATCAAGACCACCTGAATAGGCCAAGACGATTTTATTAATATTTTTTGGATCAAGTTGAGCCATGAAGAACTCCTGTTATGAGTGTTGTGAGCATTTAGTGTTAGGAAAAGCGCTAAGATTCAATCAAAAGATAAATTACTTGCTCAGTGTACATCATATTTACTATAGGCAAAAGTGCAACTGCCCCATGGCATAAGCTTTTGATTTAAATTTTGGGTCGATAGATTTCAATTATTCACATGTAGTTGACAGTTGACTGCCGCAAATTAAAAAACAACCCATGTATTATGTACAGATATTTAGTCGCATATTTAGTCAAGTAGGCAAATCTGTTATGATAGCGGTACAGTATCCCTTCCTTTTATTTCCGTATATGACGATATAGAGCGCGACGACATTATGACTGATTCGATTAGAGAATTGACCATCCTTCAGCCAGACGATTGGCATATCCATTTGCGTGATGGCAAAGCATTGAGCACGACTGTATCGCACGCAGCAAACAGCTTTAACCGTGTCATATGTATGCCAAACTTAGTGCCTCCTGTTAAGAACACTGACGATGCGCGTGCCTATCGCGACCGTATCATGGCGCACTTAGTAGCCAGTGAGCTGAGTGCTGAGCGCAAAACTGCATTCGATCCACGTATGACTTTATATCTCACAGACAAAACCACTGCCCAAGATATCGAGATGGCAGCACAATCAGGTATCGTCCAAGCGGTCAAGCTTTATCCTGCTGGTGCGACTACCAATTCGGCTGATGGCGTCACCAATATTAACGCCTGTGTCGATGTTTTTGAAGCATTAGAAAAGTACAACCTACCCTTATTGATACATGGCGAAGTGACGCAAGATCATGTGGATATCTTTGACCGTGAAAAGCGCTTTTTAGACGAAGTGTTGGCGCAAATCATTGTCAAATTCCCTACATTAAAGATTGTCGTCGAGCATATTACTACCAGTGATGCCGCTGATTTTGTCTTAGCACAAGGCAATCACATTGCCGCCACTATTACCCCGCAGCATTTAATGTTTAACCGCAATCATCTATTGCTTGGCGGTATCAAGCCACACTTTTATTGCTTGCCTATTTTGAAGCGTGAAAGCCATCAAAGAGTATTATTAGATGTGGCAACCAGTGGCAATCCCAAGTTTTTCTTAGGCACGGATTCAGCCCCGCATGCGACGGATAAAAAAGAAGCCGCTTGTGGCTGTGCTGGCTGCTATAGCGCCGCAACTGCCTTGCCATTGTATGCCACCGCTTTCGATAGCGTGGGGAAAATAGACAAGTTAGAAGGCTTTGCCAGTCGTTTTGGTGCTCAGTTCTATGGACTGCCAGTCAATGACAGCACGATTACACTTATCAATACGCCTATGCAAGTGCCAGCAGCCTATCCTTACTTTGATGGCTCATCATTGACCCCGCTTATGGCAGGCGAGACACTGCCTTGGTCTATCAAAGCATAAAACGCGTTAAGCAAAACCATTCTGTATTCTATTTTAACTTGAGAAGTTTAACCCTATGATAAGAATGACATCTGCTAACCAGCGGTGTGATTTGTATCATAGGTTATTTATTTTTCATTTAATGTCTTAATTCAATATAACAGTACGACTGATAAAAGCGATTTAACCAGATATGACCACTCCAAACGATGCCACGTTACCTGACGAAAACCCATCAAACCCTGTAGATAATAGCATTAAGAGCCCATCAAATAGTCACACAGAAGATACCGCAGCAGACGAGCTAGCACCAATGCGTCTAAAAGACCGATTTCGTAAGTTTCTGCCTGTCGTCGTTGATGTGGAAACTGCCGGCTTTAATGCGCAAACCGATGCTTTACTAGAGATTGCCTGCATTCCTGTACTACTGAATGAGCAAGGTGTCTTTTATCCTGGGGAAGCATTCAATGCTCATATCGAACCCTTTGAAGGCGCGAATCTTGAGCCAAGTGCCCTTGCCTTCACTGGCATTGATCCCAACAATCCAATGCGTAAAGCCATTGCCGAAGACGAAAAAACAGCACTACGCCGTATCTTCAAAGGGTTAAAAGAAGTACGCCGTACTGAGAACTGCCGCCAGTGCGTCTTAATTGGGCACAACGCCCATTTTGACTTAGCATTTTTGAATGCGGCAGTGCTGCGTACTAATAACAAAAGTCACAACCCGTTTCATAACTTTTCAGTTTTTGACACAGTGACCTTATCCGCGCTGGCATTTGGTCAGACAGTACTAGCACGTGCTTGTAAGGCAGCAGGGCTTGATTTCGATGGTAATGACGCACATTCTGCCCTATACGATACACAAAAGACTGCTGAGCTGTTTTGTCATATCCTAAACCATTATCCTATGCTGGCTAATGCGATGCATACTGAAGAAAATAAAGAGGATTCGACTGAGAGTAGTCACAAATAATCCATTTATCACATATCCTATATTGCCAACTACCCATAATAGTGCTATTTGTAATACTTGATGACTTTGACATCTTGGTTTTACAATCAATAGGGATATGATTGATATCACAATAAATCAGCAACTTGTCTAACCGTTGAATATCATATTGTGTAAAACAATTCAAAAACCAGACAACTTGCTGTAATTACTCACATTAGAACGTCTCGTTATATCCTATAGATGGTTTAAGTTGCCCACATTGTCTCGATAGCCAGTACGATTCATGCTATCGAGGCGTAATAGGAGGGACTCTATTATGGATCCACAGCTTAAGTTATGGGGAACCATCCTCGGTTATATGCTGCTCGCATTGACTATTAGTGCTTGTACTTCTCTATGGATTCGCTATCATTTAAAGCGCAATGACTTACATCCTCGCCGTGCGATCAAAAAAAGATACTTAATTTTAAAAAGAAGAAGAAAAAGGCTTGACAGCAAGCGCAGACGCTATTAGAATACGCACCACTTCAGCATAAAGGTGAAAGCAGCTGAGGTGTTGTGTTACTAGTCCCCATCGTCTAGAGGCCTAGGACACCGCCCTTTCACGGCGGTAACGGGGGTTCGAATCCCCCTGGGGACGCCACTATTTGGCGTCACTTATTAGCAAGTTTGCTGCAAAGCATCTGATAAGACTAATAAGCGTACCACCAAAAAGCCCAATCACATACTATTGTGATTGGGCTTTTTTTATGCCTGTTTTTTATATCATGAGGTTCTTGATATCTTAGCACTCAGTTGGTCATCGCCGATTTACTTGATAAATGAAGCCTAATTAATTTTATAGATAAGATTCGGTATTAGGTTCGCTCAAAATATTAAGATATATTTACTAAGCGTCGCTATCGATAGCTTATATGCCTAACTTGATATTTCGTTTATTTATTGAATTTTTTATCATAAATTTAAGCAAAAAAAATCCAGCATTGAATACTGGACTTTTAAATCAAACAATCTATTTTTACAAAAACTACCAAATCTTATCTGATAGCATTAGCCACAACAATGTCATCACAATCATGATACCGAGTACCGTTTGAATCAAGAAGAATGCTTGATGCTGACCAACAACCTTACTTAACGTCACCCCTAACGTGCTGTACTTGATAGGTGGCGTGTCAATATTGCCAGTTCTTGCTTGTTCCTCATAATACCCTTGTAAGATATCTAAAAATTCGCGCCATGCGTTAGAGCCCCAATCATAGGGTTTAAATGGCATGAGTTTTTTCAGCTCAGGCTCTTTGGTCATCCACCTTTCAAGTGTAATGGAGCGTAGAGACCAGTTCGAAAAACGGCGTTCGGTAATTTCTGAAAAATCTAAGATTTTTAATGGGGCTGTAGTAGATAAGGATTAAACATCACACCATATTCTCAGAGTTTTAAGCTGAGTAGACGGTGATCCATAGTTGAATCTAAACTCACACTCTTTTAAAAATAAATGGAAGTTCTTCTTATCGATCCCATTATATTTTCTGAGTATTCGTTTAGACTGGTTCCAAAAGTTCTCAATGCCATTGATGTGATTGTTTTTACCGCAAGTAAACTCTTTAGAGTGATTGACTCTGAGGTGTTTAAACTCGCTCACATCTAACGCATTGTAACTTCGATAACTATCAGTATAAACAAAGCTGTCAGGCTTGATTTTACGTTTGATGACAGGCATTAGAGTCGTCTGTTTGGTGTCTGCTACGACAATGGTATAAACCTTACCATTTCGTTTTAGAATACCAAATACAGCTGTCTTACCAGCAGCCCCGCGACCTCTTTTGCCTTTGCGTACGCCGCCAAAGTAACTTTCATCTAATTCGACTTCACCATCAAAGAGCTCATCAGCTTCTAATGAGAGATGGTCGTCTATTACAAGTCTAATTTTATGATAAAAAAGTGCCGCAGTGTTAGGTTGAATGTCGAGCAAATCTGCGGCTGTTCTAGCGGTTACTTCAGCTGCAAAAAACTCTAACAGTCTTCGCTGTACTTTTTTACTTAGTTTACAACGGGTTATCTTCATAAAAGTAGTCTAGCATAGTGCTTATCTACTACAGCCCCTTTTTAATTCTTTATGTCGATCGTCTAATAATAAGCGATTCTTTAGATTGGTTAAATCTTGTTCTGACCCTTCTGCACATTGAAAAAAGTAGCCATTGCCATAGCAAAGAATACCCGTAACATTATCGGCTTGGTTACGCTCAATCGCGACCTCTGAGATGTCGTTAAGCGTGCTGGGGCTTGAAAGACCAGTCGAAGTAATTTGGCTTATATATATAAGCTGGCAGAGATCTGTCGTCACTGGATTTGTCGAATCGTTGATTGTTGACAATCAGCTTCTCCCTATTTTCAGGTAAATGTAGCTAAGACAACCATACTAAATTTAGAAAAAACATAGAAACAAGATCTTTGAAAATATCAAATAGGCTTGGTATATTATTGATTTTATAAATGTTTATATTAATTGTATTAAGTTGGTTACATCATAGGCTAGTTTAGTCATCAAAGCAATATATGTTTATCTTATATCATTAATCAAAAAAAACCAAACAATAATTCACAATTATTTATATCGAGAACTTGCACTGTGGTTCATGGGCAGCGATAGGATAAATAGGTAATATGGGAGAGGAAAGTGATGATAAAAATCGTCACCAATGAGCGATAAGACCACTGGCTCATTAATGAGATTGATACAGACTGATGGCTATTGCGAGTGTTTAATTATTTTTAGTCTGCTCAGAACTGGGCATTCATAATCGCTGCGAGCAAGATAGCATCATCAGGATAGGTAAGCTTGATATTCTGGCGACTGCCAGTCACGAGGCGAATGGGTAGGTCTAAACATTCAAATGCACTGGCTTCATCAGTAATGGTGAGCTCGTGTTCAGCGACATAAGTTAATACTTTTTGCAGCTGACCTAAGCGAAACACTTGCGGCGTTTGTGCTTGCCACATATGACGGCGATCGATAGTACATTTAGCGTAAGAATGTGGGCTGCTACTCACTGTCAGGTTAACTACAGGCGTCTCACCTACAAGCTCAGATTGAGCGGTAGACTGGGGATAAGATTCCTTTAAAGTATCAGCCACCGGTGTCGCTAAGATAGCGCCATAGGGCTCTAGCATCGCCGCTTCGATGACCTCTTCAATATCATGATTGGGAACCGCAGGACGCGCAGCATCATGAATAACAACCAAGTCTGAATCGTTGGCTCCCGCCTCAATAATCGCCTTTACCCCTGCCTGTACGGACTGCCAGCGCTCAGCGCCGCCCATGGCATAATGTATGGGTAGAGCAAAATCCAATGTCTGTGCCGTACTGTCATCTGCTGCGACGACTAATAAACATGTATCAATATAAGCACTACTAGCAAGCCGTGCCACACTATGCTGTAGCAAAGTCTGCCCTTGCAACATCGTATATTGCTTGGCAATAGAGGTACCAAAACGACTACCGCGACCCGCAGCGACGATCATGGCATGTACATTAGGTGTGATATTCATAGGGCAATATTCATAAAGTAGTATTCATGGTTAGAACCCATGACAGTATTGCTAGGGAGAAATGAAGAATAAGAGAGGTAACGAATTTCAGGTGAATAAGATTTCTATTATAGACAATAGAAGATTATAATTTTAGACAGTTAAGAGCAATTAATAACGGCTATGCGTCGTGGGCGCCGTAGATACTTGTACAAAGGTCTCGTTCGGCTTAATCAAACCCAAGTCTAAACGAGCGTGCTCTTCTACTGCTTCAAGACCAGTTTTTAAGTCATGAACGTCAGTGCGTAGCAAATTATTTGCTGCCACTTGGTTTTCGTTTAAGCGTTGTTGTTCTTCGATTTGAGTCAGCAATTTATTATGCTCAAAGCGACCATTTTCGCCCAGCCAATACTGATATTGCAACCCCAAAAGGACGGCAACGGCTAGAGCAAGTAGCATAAATTGGCTAAAGTATTTCATAAGATAATAACGCCGAACAACATAGAGACAATAATAAAAATAAAAAACCAGCTAAGCTTGCTAAGCGATATATCACCAGATTAATGATGACATATCGCCTAGCTATAGCAAGAAATCTGGCTTGTTAACCACGTAGACCAATGAATTCTTCACGACCACGATAGCTTGCACGTACTTGTTGCTCGATACGTAGCAGCTGATTGTATTTTGCCACACGGTCTGAGCGGCATAGAGAGCCAGTTTTAATCTGACCAGCAGCCGTACCAACGGCTAAATCTGCAATGGTGCTGTCTTCAGTTTCACCTGAACGATGTGAGATAATGGTTGCATAGCCATTTTTCTTCGCTAGATAGATCGCATCTAGCGTTTCTGATAAAGTACCGATTTGGTTAAACTTAATCAAAATTGCATTGGCAATATGCTTATCAATACCCTCTTGCAAGATAGCAGGATTGGTCACAAACAAATCATCACCAACCAACTGAACTTTATCACCAATCTGCTCAGTCAAATATTTCCAACCATCCCAATCAGACTCGTCAAGCCCGTCTTCGATAGAGATAATAGGATATTGACGCGCCAAGCCGACTAGATAATCTGAGAATCCTTGGCTATCAAATGCTTTGTTGCCCTCGCCTGCCAAGATATATTGACCATCTTTATAAAACTCACTAGCCGCACAGTCTAACGCCAAATGAATGTCTTCGCCCGCTTTGTAGCCGACTTGCTCAATCGCTTGCATAATAACGGTGATGGCTTCTTCGTTGCTACGCAGGTTTGGCGCAAAACCACCTTCATCACCAACCGCAGTATTTAAGCCTTGTGATTTCAACACAGATTTCAAGCTGTGGAAAATTTCTGTACCAGCACGCAATGCTTCTGAGAAGCTGGTGAAACCAACAGGCTCAATCATGAACTCTTGGATATCAACCGTGTTATCCGCATGCTCACCACCGTTCAAGATGTTCATCATCGGTACAGGCATCGTCAGCGACGTCTGATTGCGCAAGTTTGCAATATATTGATGTAATGGCAGATTTTGTGACTTGGCAGCGGCTTTTGCAGTGGCAAGAGACACCGCTAGCATGGCATTAGCGCCAAGGCTATCTTTGTTTTCTGTGCCATCTAGCGCAATCATTGCATCATCAATGCCTTGCTGTTCGGTGACGTCTTTATCCATCAACGCGCTGCGAATTTGGCTATTGACGTTAGCAACGGCTTTTTTGACGCCTTTACCCATATAGCGACTTTGGTCACCATCACGTAGCTCAAGCGCTTCGCGTGAACCAGTTGATGCACCACTTGGGGCAGCAGCACGGCCGATAGTGCCATCAGCTAAGATTACATCAGCTTCGATAGTTGGGTTACCACGCGAGTCTAAAATCTCACGGGCGCGAATGTCTTTAATTGCGGTGACGTTGGTGGTTTCTTCAGCGTACATAATGTCTGTTAATTCCTTTGGTCATGCCAAGTTTGTGGGATAAATAACGGCAACTAGAATACAAAAAAGATAAAGCAAAATATCGTATAGTGCTATGCTCAAACCAGCTTTGTTTATCTATATAGTCAGCAAGTTTTGAGCAAGACTAAAGGGGTTTTTAATACTTTAATCGTCAGCTATAGTGCTTGGCATCATAGCATAAATTTTGCCAAACTTCCCTTATCTTGCACCGACTGGCGCTGATAAAATCACACTTAGATAAACAAATTACCAATTATGGATTTGTCTCAGCACCTATAATATTAAAAGCCATATGACTCTTATACTTTTGTTAGACGTTCTGTTTTAGCGTGGGAGCCAGATACTGTGTTATCCAGCTCAACCTTTGTTTTAAATTGGGTCAAACGTAACGCATTCATTAATACTGAAATAGAGCTAAGCGCCATCGCAGCGGCGGCAATCATAGGGTTTAAGAAACCAAAAGCGGCCAGCGGAATACCCAAGCAGTTATAAATAAAAGCAAAAAACAGAT
Organism: Psychrobacter immobilis; assembly: GCF_904846065.1. NCBI lineage: Bacteria > Pseudomonadati > Pseudomonadota > Gammaproteobacteria > Moraxellales > Moraxellaceae > Psychrobacter > Psychrobacter immobilis. Next base: position 2,450,054 of record NZ_CAJGZV010000001.1, read on the forward strand.
TTTGCTTGATGTTGCGCACTGTTGCATTAGCTATTTTTTGCGCGGCATCAATATGCATCAGTGACTCACCCATCAAGCGGGCAGACGCACTATGCTGGGCGACATGTGTGCCTTCAAACATGGCAAAGCTTGCATCGGCAGTTGCCATCGCTGGCGCATCGTTGACACCATCACCTGCCATTGCAACTTTATGACCAGCCGTTTGCAACAAGGCAATTTGACTGGCCTTATCACGTGGGCTCATTTTACCATAAGCCTGCTCAATACCCAGCTGCCCTGCCACATGATCGACCACAGACTGCTTATCACCACTCATCAAAATGACATTGATACCTGCATCTTGTAGCGCAGTAATAGCCTTCGGAGTATCTACTTTTAAGTCATCGGCTAGGGCAAAAGCACCCAAAGCTTCATCATTAATACTGACGGCAACGGTACTGGCAATTTGCCATACCTTTGGCATCAGCTTAGGCAGTGTTAAGTTAGCAAACTCTGCGGTACCGACTTTTACCACACCCAAACCTTCAATATTGGCTTGTATACCAGCGCCTTTAATGACACTAATATCAGTCACATTCATCAACGGCAAGTTTCGCTCAGTAGCCGCGTTAACCAATGCTGTTGCTAGCGGATGACTGGCATGTGCTTCAACGCTTGCGGCTATTTGTAACACATCATCGACTGCGATCGATTTATCCACCATCACATGGTCCACGATAGTCGGCTTACCAATGGTCAAAGTACCTGTTTTATCGAGCACTACTGTATCGATGTTGCCTGCCGCTTCAAGGCTTTGTGCGTCTTTGAACCAGACACCATGACGAGCAGCAACGCCCATACCAGCCATGATAGCGGCTGGCGTTGCCAAACCTAAAGCACAAGGACATGCAATGACCAACACCGAGACGGCATGCATCAAGGCAGTATCAATCATGCCAGTCAGCCACCACGTCACCCCAAAGGTGATAAGCGCAATGGCAACGACGACTGGGACGAATACCGCCGTCACTCTATCGGCAAGACGGGCTAAATTGGCTTTTGAGCCTTGGGCATCGCTGAGGGCTTGTACCATATCACCAAGCTTTGTATCACTACCTTTAGCACTGACGCGGTATAACAAGCTGCCATTTTCAACCAACGCCCCTGCCAATAATTTATTTCCCACTTCTTTTTTGAGCGGTACCGACTCACCCGTTAAGTGACTCTCGACACACCAGCCAGCACCATCGATAACCACCCCATCGGTTGCAACTCGGCTGCCTTGTTTAGCACGCAAAATATCACCAACTTGCACGTCTTTAAGAGCAACATTATGAAAATCACCATTAGGCTGCTGCTGTTCGACTTCATCGGGCGTTAAAGACAATAATAAATCGATACTATTGAGGCTGTGTTTCTTAGTACGCTCTTCTAGATACTTACCCGTACGCACAAAAGCAATGACCATGACGCCTGCTTCAAAATACACCGCAGGACTGCCATCCGCACCGTGACCACCAGCATGACCACTTTGCAGCAAACTGTTTAAAGTGCCATCGCCATGGGTCAGCCACAGATAAGTTGAATACGCCCAAATAGTCACGGTACCGATGACGACTAGCACGTCCATATTAGCAAGACCACCTTTAATCGACGCCCAAGCGCTTTTGTAAAATGGTAAAGCAAATCCAAACTGTACAATGGTCGCTAATATAAACTGAGTCCAAATCGGCGGCATCCACGCCATACCCTGACCAACGAGCATACCTGCCATACCAACTAAAAACGGCACCAAACAAACCCATAACCCAATCAAGCGCCATGGGTACTGAGTCGCGGTATCTTCATCTGTTTTTGCAAACAAACTATCGGCCGCCTGCAAATTGGCAACGAAGCCTGTTTTATTTACCCATTCTGTTACTTGTTCAGGCGTTGTCTGGGTCGGATTATAATCAACATTCGCAGTCTCGCCAGCGAAGTTTACACTCACCTCGTATACCGACGGCTTTTTGTTGAGCACCTTCTCAATTCGCGAGGCGCAGGCTTGACACGTCATCCCCTCAATTGCTAGCTGCAAGTGTGCACGCTGCGGCGCGAGCGGCGTATTGGATTGGATATCAGTTTTTACATCGTAGGCGTTATGATTGTCGGTTTGGGTAGTATCATTCATAAATAAAACTCGGTATGGCGTTTATGCGTTATGGCGTTATAAAGTCGTCTGAGCTAGGACAGCAACTCAGTGGATGGAATATCTAAGTCAAACAAATAGCACACTTTTAAATTTGATATTGGTATGGTCGAACTGAATAATGAGTACGCTACTATCAATAATTTTTAACCATTAAAAAACCAGCCTTGATAGCCGGTTTTTTAATACAAATGAAGCAGGTTAAGCATTGGCAATAGTGGCATCAAAGCCTGCATCGTCGATAGCAGCAGCAATTGTCTCTACACTGGTTTTGCTATCATCAAAAGTAACCGTCGCTTGATTATCTGCCAGCTCAATACTGATATCGTCTAAGCCATCGATATCGGCAGTGGCGTTATGAACACTGGCCACACAGCCACCGCAAGTCATGCCATCAATTTTAATAATACGTGTTTGGTTTGCCATGAGAGGCTCCTTATTTTTGTAACTGAGTTTTTATAGGTAAATACTTTTATTAAAGAATTGCTTTTATAATTGTCTTTTTAAGACGGCTATTTTTTATGACCTTATAAAAATAGCACTTAACCAGCTTAAGCCCTATCACGGTTAACAACAAGACTCTTTGGTTATCACTTTATTAATAGAACCGTAAATAATGGAACTGTAAATAATAGAACCGTAAATAATGGAACTGTAAATAATAGAACCGTGAATTTATGCCTAAGTGACAGACAATAGCGCTTATTTTAGAATAACGTCTAATCATCATGACGTGGGTTTTGCGGTGCATCAAGAGGAAACGGCTGGGTCACATAATCGACAGTACTGATTGCCGCCGTAAACGCATGGATACTGGTGTCTGTATCTTCATAACGTATGGTGGCAACATTATTATCAGGATCAAGCTCGATGGCCGTCACCCCTGTGATATTTTTCAGCGCTGTCATCACACTCTTTAATCCTTCATCATCATCGATATTTTCGATACTGACTGTTGCTGTTTGCATCGCCATGATCTCAGCCTCTTATTGTCTGTGAATACATTAATGGGTATCTAACACCTCAAAGCCTTTAACCAAATCATCAATTTGCTTCAACTGACGCAAAAACGGCTCTAATTGGCTCATACGTAGCGCACACGGACCATCGCATTTTGCAGTTTCTGGATTTGGATGCGCTTCTAAAAATAACCCTGCCAGTCCTGTCGCCATCCCTGCTCGTGCCAATGTTGTGATTTGTTCACGGCGTCCGCCCGCACTATCGCTACGGCTGCCTGGCTGCTGTAAACTATGCGTCACATCAAAAAATACAGGGATATCCATCTGCTTCATGGTATCAAAACCAAGCATATCAACGACCAAATTATTGTAACCAAAGGCACTGCCGCGCTCACAAAGAATTAACTTATCGTTACCACCTTCAAGGCATTTGTTAACGATATGACGCATCTCATGCGGCGCTAAAAACTGTGCTTTTTTGATGTTAATAATCGCATCTGTCTTCGCCATCGCATGTACCAAATCTGTCTGACGTGATAAGAATGCAGGTAGTTGGATGATATCTGCGACTTCAGCAACGGGTGCCGCTTGATACGGCTCATGTACATCCGTGATAATAGGAACTTGGAATTTTTCTTTGATTTGCCCCAGCCAATCAATACCCTGCTCTAATCCAGGGCCTCGATACGAGTGCAGGCTTGAACGGTTGGCTTTATCAAAACTGGCTTTGAAGACATAGCCAATGCCCAAACGCTGACATATTTCGACATATTGCTCTGCAATCTCGAAGGCCAATTCCTTTGATTCTAAGACATTCATACCACCGAACAACACAAATGGCTGGTCGTTGCCGATATTAAGAGTATTGCCATTTGGCGTAGTAAGTTTGACATGTGATTGCGCCATTGATAAATGTTCCATTAAGTCGTTACCCTCTTTATTGTTATTAATATTTCTATCCCATATTGTAACCGATAGACTCAGTAAAAAAAGGGGTTAAGCGTAATTGCTGACCAACCATTAGAAAAATTGTCATTTTTATTGCTTAAAAACAATCTCATTCATAGCCACAGTCATAAAATTAAACGCAAAAAAAGACCAATCCGAAGATCAGTCTTTTTTATACATGTAAGTTTTTATACGTTAACGATTATTTGTTTTCGTTATAGTTCTTAGCCGCTTTTACAAAGCTGTTGAACAGTGGATGACCACCGCGTGGCGAGCTGGTAAATTCAGGATGGAACTGTACGGCGACAAACCAAGGATGATCAGCAATCTCGACCGATTCTACTAGATGCTGCTTGGCAGAATAACCAGATATGGTCATGCCTGCTTGCTCTAATGGCTCGATATAGCGATTGTTCATCTCATAACGATGACGATGACGCTCAGTGATATTTTTGGCGCCATAGATTTGGCTAAGCTTGCTACCAGCAACCAATTCGGCTTGCTGCGCGCCTAGACGCATGGTGCCGCCAAGGTCAGAGTCATCGCTACGAATCTGTAATTCGCCGCGCTCATCTAACCACTCAGTGATGAGACCAATGATAGGCTCTGCCGTTTTGCGATCAAACTCAGAAGAGTTGGCATCGATTTTGAGTACATTACGCGCGTACTCAATCACTGCTAGCTGCATACCAAGGCAAATACCTAAATATGGCACGTTGTTTTCACGAGCATAAGTGATGGCTTTTATCTTACCATTGGTACCACGCTCACCAAAACCACCCGGTACTAGGATGGCATCGGCATTGTGTAGCTGCGCCAATAGGCTGTCATCGTCTTCTAGACGCTCAGCATCAACATAGTCAATTTTGACATCGGCTTTATGAGTGATGCCAGCATGCAGCAGTGCTTCGTTGATCGATTTATAAGCATCAGGTAACTCGACGTATTTACCAACCATCGCTACCGTAAGACTCATTTCAGGATTAAGCTGCGCTTCAACCACTTTGTCCCAATCACTTAAATCTGCTTCTGGTACATCTAAACCAAAACGCTCACAGATCAAATCATCAAGATCCTGCTCATGAAGCGTGCGTGGAATCTGATAAATACTTTGCGCATCTTCACACATAATAACCGCACGCTCTTCCACATTGGTGAACAGCGCTATTTTGCGACGGTTGTCTTGCGAGATGTGGTGATCAGAGCGGCAAATCAATATATCAGGCTGCAAACCGATAGAACGTAGCTCTTTTACTGAATGCTGCGTTGGTTTGGTTTTAGTTTCGCCTGCACTAGCAATATAAGGTACGAGCGTCAAATGCATCAGCATGGCTCTATTGCGACCAAGCTCTACTTGCATTTGGCGGACGGCTTCCATAAATGGTAACGATTCGATGTCACCAACGGTACCGCCAATCTCAATAATGGCGATATCATAACCTTCACCACTGGCTAAGATTTTACTCTTAATTTCATCAGTGATATGTGGAATAACTTGTACTGTACCACCAAGATATTCACCACGGCGCTCTTTATTTAGAACGTTTTGATAGATACGACCACTAGTAAAGTTATTGCTCTTACTCATTTTTGAATGGCGTAAGAAGCGCTCATAGTAACCCAAATCTAAATCAGTCTCTGCACCATCTTCGGTGACGAATACTTCGCCATGCTGGAATGGGCTCATCGTACCTGGATCGACGTTGATGTACGGATCCATCTTGGTCATCGTAACGGTCACGCCACGGGCTTCTAAGACCGCTGCAAGAGAGGCTGCGGTGATACCTTTTCCTAGTGAGGACACTACCCCACCGGTCACAAATATAAACTTGGTCATAGTACTCTGTCGGTAATTGGTAAAGAAGGATTTTACTAAAAATACGTCAAAAAATATAGGGCAAAAGCACAAACTCTTTGAAACATTCAAGTTTTAGTACTTAGCTATTATAACGCACTACCCACTCAAAAAGGATATAACAAAAAAAACTCACCCCGAAGGATGAGTTTTTATAATCAGATTCTAATGCTTAGATTAGAACTTGTATTCTAGACCAGTACCAACTACCAATACTTCTGCATCGCCTCTTGCGTCAGCCATGATATCATCGTTATAAATATCTTTAATATTAGTGTTATATCTATAGTTAACATTATCAGCTTTATTTAAGCCTGCATAGGCATGAGCAATGATATTGTCTTTATAGAAGTATTTACCACCAACAACGATTTGATCTGAATCAGAGTTATCAAAACCATTTAAGTTAGTAGTATTGTTGTACTGTGCGTATACAGACGCTGGACGGGCAAAGTTAGTTAACCCCATCTCGCCACTAATAACGAAACCTTTCTCTTTATCAGAAGAACCATTATAGTCAGCTACTTGATATAGCGCGCCTAGCATTACAGGTGCTGCCATAAACTTGGCTAGATCTACAGTAGCAGTACCACGGATTATATCACCATTGATGTTTTGGTCTTTGTCATAAGCCACACCAGCAGTGAAGCCAGTACCTTGGTCAAACATCATTGCAACGCCGAAACCTGCGTCATCAGAGTTATCACCATCTACATCATTAGAGCTGTACATTGCAGACAGTTGTAACGGTAGACCATTGTACTTAGGTGCAGTCCAAATGATTGAGCTTGCAAGACGATTACTGTCAGCCATATTTAATGCTGCAACTGTTTCACTTTCGTTTTCAGTTTGACCTAGGTTATCCCAGTAACCTTGGTTCACAACAACGTTATCAATACGAGCTAGCGTTGATTGGTTTTTACCAGCACGGAACTCACCGAACTGCTTGTTGTTTAAACCAAGGAATGTATCACGGTTAGTAAAAGTAGCGTTATCACCAGTGACACTTGTGCCGTACTCTAACTGATAGATAACATCAGTATTGGTAGTCATGGCTTCAGAGCCCTTAAAACCTAGACGTGAAGCATGAGAATTAATCTCTACTTGATCTTCACCATAATTAACCTTGCTGTTGTCAGCAACAGCACGACCATCAAAATCAACATCGATATAATCAGCAGCTACAAAAGCTTTACCATAGATAGTCGGTGCTGCATTGGCTGCAGATACAGATAAGGCAGCAACTGCTGTAGCTAAAAGTAGTTTTTTCATGGGGTATCTCCACTTTACAATTTTAGTAATAAGCTAGCTATGATTAGCTGGTGCTCATAATGGTATCGTCACAAATCCTCAAAGATATAATGTGTAACTGGCTACCGAGATTAGTCAGAAACAAGTGTGGCGAAGTTCTATTACAGTAAGATGAAAAAAACAATGACTTACATAACTGCGATTAAAAAGTAACTGCCATGTAATCTTAGGTCTTTATCGCTCCGTTGCGTAACATCCGTTACCAAACTCATACTTCGAATACAAGCATAACAACTTTGACATAATTTGCAACATTTTTTTTAGATTTTTAAACCCAGTATTTGTTGAATGCCATATCTACTATAGAATGTAGGTCATTGTAAAAAAATCCCTATCCGCTCAAATAGATAAAGATATTATTGATTAATATAATTACCAAGAACTTGAAACTAGCGTAATCAATACCATTTGATTAGCAAACATAAAGCCCTACTTGTTCATTAACAAGTAGGGCTAATAAAAAATAATAAATGTGATTTATGACATACTGACAGTCACAATTGAGATCGGAAAATTGCTATAGTAGAGCAGCAAAAAGGTATTTTCACTGCTCTTGTTTCCAGACTACAACCTTAGTCAATGGCTATTACAGACTCCTTATTAAGTATAAAAACCAAGAAGAAGCTTAGTCAGTCATGACAGTATTATAATAGAATGTCAAGTATGCCATATTCTAATATTAACCTGCGCAATATTAGCAGCCTGCTTTTAGATCAAGACGTGCCTGATGTAATAATGGCTCAGTATAGCCACTTGGCTGCTCGCGACCTTTAAATACCAAATCACAAGCCGCTTTGAATGCATAAGAGTGGTCAAAGTTATCTGCCATCGTCTGATAGTCGCTATCGCCTGCATTTTGCTCATCAACCACTTTTGCCATACGCTTCATCGTATCCATCACTTGCTGCTCGCTCACGACATCGTGATGCAACCAGTTGGCAATGTGTTGACTTGAGATACGTAAGGTCGCACGGTCTTCCATCAGACCCACATCATTGATATCCGGTACTTTAGAACAACCAACGCCTTGATTTACCCAACGCACAACATATCCTAAGATGCCCTGAGCATTATTGTCTAGCTCTTGCTGCTTCTCTTCATCAGTCCAGTTGATATTTTTTGCTAATGGAATGGTTAAAATGTCGTCTAGACTGGCACGCTCACGTGATTTTAGACTGTCTTGAACGTCAGCAACACTCACTTGATGATAGTGCATGCTGTGTAAAGTTGCCCCTGTTGGTGACGGTACCCATGCTGTACTGGCTCCAGACTTAGGATGTGCAGCTTTGGTGTCCATCATCTCTTTCATCTCGTCAGGCTTCGCCCACATGCCTTTACCAATCTGAGCAACACCCTGTAGACCAGTCTCTAAACCGATATCAACGTTCCACTGCTCGTAGGCTGGCTGCCATGCTTGTGACTTCATCTCACCCTTAGGTACAAATGGACCTGCATTCATGCTGGTATGCATCTCATCACCAGTACGATCTAAGAACCCTGTGTTGATGAAAATGACACGCTCTTTCGCTTGACGGATGGCTTCTTTCAAGTTGACCGTCATACGGCGCTCTTCATCCATGATACCGATTTTGATGGTATTACGCTTTAAGCCTAATAAGTCTTCTACTGCGTTGAATAAATCGTTGGCCATTTTGACTTCTTCAGGACCATGCATTTTTGGCTTAACGATATACATTGAACCTTTACGTGAATTCGATAGCGCATTCTTACCTTTAAGGTCATTGAGCGTCAATAGTGGTGTAATCAAGCCATCCATCAAGCCTTCAAATATTTGTTCTTGACCATCACCCAAGTCGACCAATATTGCAGGGTTTTGCATGAGGTGACCGACGTTACGAATCAGCAATAACGAACGACCTGGCAGGATAAGCTTACCACCATCTGGGGTGGTGTATTCACGATCTGGATTTTGCTGACGTGTGCGGGTTTTTCCACCTTTTTCAAAGGTTTCTAGCAAGTCACCACTCATGAGACCAAGCCAATTGCGATACACTTCCACTTTTTCTTCTGCATCGACGGCAGCGATTGAGTCTTCACAGTCTTGAATTGCCGTAATAGCTGACTCTAGCAGCACATCTTTGATATGTGCAGGGTCGTCTTTACCGACTGGATGATTGGCATCTATTTGAATCTCTGCATGCAAACCATTGTTTTTTAATAAAATACGCGTTGGGCTTTCTGCATCACCGACGAAACCAACGAATTTTTCGGCATCTTTTAGCTCAGTATTGCTATCACCTTGGACAATTTTAAGCTTACCCTCGACCACTTTAAAGCCGGTCGCATCGTTATATGAACCTGACACCAAGGCAAAGTTTTCATCTAGGAATTGTTTGGCATAAGCAACGACAGCAGCACCGCGAGTTGGGTTGTAACCACCTTTTGCTTCTTGACCATTTTCGTCACTGATAACGTCAGTACCATATAAAGCATCATACAAACTGCCCCAACGAGCGTTGGTCGCGTTCAATGCGTAGCGCGCATTACGTACTGGTACGACCAACTGCGGGCCTGCAATATGAGCAATCTCGTCATCGACATTTTCTGTGCTAACTTTAAAATCATCGCCTTCTGGCAACAGATAGCCAATCTCTTGTAAGAATGCTTTGTAAGCAGGATAATCAATGTTGCCGTCTTTGGCAGGATGTTGCAGGTGCCACTGGTCAATCTGCGCTTGAATCTTGTCACGAGTTGCGAGCAATGCTTTATTGCGCGGCGTAAACTCTTTAATGACTTTTTCAAAACCTGACCAATAACTGTCTGAATCAACACCGACTTTCGGCAGCACTTCGTTTTCAATAAAGTCATACAATTGCTGGTCGATGGCAAGAATGCCTTTTCGAATACGATTGGCGTTAGAAGACTGGCTCATGTTGTTATCCTTATCTGTTCGTGAGGGGTGTGAATACGAAGTTGCTACCGCAATGATTACACATTGTCGGTCTTAGACATCTATTCCAAATTTAGATGAAATACTAAGCAAACCTACTGATATATCATACAAGCTTGTGGTGATTAGCGAATTAACTATTTATGCTATGCTATTAACCTATATTTTTGCCGCTTTAGCCATTAGCATGGTCAAAGCATTTACAACGGATGATGGTATCAACCTTGCTTAATGTACTCAGTGTACGATTTGAGCTCGGTTGCCTTGCACCTACTGTAAACGGTTTCAACTGCATAACATTGGCAAGCATCACCACTGCGACAACACAATATGGCGATACATCCATAGTAAGACAAAATAGTGCTTAAGCAAAATATCATCCTACTATCAAATAAAGAAATAAACAAGAAAACATCATTCATTAGATAAATACTGAGGTTGTATAATAATGATAACCTATATGACACAGGCGCTAAGAGGTTTTATTAGTACTCATTGATTAGTACCTGATATAGCATAGACAAACTGTCAGTAATCATTACCCCACGGATTTATGCTTAACCGTTATCTATTTAATATTAAAAAAAGACCTTTTAAACGTTCGATTATGGCAAAAACTATGAATAAAGAAGATATAAGAGTCAAGAACAGTAACGACAAAGTTATGAACGACAGCAATATAAAAGAACCTCGTATGGCGAAGGACGACATAGAAGAGGACGATGTCGATATCGCAAAGCTACGCACCCCGATCAAGGTTGACCTATCTGCTGTTTATAATTTTTTGGGTGCACGCACAACGCAAGCTTGGGTTGATGCGGCGATTGCGAATGTACCGCTGATTATTCAAGATCATGCCAATTGCGAAAAAAAGGCCGCTGGCACTGCCATGAATCTCATATTCCGCTATGAGTTTTCTTATGATTTGCAGCGTAAATTGGCGCAATTGACACGTGAAGAAATGCTTCATTATGAGCAGGTCTTAGGTATTATGAATGACCGTGGTCAGGCGTGGAAATATCTGAGTGCTGGACGTTATGCCAAAGGCATGTTAAAACACAAACGTACTTATGAGCCAGCAGCGATGGTTGATGTATTGATAATTGGCGCATTTATCGAAGCACGCTCTTGTGAACGTTTTGCCGCCCTTGCTGAGGTCATCGACGACGAACGTTTGGCAAAGTATTATCGCTACTTACTTAAGTCAGAGAGTCGTCACTTTGAGGATTATTTAGCCTTGGCTCAATCACTGTCTGAGGATGATATTGATGAGCGCGTCGCATTTTTTAAAGAAGTAGAAGCAGAACTGATTTCTAGCCCAGATCATGAGCTACGCTTTCATAGCGGTACACCTGCTTAAATACATCATATTAGGTATCATTTTCGATTAGATACTCTCTTATACAATAAAAATTATACAGATAATAAGTGAAGTAACTAACCAAGCTTCATCCTCTGGTCTGCTGCTTCACTTATTAGCCTTTTATTTGAACTTCGTTATAGCAAAATGAATGGTTATTTATTATCTTTCATTAATGAGCTGTCATACTGTTTGCTATCCTTCGCAACATGATGAGGATCGTGATCATCGGTTGCCCTTGCTGCCGCTGCTGGATTGACTTTTTGTAGCGCATCATCAGGTACGATGCCATGGTTATCGTTCGCATCTCTTAACTGATGGTTTTTTTGGTTGATAGCCTTGTCATCTGGCGTATTCATCATTACTCCTTATTATCATAATAGTCATTCTATAAAGATAAAAAAATCTGTAATTAATCTTTTTCATCAAGATTTAACACTCGTGTTTGGGCATTGTCGATATTTGCATAACGATTCATGTTGCTAATACCTTCGCTTTTGGATGTCTCGCTAACCATCGTATGCTCATTCACGCCATCATCAAAGGCATTACCTTCTTGGTCTCGACGATCAGGCTGACGTGCGGGGTTGTCATTATCATTGACATGCTCTGAGTGGACGACGCCTTCTTTGAAAGTATCCGTTCCTTTATTTTCAGTGATGTTCTTTTCAATGCCACTATCAGTATCAGTATCACTATGCTCCTTGTCATTAGAAGTAGGACTACTAGAGAAGCTATTAGCAGAATCATGACTATTGGTTGAGTCATGATTTTCACTGATGCGTGTCTTAGTGAGTGCCGGATCATTGGTTTGCATGGCTATATCCTTATTATTGTTATTCGTGTTTTGGCAACTGCTTAATGTGCTTAAATTTTTGATGGCGGTTTAGCAAATGGTGAGCTTAATTTAATACCCAACTCAACCTAGCCAGCAATTCATACTATTCATTGCCTTCTTGGCTCAAATCATAAGCATTCAAATCTGCGACGTTCTTGCCACCAGCGGGTAAATTCTCTTCTTTACGAGGGTCAACATATATCTCGTCGGTTTCTTGCGACTCTTGTTGTGGACCATCGATATTAGGTTCGTGCTTACGACCTTCATAACTGTCTTGTGCATTGTCTGGGTGTAAGGCGGCTGGATCACGAACTGGTACCGCTTCTTCGTGATTTAGATGAGTATTATTTGGCATTGCAATTCCCTCGCATCAATATGTCATTAATAGATAAAATAAGTTAATCCGAATATTCATGTCACAGTTTATTTATCATTTATCAGTACGCAAATCATCTTCAATAAAAGAGGTTTGCTCATCTTTACTTAATGCTTCAGGCGCATCGACCGCTTTATTGTCTTCAAGATTTCGCGCAATTTGCTGACTGTCTGCTTGCTCAGCAGCTTTTTTGATATCTGATGTGTCATTATCGGTATTGCTCATAAGATGTTTCCTATTTTTATAATTCGTTGATTTAGGCAGTCCCTGCTCTTTTTCGTAATACGATCAATGATAGTAATACGAGCAATTTTGCATGAATTACTAGAGTGCTAATTGTTTATTAAACCATCAAATCAGTTTAATAATAGCGTGAGGGCTGACCTTGATTATAAGGATGAGATAATGGACTGCACCAGTGTGCTGCCGTATCAATATGTGAATAAATGTGAGGTTACAAGACAGTTTGTAACTTAGACAAATCGTTTATCCAAAAAAAACCAAGCATAGAAAGTACTCTATACTTGGTTTTTTGCTTGATATTTATTGATTGTAAAGACGTCTTTACCGCTTTGAAGATGTCGTTGAAATATTAAGCTAGCTTGATGCATCAACGCCATTAATCACTTTTAATAAATACTCTTGAGCAGTATGCGGCGTTTTATCTGCGGCTGGTTGCAGCTGCTGCCAAACACCATCACCGCTAAGTATCCACGCTTGTGTATTGTCTTTCAGATAGTTAAGTAAACCGTCTTGATATACTTGTTTGAACAGTTTTTTATCTTGGATTGGAAACGCCACTTCGACGCGATGGAATAAATTACGATCCATCCAGTCTGCACTACCACAATATAAGCGCTCGTCGCCATTATTATAGAAATAATAAACACGCGTATGCTCTAAAAAACGCCCAATAACAGAGCGTACGGTAATGTTTTCTGACAGACCTTTTACTTGCGGACGCAAACAACACATGGAGCGTAAAATGAGCTCGATTTTGACGCCTGCTTGCGAGGCATCGTATAACTTGCTAATCAATCGACGTTCAGTTAAAGCGTTAACCTTAACGATAATATGAGCGCGCTTGCCGGCTTTTGCATGAGCAATTTCATCATCGATAAAGCTTATCAATTTATCATGCAAGGTAAAAGGCGCATGCAGCAGCTTTTTGAGATTGGCAGGCTTGCCCATTCCCGTCAGCTCTTGAAATATATTATGTACATCCTCTGAGATATCAGGATCTGCGCTAAATAAACCATAATCGGTATAAACTTTGGCATTGGCGGCATGATAGTTGCCCGTCCCTAAATGCACATAGCGGCGGATTCGATCATCCTCACGGCGCACAATGAGCATCAGCTTGGCGTGGGTTTTATAGCCGACAATCCCGTAAACAACGACCGCACCCGCTTCTTGCAAATAATTGGCGACGGCGATATTAGAGGCTTCATCGAAACGCGCACGCAGCTCGATGACGGCAGTGACTTCTTTGCCATTACGAGCAGCAGCAGCCAATGCTTTAACGATTTCTGAATTGGTGCCTGAGCGGTACAATGTCTGCTTAATCGCTAACACTTTTGGATCGCTCGCCGCTTGCCAAAGCAGATTGATAATCGGTGAAAATGCATGAAAAGGATGGTGCACCAGCACATCGCTTTTACGCATGGCGGCAAACATACTGGTTGCTTTGTCCAGCTTATCCATCTCACGACGGAACTCTTTTGGCACCACATGGGTAAAGGGCTGATAGCGCAGCGCTGGAATATTGAAATCAAACAATAAGCGCGTTAAGTTGACAGGACCATTGACGCGGTACAGCTGATTGTCATGCAGCTCAAACTCATTGAGCAAATAATCACTGATAGGCGTTGGACAATCGGTTGTGACTTCTAGCCGCACTTTATCACCGAAGCGGCGGTTTTCTAGCTCGCCCTCCAGAGCCTTAGCAATATCTTCAACATCATCAGCCAAATCTAAATCGGCATTGCGCGTCAGTCTAAACTGATGGCAGCCCGTCACACTCATCCCAGGGAACAGCTCACCGATATGCTCATGAATAATAGCTGAGAGCATGACGTGGTGTTCTTTGCCACCTGTCAGCTCATCAGGCAGGCGAATCACGCGCGGCAAACTGCGCGGTGCGGGCACAATCGCTAGATTGATATCACGACCAAAGGCATCTTTACCTTCTAAAGTAGCGATGAAGTTTAAGCTCTTATTGACCAAACGCGGAAACGGATGCGCCGGATCGATGCTAATCGGTGTCAACACTGGCGATACTTGCTCAGTGAAGTAGCGCTTCATCCATGCCGACTGCTCAGCATTTAGCTCATCGCGTTTTAGATAACGAATATCTTCAAGCGCCAGTGCTGGTAAGATATCTTCATTGAGAATACGATATTGCTCAGTGATGGCGTCGTGCATTACGGTAGATATCTCATTCAGCACTTCACTGGGACGCATGCCATGAACACTGGTCGAGACATCACCCATATTGAGCTTTTGCATAATGCCTGCGACACGAATCTCAAAAAACTCATCGATATTCGATGAGAAAATAATCAAGAAAAACAAGCGCTCAAGTAGCGGATGACGAGGACTTGCCGCCTGCGCTAAGACACGTAAATGAAACTGTAATAAAGACAAGTCGCGATTGATATAACTGCTGGGTGAATAGCTGCCGTCTTCTGAACGCTGCCATGCAACCTCAGTTAAATGGTCATTGCGGCTCTCTGTATGGCTTTTATTATCAACTGCTATCACCGTATTATTGCTATCAGTGTCCTGCTTATTATTCACATCCATCACGTCACTACTCCTTTGCGTTATCGATACGCCATCATCTTCAATACCAATTGTCTTTTATAATCGCTTTTTCACTAAGAAATTTATCAGGGTTCTTTCTTCATTCATTACTACTCGAAACTGCCATTCAAAACTATCACTTAAAACCGTCACTTAAAACTATCATTCAAAAACACGGCGCTATTTATTAAATGGTCATAGGTACAATCCATTAAGCTGATTGTGGTAACACCGCATTGCTCATGCGCTTTTTGATAATACGTTGTTTATTGCGTAAACGTCTATCACCCTGATTGTCTTCGTAGTATTTTGGATTGGTCAACATAGCGATAAGTAAGGCTGATTCATCACGGTTCAGCTTGGCCGCAGATTTATCAAAGTAGTGCTGAGCTGCTGCTTCGATACCATAAATACCATTGCCAAACTCTGCCACATTGAGATAAGCGGTCAAGATACGCTGCTTGTCCCATAATGTCTCAATCATGACAGTGATAATCGCTTCCTCAATTTTACGAACATACGAGCGATGCGAGGTCAAAAATAAGTTTTTTGCTAGCTGCTGGGTAATCGTCGAGCCACCAGCGGACATCTTACCCGTCTCTTCATTTTTCTTACGTGCCGCCTCAATGCCTTTAAAATCAAAACCATTGTGCTGACTAAATGTCGAATCCTCACTCACTATCGCGGCTTGTTTGGCAGATTTTGCGATGGCATCATATTCCGCCCAAGTCTGGGTGACAGTACCACCCGTCAAACGATGAGTCAGCATAAACATGCTGTTATTAATCGGCTGCGTTTTCCAAATTAATAGTAGCCCAGCGACTAATACATGAAATGCAACGACCAATAGCATGATTGCCATCAATAATCGTTTGAAAAATTTGCCAAAACTTGCCATGCGCGATATCCAAGTGATTGAAAAGGTAATAAGATAAGATGAGCTGAAGAGCCAGTAATTAAAAACAGCAGGTCATCTTACCTAATCTCACAATCGCTGTCATTATTTACCCCACTTCTTTATCATGCCATAGAGTCTACGTAAACAAGATCAGGCGGTATTTATGCTGGCAATCGAAGTCCTAAAAACCGAAACTTTGTGACAAGGGCGTGTCCTCATTTTAAAAATGGTGATAAAAATGAGATAAATTGCCGTCAAACAAGGAAAATAGCGCACATAATATCGAGATATTAAGAAGCTATTTGACGATGTTTGGCAAAATTTAGCTATTTTTAGCCCATTTAGAAAGTAATCGATTGAATTGAGGACACGCCCAAGTATTAAGACAAGAGAATAAATATGTACGATGATAATAATATAAAAGCCTTACGGGAACGTATGGTTGCTGCAAACCCCAATCTTGGTCATGCTGAAAATAATGATAAATGGTGGTTACTTGGAACGTCTGGCTGTCATTTGTGCGACATCGCGAAGCAAGTGCTGACTCAATTTCAAGCTGTACAGCCGATTGCCTATCAACAGGTCGATATCGCTCATTTCGATGAACCATTGATGATGGAATTTGCCACCACTATTCCGGTGATTTTGACACCATCAACACGATTAAACTATCCATTTTCAGTCATGGATTTACAGCAACTTTTCATACAATCATACATAGCAAACCAACAATAAAAAAACGATGTAGTGAGAACATAATGAAAAATTTGAGCAAAATTACTGAAATTGAAGACCTGCGCCGCGTTGCCGAACGTAAAGTACCGCGTATGTTTTATGATTATGTCGATTCAGGCTCATGGACTGAGACGACTTATCGTAGCAATGAAACCGACTTTGACCGTATCAAATTACGCCAGCGGGTATTGGTCAATATGGACAATCGCAGTCTGGCAACCCAGATGATTGGTGAAGAAGTAAAAATGCCCGTCGCCATCGCGCCCACTGGCTTTACCGGTATGATGTGGGCGGATGGTGAGATTCATGCCGCGCGGGCAGCAGAAAAATTCGGCATACCGTTTTCGCTATCGACCATGAGTATCTGCTCTATCGAAGATATCGCCACCCATACCAGCAAGCCCTTTTGGTTTCAGCTATATGTGATGCGCGATCATGACTATGTGGCCAATTTGATTCAGCGGGCGAAAGATGCCAATTGTTCGGCGTTGATTCTTACCGCGGATTTACAAGTGCTGGGACAGCGCCATAAGGACATCAAAAATGGCTTGTCTGCACCGCCTAGACCTACACTTGCCAATATCGTCAACTTGATGACCAAGCCGCAGTGGTGTATGAATATGCTGGGCACCAAACGTCATAGCTTTGGCAACATCGTCGGTCATGCGAAAGGAGTGGATGACTTATCTTCTCTCACCGCTTGGACGGAAGAGCAATTTGATCCGCGCTTGAGCTGGGATGACGTGGCACGCATCAAAGATATGTGGGGCGGTAAATTAATTATTAAAGGTATCATGGAACCTGAAGATGCCATTATGGCTGCTCGTAGCGGTGCCGATGCACTGGTCGTCTCAAACCACGGTGGTCGTCAATTAGATGGCGCCCTCTCTTCCATATCTGCCCTATCTGATATCGTACAAGCAGTGCAGGCTGAAAATAGCGGTATCGAGGTGTGGTTAGACAGCGGCATTCGCTCGGGTCAGGATGTGCTAAAAGCGCGCGCATTGGGTGCAAAAGGCACGATGATTGGTCGCGCTTTTCTTTATGGTCTGGGCGCTTATGGCAAAGATGGCGTGCGCCGTGCACTGGAAATCATCCATAAAGAATGCGATCTATCGATGGCATTCTGTGGTCACACTGATATCAATAATGTCACCACTGATATATTGGTAAAAGGCATTTATGAGAACCTCAAAGTTGCTAATCGTTAAACATGTCATTAAAACGGTCGTTAAAACGATCCACTATTAAGGGCACTAATCGTTTAAGAGTACTAGTCGTTTAAGAGTACTAGTCGTTAAATCATAATGTCATGCAGATGTATGACATTATTTGACCATACCCTTTATACTCTATTTATAACATTCTAATGATATCTCACCTTTATGACCATTCAACAATTATTAAAAACAGCCCCTGTCACCACGCTGTTACTAGCCAGCTTTATTGGGTTATTCATCATGCAAGTACTGACAGGCGTCGATGCCAATAATCCATCGACTGAGGCGCTCTTAAAATGGGGTGCCAATGCATTGCCATTTACCATGGGTGATGAGCCGTGGCGCTTGGTCAGCAGTGCCTTTTTACACATCGGCTTGATGCATTTATTGTTTAATGGATTTGCCATGTATTTCTTTGGGCAGATTGCCGAGCCGATGTTTGGCTCAGCCAAGTTTTTGGCATTGTTTTTACTGGCGGCGATCGGGGGCAACTTACTGAATAACTATGTCACGTGGCACAGTATTGTAGAAGGAACTGGTCAACCGGGTCTATCGGCTGGGGCGTCAGGTGGCATCATGGGTATCGGCGCAGCACTATTAATAGCCGCACTGTTTAAAATATCGGTCAATGGGATGGTACTCAATCTTAAAAGCTTGATATTTATCATGGGCATCAACCTTGTTTATGGTTTCGCCGTACCGGGTATCGATAATGCAGGGCATATCGGCGGCGCGGTGACTGGCTTAGTGATTGCACTGGCGTTCGCAGTCGCCTACCGTCAGCGTATGACAATAGCGTTACAGAATACGCCTAACCCAGCTACTTATGAAGACCGTTATCGAACGACTTATATCAATTTTCCAGTAAGCAGCGATACTGACTCTTCTGCTAATAATGAGCACTTTAATAATGTCGGTTTTGACAATAACAGCAGTTTCCACCCCGACTCTGCTGTAAACTCACACTTAAATACTCATGCTAATCACAGCCACCTTAGTGAACAAGAAACAGCGACCAAATCTATCTTTATTTGGCAATTACTACCATGGATAATGATGCTACTGATTAGCATTGGCTTTATTTGGTGGTGGCAAGATATTCATGATCAAATACTACAAGTATTAAAAACCATTGAGTAAACCTTCATAGTTATTTATCATTGCTAAATAGTTCATGATAACAGCTGACTGGTTAGGTTTTCCTTACTCGCTTCTTGCTATAAGTCAGAGCACTTTTAAACCGCTACGGTGTTACCTGCCCTAGATGTACTCAGTGTACTATCTGCGGTCGGTCGCCTTGTAGCGATTCTAAAATTCCTTGACTATACACAATTGCCCCCAATTATTTCATCCATTCACGAGACTTTATTATGTTTAAACCTGTAGCGCTACCTCATATTTCTACGCGCGTCATGCTTAGCGCATTAACGGCTACCGCGTTATTTAGTGTCGCCAATATGTCCAATGCTGCACTTTTTAAGGACAACTTACCTACTGACCAAGACGCTGTATTAAGCGTGGGTGTCAACGTCATAGCCGTCAACTCAGCCTACGATATGGAAGAAAGCCTCGATGTACGTGTGTTGCCGGGCGCGTTTTATGACAACAATAGATTCTATGTGCGTGGCGCCCAAGCGGGTGCTTATATTATTAATGATGGCAAAAATCAGCTGTCGGCTTATGCTCAGCTCGCTGGCAACGATTTCGATCCTGATGATGCTAGAGGCGCATTACAAGGTCTTGATGAGCGTGAAGCATCAGTCGCTGCTGGTCTGACTTATTTGCGCCGCACGCCCGTCGGTGGTTTCCGTGCTCAAATCGCGACTGATGTTTTAGATCGCAGTGGTGGTAACACAGCTCGTTTGACGTATCTTGCTAGAATTACAAAAGACAAGCTAACAGTCTATCCAAGCATTGGCTTTGAATACAACGATGCTGACTATAATGAATACTATTATGGCGTCAGTGAAAAAGAGTCAGCGGAAACAGGAGTCGCCGCTTATAAGTCCAATTCGAGCTTAAATCCTTACGTTAACATTAGTGCCAACTATGATTTCAATGAACGTTGGGCATTGTTTGCCAATCAAAGCTTAAGCTATTTGCCGAATGAACAATACGATAGCCCAATGGTTGACTCGCGTACTGAGTCAACTTCCACGCTTGGTTTGCTGTATAAGTTTTAGATTTTTGAGGGATTGACATAAAAAGCTGAGCATTTTGCTCGGCTTTTTTGTAGGTAGTTTAGATCAACACATATTTTGAGTTTTTAAGAAATCAGAGAGGTTTAGTTTAGTTGTTTGAATAAAATTACTTTTACTGACTCTAGCTAGCTTTCGCGGATCGACATTTTATAAAAATCACTTCGCCCTATTTTTTTTACTACTGCTTGACGAACAAAATCATCATACGTGTCATTTGTCATTATAAATCCATTTGGCTTCCAATTTATTACTCTAGGCCATATTGGTGGTGCAGCGTAAACAGTTTGAGAGACTTTGAAGAATTTTTGATTTACCTTAATTTCAGAAACATCAATTCGATTTTCATCTTTTATCTTACCGTCAGAATTATCTGAAATGTAAAACTCTGTTTTATGACCTTGCAAAGATTTTGAATACTCCACTTTGTTATGAAGACTCTCTAGGTATAGGGCACTATCAGGATTTGCTGTGTATATATTAGCTCGACAATTCAGTAACTGAAGATAGTTAAAAGCATCTATATCATGCCTATTTTTAAGCTGAACCCACCCTTTTATATTGGCAATACTATAAACATCTTTATCATAGGCCAACATAAGAATTCTAGGAGTAAGAGGTAAAATAAATAGTCCTCCTGCTGACTGTAATCCAAAAGATCTAAATTGCACTTTTTTATTGAGAAAATACCATCGATTTGTGAGTACTGCTGGATGGTCTGAGGTTATGAAATCAGTTTTAGTATTGTTCTTTAAAATACAAACCTTTAAGTCATGGATTAAATGCATATCTTTTAAGATCGATTGCATTACTTTGTGAACAACTTCTTTAACTTCCATTTTAATGTCAATAGAAAGCAAAGTTTTTATATCTTGTTCAGTTGATTCAGCAGTAGACTTAGAAAACTCCTCGGTTCTTGCACGTTGAAGTAGCCAAAATTCTATGAGAAATAGCTTGTCTTTGTCTGTTAGAACGTAATTTATATTTTCAAGATTGCGAACTATTTCAGAGAACTGCCCTTCAATCGGCTGTAACGCCTTCTCTAAAGCTAGATCTTCACCATAGAAGTAATTTTTTGAACACTGGTTCTTTATAGGTGCATTTTTTATTAGTTTCTTTTTGTTCAGATTATAGAGACAAATAGCTGCTTTTGATTCATCAGTAGAGAATTTTTTTAAATAGCACTGAGGTACATAATGTTGGTTCTTATTGGAAGCCATTTTTTGCCTCATTGAATGTAATTTTGATATTGAGAGTAAATTTAATATGATAATAAGTAAATCATATTATCTCTATAGCAAATGAAACAATTAATAGCTAAAAGTAGTATCAGATCCAAAATTGAAAACAAAAAAAAGACCTTGCATCACGACAAGGTCTTTTTACTATTCTAAGAAGTCTTTAATAGCCTACTTAGGATGTACCATATCAGCAGGAATTACCCACTCATCAAACTGAGCTTCAGTTAATAGCTCTAGCTCAACCGCCACTTGCTTCAAAGTCTTATTTTCTTTATACGCAGTTTTAGCGATTTTCGCCGCATTCTCATAACCGACATGACGGTTCAATGCAGTCACTAGCATCAATGAATTATGTAAGAAGTCATCAATTTTATCTTTTACTGGCTCGATACCTACCGCACAATTTTCATTAAAGCTATTGCACGCATCACCAAGCAGCTTGATAGATTGCAATAGATTGAACGCAATCACTGGCTTGTAAACGTTTAGCTCAAAGTTACCTGAAGCGCCTGCCATGCTGATAGTGACATCGTTACCCATCACTTGAGCGACAACCATGGTCATTGCTTCTGATTGGGTCGGGTTTACTTTACCCGGCATGATAGAAGAGCCTGGCTCGTTCTCTGGAATCGTCAACTCGCCAAGACCACAACGAGGGCCTGATGCCAACCAACGGACGTCGTTAGCGATTTTGTTTAAGCTACCTGCTAAAGTTTTGAGTGCACCAGAAGCAAATACTTCGGCATCACGAGCGGCTAATGCTTCAAATTTATTCGGTGACGTGACAAACGGTAGACCAGTCAATGTTGATAATTGCTCAGCTGATTTTACCGCATAATCAGGATGAGCATTTAAACCCGTACCAACTGCCGTACCACCTAATGGCAATTCATATAGACCTTGTAAAGCGTTATCAATACGCACCAATGAATGGTCAAGTTGGCTGACATAGCCGCTAAACTCTTGACCTAGGGTCAAAGGTGTGGCGTCTTGTAAATGCGTACGACCAATTTTGACGATGCTATCAAACTCTTTGGCTTTGGCATCTAGCGTGTCGCGTAGTGCTTTTACCGCTGGGATAAGCAAGCTGTTGATTTGACGAGCAGCAGCTACACGAATCGCCGTTGGGAAGCTGTCATTGGTAGACTGTGCATGGTTGACATGGTCATTTGGGTGAATCGGCGCGTAGCTACCGCGCTCAGAACCAGCAATTTCGTTGGCACGGTTGGCTAGTACTTCGTTCATGTTCATGTTTGACTGCGTACCAGAACCCGTCTGCCATACGACTAATGGAAACTGATCCGTTAGACCGCCATTGATGACTTCATCTGCTGCTTGCACGATTAAATCGCGCTTATCGCCTTCGATACGCTCAAGGCTGGCGTTGGTAATCGCAGCGGCTTTTTTAACTAATGCCATTGCTTCAATCATCGGACGTGGCAACGTCTCGCCACCGATTTTAAAGTTCTCACGGCTACGCTGAGTTTGCGCACCCCAATAAGCGTCAGCTGGGACTTCCACGTTGCCCATGGTATCTTTTTCGGTACGAGTTGCCTGATTCTGTGTCGACATAACTACCCTCTTTGATGGTTTGTTGTATAGCTGCTTCGAAAAAAGTGCAACACACGCTGCACATAAAGGAAAATACGCTGTAAAGTGGCGTTATGATAGCATGACTAGGGCGTGTTGAATATTCACAAATAGCCATTGCGGCTGTCTAAAAGTACCAGTCACCATCAATTTAATACATTATTGGATAGTATATCTATGCATCCTGAGTTAAAAAATTCTGAGTCAAAAGAAGCCACAGTTAGCAATCCGCCGAGACGGCAATTTACCCGCCAACGTCGTAAGCTAACGGATGGCGAGCGCAGACAATACGCGCGCATGTCAAGCTTACATTTACGCAAGTTGCAGCAGCGCTTGCCTCCGCGTGCGCGTATTGGCTTATATTACGATGGCTTTGGAGAGCTGCCCACTCAGCCGATATTGGACTGGTGTCAACGCGTAGGCTATTTTCCTTACTTGCCGGTCGTTGGTTCGCTCGGTCTTGATGGTAAAGGAAACATCGATAAACACCTGCGCTTTGTACCTATTTATCAATCAAAGCTGGTCAACATACCGACACGTATTCACAGCTTAGGTATGAAACAAAACCATCATCGCCGGTTGCTATGGGCACAAGAGTTAGACGTCATTATCTGTCCGCTCGTAGCAGTAGATCTCAACGGCAATCGTATGGGCATGGGTGGCGGCTTTTATGATACGACGCTTGGTAACAGCTATCGATCAGGGGCAAAAAAACCGTTAAAGATAGGCTGGTGTTATGATTTCCAAGTGGTCGAACAATTACAGCGGCAACCGTGGGATGTGCCACTAGATGGCTTAATTACCCCAAGCGGCATAAGGTGGTTTTGATGAAAGATGATAAGCAAGCGATGGATACTAACTCTAGCGCTGATAATGTAGATGAGTATTTGCAAACGTTAGGTAACGAGGACGCTAGAGAGTTGCGTTACTATAGTCAAGAGCAACCTTTTAGCTCTGAGGAGATGACACGGCTAGTCAATGAAGAGCGTCTGAATAAACTGCTGGCGCAAAGCGATGAGTTTTTGAATAGTCTGAATGGTGAGATTAAAGATTTTGATAAAAGTACAGATAACTAAGAAATAACCAACTGGTCAATTGAAAAGCCACTATATTAGTAACCTCTTGATATATTACATGATATGGACTATTGTTTATTTTTAAATTATGAAATACAATTACTGTAAATAATTATCATTACAACACTGGTTCAATCTACCATGAATAAAGCAAAAAAAGAGTTCATGTCACCCGCTTCATTACAAGTCTGCTTTTACTTTTGGGTAATTATGTTGTTTCTCACACCAGCTGCTTATATTTATGATTACAATGATTTTGATATTGCCGAGCTGAGAAGTTTTTCTTTTGCGTTAGTTGCATTTTATACCTTTGCATTGACAACTTATATTGAAATAAAACGAATAAGGCAGCCTAATAATATATTTTTTCACCGCTTTATTGCCATAATTTCTCCTATAGTCTTATTAATTTTGCTAGTTTTATTTGGTTTATCAATCATAGACTACAGTAATGGCAATCTAAAACTAGAGCGGATTTATGATCCTGTGATTGAGTTATTTTTTCTATACCTTCTATCTAAAGGGATAAGAGACTTTAAACAAGGCTCACACAATGAAGAGATAACATTGGTTTCTTAAGATTTTTCCTAATTAAATAATTTTTTGAAAACCAAAAAGACGCTTAGAAAAGCGTCTTTTTTTCATTATCTTATAACTTAGGTGTTTTACAACCTTACAACACCATCGCTGCAATCCAACCAAATACCAATAATGGAATGTTGTAATGCAAGAATGTCGGCACCACACTGTCCTTGATATGGTCATGCTGACCGTCGATATTTAGACCAGAAGTGGGTCCAAGAGTCGAATCTGATGCTGGAGAACCTGCATCGCCCAACGCGCCAGCCGTACCAATAATCGCCACGGTTGCCAATGGCGAAAACCCTAACGAGATACATAGCGGCACATAAATCGCGGCCAAAATAGGAATGGTCGAGAATGACGAACCAATACCCATCGTCACAATTAAACCAATTAACAGCATAATAAATGCCGCTATCGCTTTATTACCTGCGAATAATGACGCGGCACCATCAACTAATGGCTGAATCTGCTCAGTTGCTTTCATCACTTCGGCAAAGCCTTGCGCGGTAATCATAATAAAGCCAATCATCGCCATCAGCTTTATACCGTCATTAAAGACTGTATCGGCTTCACTCCATTTAACGACGCCCGTCGCCATAAAGACGCCAAAGCCAAACATTGAGCCAAGCAAAAGTGAGTCGGTATACATCTGCACCACAAATGCCGTCACAATCGCGGCAAGCGCCACCAACGTTTTCATCTTGCTTTGTGTTTGCGCACCAGCCGCGGTTTTGCTTAACGCGTCACCCTCTAACACCTCATCATGCGCAGCTTTATCAATTGCTAGCTGCTGATACTGGCGCGGTTTACGGTAGCTGATAAATACGGCGACGAGCAAGCCTACAAACATACCCAAAGCCGGAATTGCCATGGCTTTGGTAACTGAGATGTTACTGATATCAATGCCTGCTTCACCGACGTTTTTCAGCATGATTTGATTGAGATAAATATCGCCAAAGCCATACGGAATAAACATGTAAGTAGTCACAAGACCAAAAGTCAGTAGACAAGCAATTAAACGTCTATCGATGTGCATGCGATTGAAAGCGAGTAATAATGGCGGTACTAGCAATGGAATAAAGGCAATATGAATAGGAATTAAGTTTTGGCTAAAGCAGCTCATAGTGATTAAACCTGCAAACAGCATGTATTTAATCATGCCACCTGCTTTTATACTTGGGCCGCCCGCATCAATGCGTTTGATCACCGCCCCTGCCAATGACTGTGGCAATCCTGAATGCGCAATCGCCACTGCAAAAGCACCAAGTAGCGCATATGACAGCGCAATTTGTGCGCCATTTCGGATACCTTCTTGAAAGGCATTCAAAGTATCGGTCATTCCCAAACCAGCGATGAGTCCGCCTGCCAGCGCACCGATTAATAAGCTGAGTACCACGTGTACACGCGCCAAAGACAGCCCTAGCATGATGACGACTGCCAGCAGTACCGCATTGATGGTCATATATTGCCTCTTATTCTGTCTGCTATAGCCTGATTAAGACCTATTAATATCTCATGGGCGATGGATATCACCCTCGCCTCTAAACCGCTTGACGCTAAAACCACCGTTTAAGACGCGCGTCAGTTTACCTTATTTTGCACACAAATCCTACGCACAGAACCCAATAGGTGTTAGCTACGACTTCTTACCCATGCTCTGTATACATTGAATTTCAGCTAATATTTAAAATTATGAATAACAATATGACTCGCAGTCTTTAGATAGATATAACTATTTTGCGCAGATAAGCGTGTGACTTTGCCTACAAGCCTTGCAATTTTATCGGTGAGCACCATTTATCTAAACATGAACCACGAACTTGACTTTACAAGTCTGGTGAACGAGGAAGAATATATGAGTGAACATAAAATTGCCCAAGACAATATCGACATCGATGTCGACGTTTCATCTACTATTGCTGATGATCAGGAGCGAGACAACGCGCCTGACGATACGACAGGTGATACAGCTATAACAGCTGATCGCGTTGAAGATAGTGATGATAAAGATAGTGACGACAAGGACAACACTATTGAAAACGATGACGCAAAAGACGATAGTATAAAAGGTGACGGTACAGAAAACTATTTACCACTACTGGCATTGCGCGACGTCGTCGTTTATCCGCACATGCAGATTGCCTTGTTCGTCGGTCGTGAGCCATCGGTAAAGGCCGTTGAATTGGCACAGGCTGAGTATGGTAATAAAGTCTTGGTCGTGGCACAAAAAGACTCGCTGACTGAAGACATCGATCAAGATAACTTGTATCAATACGGTACGGTGTGTCGCATCGTCAGTACCATGCCGCATGACAGTGATGAGAATTGCATCAAAGTATTGATCGAAGGTCAATATCGTGCCCGTGTCGATAATATAGAAAATCACGACACATTATTGATGGCAAGCTTTGAGCGTGCTGACCTTGATGTCAGTATGGATGAGAGCCAGCAGAAAAACACGATTCAAGCATTAACCACATTGTTTGAAAGCTATGCCGATGCGCGTCTGCGTAATGCTCGCGAACTGACTCGTGTGGCAAAACGTATCGATGACTTGCTTGAGCTGGTTTATTTCATCTCGACCCGTGTGTCGATGGATTTAGATATTAAGCAATCATTCTTAGAAAATGATGACCTTAAAACCCATATCAATACTTTAACCGAATATTTGGTTAAGCAGAGTGCTGAACAAAATATCGAGCAAGATATCCAAGAAGCCGTCCGTCAGCAAATGGAAGACAATCAGCGCGAATACTTCTTAAACGAGAAGATGAAAGCCATTAAAAATGAGCTGTCAGATATGAATGATGGTGCGTTCGATGGCGAAGATGATGTGGCTGAGCTAGAGCAGCGTCTAGAAGATGCCGACTTGCCAGAAGATGTGCGCAAAAAAGCGGATCAAGAGCTGAAAAAGCTCAAAATGATGCCACCTGCCTCGAGTGAATCGTCAGTGGTGCGCAACTATATTGAATGGATTTTGGACACACCGTGGAATGCCACAACCAAGGTTTCCATCAATTTAGAAAAAGCAAAAACGGTATTGGACGAAGATCATTACGGCTTGCAAGATGTGAAAGATCGCATCTTAGAATACCTCGCCGTACAATCACGTGTGAAAAAACTCCGCGGTCCGATTCTTTGTTTAGTCGGTCCTCCAGGTGTTGGTAAAACCTCGTTGGGTGAGTCGATTGCCCGTGCGACTGGTCGTAAATTTGTACGTATGGCGCTTGGCGGCGTGCGTGATGAAGCGGAAATCCGTGGTCATCGCCGTACTTATATCGGCGCGATGCCGGGTAAAATTGTTCAATCGCTGGCCAAAGTTGAAGTTAAAAACCCGCTGTTTTTGTTAGATGAAATCGATAAAATGGCGCAAGACTTCCGCGGTGATCCAGCCTCAGCATTGCTTGAAGTGTTAGATCCCTCACAGAACGATACTTTTAACGACCATTATTTAGATATGGATTTAGATTTATCGCAAGTGATGTTTATCTGTACTGCCAACAGCATGGATATCCCGCCTGCCCTGCTTGACCGGATGGAAGTCATTCGTCTACCGGGTTATACCGAAGAAGAAAAGGTCAACATCGCGCAGAAATACTTGGTGCCAAAAGCCATTAAGAATAACGGTCTCAAAGAAGGCGAAATTGAGATTGTTGAAGCGGCATTACATAGCATCGTGCGTAGCTATACGCGTGAAGCTGGTGTGCGTAACCTTGAGCGTGAAGTCAATAAAATCTGCCGTAAAGTCGTTCGCGGTTCGGTTGAAACCCATGGCGCACGTGCTCCGAAGAAAGCAGAACGTCAGCTAATTGTGGTCGATGACAAAAACATCGATGACTATCTAGGCGTCCATCAGTACGACTACGGTCTAGCAGAAGAGGAGCCTGAGATTGGTCGTATTACGGGTCTTGCTTGGACACAAGTTGGTGGTGAGTTATTAACTATCGAAGCCGTCGCGATGAAAGGTAAAGGCGAGCTCAGCTTTACGGGTTCACTCGGCGATGTGATGAAAGAGTCGATTCGCGCTGCCATGAGCGTGGTACGTGCTCGCGGTGATAGCTTAGGTATCGATTATGAGACCTTTAAAACCACGGATGTCCACGTGCATATGCCAGAAGGTGCGACCCCGAAAGACGGTCCCTCTGCTGGTGGTGCGCTAACGACAGCGCTGGTCTCTGCCTTAACGGGCATTGCCATTCGCCCAGATATCGCCATGACAGGTGAGATAACCTTACGTGGTAAAATCCTGCGTATCGGCGGTCTCAAAGAGAAGTTACTAGCTGCTCATCGAGGCGGTATCAAGCATGTGTTGATTCCAGCGACTAATGAGCGTGACTTGGCCGATATCCCTGATAACGTTAAAGCGGGCCTGACCATTCAGCCAGTGGCAACGATTGATGAGATATTAAAAGTTGCCTTGGTCAGTATGCCAGTTCCGCTTAAGCCTGCGAAAGTAACGGTCGATAAAACTGCAGGGAAAGCACTGCATAACTAATCTGATTAGTTACTAATCCAGTCTTATAAATCAAAAAGCCGCTCATCATAACGATGGGCGGCTTTTTTTGGCAAAAATAAAAAAACAATCTGGTTAAAACTCTGTGCTATATTTTAAACAAATGTTTATTTGGTAATAGCTATAATGTTAAACCACCTGATTTTAAACCGCTTAACTCTATCCTTATTGCTTGTTGTTTTGTTTCCAGCAGTATTAGCAGGCTGTCAGTCCAATATTGCAAAAGATAACTCTATACCTACTAACTCAATGGTGACTGGCTCTAGCACTTCTACCCTAGTATCATATCAGCCCATCATAAAAACTGAAAAGCTGGAAGAAAAAATTGTAGTGGTAGCTAACGAAACAGCCACTGAAGCAAATACCCTTCAATGGGCAAGTAATTATGAGTGGAAGTTAATACAAGTAAAAGATCAGCAAAGTAACTTTATTAATATAAGTAATGATACACCGATTACTTTAGCAGTAGCGCCCAGTTCGTTAAGCTTGTTTCAAGGCTGCCAACATTTTGCTATCAAATTCGTCTGGATGTCCGCACCGCCTTTTGAGTACGGTAGCGAGCTCAGAGAAAGACCCTCGACCTGCAAAACTGCTCCTGAAAACAAAGTAAGTAATACAAATATCAAAAAGTTATTTCCTAACGATAATAATATTATTAAGTTAGATATTGAGCTATTATCAGTCGCAAAAAGCAAACTCGTTAATACTCAAATGACATCGAAAAACTTGGTCGTTAAAATCGAAAATGGCAATACGTTAACATTTGATGGTACGCCTAGGACATTTAAAGAACCGACTGGACTCCCTATTGATAAGGCATTATTAGAGCACTATGACTGGCGGCTGGTTAGCGCCGTTCGTAATACTGTTAATGACAAAGGGCAGGTAATATCTCGAGAGTCTATTGGTCATTTTTATCATCCAGAGTTTCCAGTGTCGCTAAAACTTAGAGGGTATGACGATAGTCAATACGCATTTTTTAGTTCTAGCTGCAATGGTATCGGTGGTCCTTATATTTTGATGAAAGATTATACATTGCTAGTTGGCTCGGGACCACAAACGCTCATGGGCTGCGGTGTTACTGGTAATAGAATTGAGGGCGAGCTTGCTAAGCTTATTAGTAATAGCCAGAGCACTCTTAGTTTGAGTTTGCAACCTTCACAATCAATATCGCCAACAGCAGACGATCAGACTGATATGCCTCGCTATAATTTATTGCAAACAATGGAAACTGGCGAAACTTTAGTATGGCAAAACGAAGTAAAGAAAATACCGTAAACAATTTTCAAACCCATACGATACTTACATTTATTAACCGATTGTTGCGCATTTGATGAATAACTATATCTAATCCTTAGCTATACTGATGACGACATTAACGAATGTTTATAGAAATCAAAAGATACTTACCTATAAACATTCAAGAGTTAGCTTTTTATCAAAAATAACTAAATATTAAATATAAATGGAGATAATAATGAATAAGACGATGCTTGCAAGTGCCCTATTATGTGGTTCAGCGTTAGTAATGACGGGTTGCCAAACCGTCGAAGGTCAAATGCAAACTGGCAATCCACTTAGCCAACCTGCCTTAAAATCTACTATTAATGCAGTCGCTGGTAATAAAAATGAAGTGGGTCAAGTATTCTTACGTCCAGTTGATGGCGGCGTACAAGTCTACGGTAAGCTGATGAATTTGCAGCCGGGCAAGACAGTATCATTACACATTCACGAAACAGGTAGCTGTGCTGATATGGGTAAAGCGGCAGGTGGTCACTTTAATCCTGACAATAAGCCTCACTCTAATCCTGATGATATGAATGGTCATGCTGGAGACTTGCCTAACCTCACTGCCAATGCAGATGGCGTGGCTACTATTAACTATGTGAATAAAAAAATCTCTGTCGCTGATGCTGGTAAATATAGCGTTAATCGTCTAGCCTTTATTGTACATAGCGGTGCTGACGACTATACTAGCCAACCAGCTGGTAATGCAGGCGACCGCGTTGCTTGCGGTATCATCGAAAAGAACTAATAGCATCTGAACTTAGCTGTTATTGATATCACAAATATGAATAGCACAAAAAAACCTCTTAGATTCTAAGAGGTCTTTTTATTGTTTAAAGCGATTGATGGTAAAAGTAAGACAGACTTACTCCTCTACCCATTTGCCATTACGCCAATACACACCCCAACGTGTGGCCTTACCGTTTTTCTCAGAGCCAATATATTGCTCCTTCTTCTTACGTGACCAGCGTAGAATAGTTGGATTACCATCTGGATCTTCATCTGGACCTTCAAAAAGATACTGGAATTTATCTTCCATTTTATCTTTGATTTCGCGTAGCTCAGCCAGCTTTGGTGCGCGTGTCTCGCGTACTTTCGGGAATTTAGACGCCGCCAAGAACATCCCAGCTGCCCCTTCACGCAAGATAAAGTAATCATCGTGCTTGGTTGATTTCAGCTCTGGCAGATGAATAGGATCCATGCGCGGCGGTGCGGCTTCGCCTGTTTTTAGCACTTTACGCGTATTATCACATTGCTGACAAGCGAAGTAAGGACCAAAACGTCCCGTCTTTAGCTCCATTTGTCCATCGCACTTATTACAGTCAATGGTTGGAGAATCAGAGCCAGGCACTTCGAACTTGCCTTCTTCTAAGACATAACCATCACAATCAGGATTGTTACCACACACATGCAGTTTCAGACCGCCATCGACGATATAACCATTCATTGCCGTGCTACATTTCGGGCAACGCTTTTTCTCCATCAAATCGCGAACTTCTGCCGCTTCATCATCGCCTTCTGCCTCATCAAGATTGGCAAAAGCTTCGACGGGCATTAAATTCTTAGTGCCTTTACAGCGCTCTTTTGGCGGTAAATTATAGCCAGTACAACCTAAGAATACACCCGTTGAGCCAGTACGTAATTGCATTGGACGATCGCAAAGATCGCAATGCACGTCTGGTACGTCAGTTGGATCATTTGGACGCATACCGTCTTTTTCTTTGGCGCGATCAAGCGTTGTTTTGAAGTCGCCATAGAAATTATCGAGGACATCTTTCCAATCTGTATCACCTTCTGCGACATGGTCAAGCTTGTCTTCTAGCGCGGCGGTAAAGGTATAATCCATCAAATCTGGGAAGCTTGCGGTTAGTCTGTCGGTGACGATATCACCCATTTTTTCAGCAAACAGGCGCTTATTTTCAAGCTTCACATAGCCGCGATCTTGAATGGTCGAGATGATAGACGCATAAGTTGATGGACGACCGATGCCTTTTTTCTCAAGCTCTTTCACCAAACTTGCCTCGGTATAGCGCGGTGGCGGCTTGGTAAAATGCTGACTCGGATCGAGCTTATCTAGTATTAATTTATCGCCTTTTTTCACGTCCGGTAATAAGGTATCGTCAGTTTTTGCTGGTGGCATAATCTTGGTGTAACCATCAAATACTAACGTACGACCACGTGCTTTTAACTCGACATCATTGGCAGCGACGAATAGATTCACTGACAAGTATTTTGCTGGCAGCATCTGACAAGCGACAAACTGACGCCAAATCAGCTCGTACAAGCGGATGGCATCACGCTCAACCCCTTTAAGCTGCGTTGACTTCATATTGACGTTAGAAGGACGAATCGCCTCATGCGCCTCTTGTGCGCCTTGTTTGTTGCCGTAGAAATTTGGCTTTTCTGGTACGTATTTTGCGCCATAGCTGTCTTCGATATAGCCACGTACCGCAGCAAGTGCATCACCAGATAAGAAAGTCGAATCGGTACGCATATAAGTAATATGACCCGCTTCGTATAAGCGCTGTGCCAAAATCATGGTCTTTTTAACTGAAAAACCCAAGCGCGTGCTGGCTGCTTGCTGCAATGTCGAGGTGATAAATGGCGCACTCGGACGCGATTGCGTTGGCTTCTCTTCACGCTCTTTGACGATAAAGTCACTTGAGTTAAGAGTTTCTAAAACTTTATCTGTCTGCTCTTTATTAACGAGCTTAAGCGTTTTGCTGCCTTGCTTGGTCGCCTCTAAGCGAATCGCAATTTGCTCAGCGTCCTTTTTGCTACTGGCAACGTGAGTATCGGCATGAATTTGCCAATACTCTTCTGGTATAAAGGCGCGAATTTCATGTTCTCTTTCTACGACCAGACGCATAGCAACGGACTGGACGCGACCTGCAGAGAGACCGCGAGCAACCTTTTGCCACAGCAGCGGCGATACCATAAAGCCAACGACACGGTCTAAAAAGCGCCGTGCTTGCTGAGCATTGACACGGTCGATATCAAGTTTGGACGGCTGCTTAAAGGCATTTTGAATAGCAGACTTGGTAATCTCGTTAAAAACCACACGCTCATACTTACTGTCAGCGCCGCCGATGACTTCTTTAAGATGCCACGCAATCGCTTCCCCTTCTCTATCCATATCCGTTGCTAGATAGATTTTGTCAGCGTCTTTAGCTAAGGCTTTAAGCTCTTTAATGACCTTAGTTTTATTTGGTAATACTTCATAAACTGCTGCCCAGTCATGTTCTGGATCGACGCCCATGCGCCGTACCAAGGCTTGCTGGGTTTTTTCTTCTTTGCTTAGACTGTCATCTTTTTTAGTCGTTGTTGGTTTTTTTGCACTTTTGCTTGCGCCAACCGGCAGATCACGGACATGACCAATACTGGAGCGCACGATAAAGTCATCGCCAAGGTATTTATTGATTGTTTTTGCCTTGGCAGGTGATTCTACAATCACCAAAGACTTGCCCTTTGGACTGCCTTTGGGATTACCAGCAGCGGGCGCTGGACTTTTTTTGGTTGCGGTTTTTGCCATATGTGACGACACCATTATTATATGAGTAAATTAAAAGTAAGAATAAATACAGCAGCATGGCAATTTATAATTGTGAGTTATAGTAGCGCGGTGAATCATTATAGTAATAGCTGCTTAAAAAAAACGTTTATAAAACAAACAATAACCATAAGATAAAGAGTCAGTTATAAAGACGTTACACTGCTAAGCATTACACTGTCAACTGTAAATGACTGAGAGTTTGCCAAAAGTGCTTGCATATTGCTTATAAATGGAGATTAAAAAATTATTTTCTACCTTGTAGCCGTTTTATAGGCGCTTTTGCATC
Organism: Psychrobacter immobilis; assembly: GCF_904846065.1. NCBI lineage: Bacteria > Pseudomonadati > Pseudomonadota > Gammaproteobacteria > Moraxellales > Moraxellaceae > Psychrobacter > Psychrobacter immobilis. The sequence goes on from NZ_CAJGZV010000001.1 coordinate 2,484,766, forward strand.
TCTGACGCCCATTGTTCAAGCTGTTTTTTGAGCACCAACAAATCTGCTTCAATCAATTTTTGCTGATAAGCGGGATTGGATGAAGGACGCACATAAGCGATATCTTCCCAATAAATCACGATACTATTGGCCTTAGTCAGCAAACCTTTAACAAACGGCTCAATACTGATTGGCAAGTCTAGCGGCGCTTTATCCAAGCTAAAATTGGTCTTCTTGATAATCGTATTATTAGTGCTGTTATTAGCACGAATCGCACTTGGAATCGTGAGCTTAACATCATCTTTGCTTGTATCGACAAAACTACTATCTGGTCTCCATTGCCCATCAATCACTTGATAGCGCGTGTGCGGCAGCTGCACATTATCTAACACTAAACAGTATTGACCTAACATTCCACGCCCATATTCGTTGTCTTTACCTTTGATCCAATCAGGGCAGCTCACCAGCTTTGGATTCAATTGTAAGCGACGCGCGGTCATGCGCAGCTTATCCAAACGCTGATCGATACCGTTAGGTTTGAGCGCCATCATACTCCCTAATACAAATAGTACAATGATAACGCCAATGAATGTTCCCATGATGGTCCGGCCTTTTGGATAAATGAAAATGTACTAAAAAATAAAACCGCTACTATCTATACAACGGGCTACAACAAAGACAGTGATTGCCCAGCTAACTATAAAAAAGCCATCATTGATTGTTTGAGCAGTCACTTTTTAACCAGTCATTTTCTAACCAGTAGCGTTCTAATGAGCGGCTGTTTCACGAATGATTATCTAAATACTGGCTACTATATAGAAGCTTATAATGAGCACGAACCGTTAAAAATCAAGCATGATGAATTGATAACCACCAATCACTCACGTTTTCGAATCTCGATGGCTTGGCTATATGTGCTAATAGATCAAACACTTAACTCGAATAAAAAACAGCATAATAACGAGATACAAAAATTTGTCATCATCAAAAAGTGCTATGATAAACCATAATTTTAAACGCGCGCAGGTTTATTATGAATTATCTTCTTAAGCGAAACTCATCGACCGCTTCACTAGCGAGCAAATGTGTCCATAAACTCATGAGTAAAACTGGGCTTACCCTCTCGCTAGTAGGCGCTGCATTATTTACCCTATCAGGCTGTGCAACGACGCAAAATCTTACCCCGCAGCAATGTCAGGAAAGCAACTGGCAAGAAGTCGGCTATGCTGATGGCTTACAAGGGCGTTCAGGTGCTTATTTCGGTCATTATGCTGATAGCTGCGCAAAGGTAGGTGGTCCCCTGCCCAACCGCATACAATGGGAGCAAGGGCGACAGCAAGGTCTCAAAAGCTACTGCACCGAGCTCAATGCTTATAAACTTGGTCGCGAAGGCTACGACTGGCAGCCCGTTTGTCCGCTCGAAGGCATCGAAAAGCTAGAAGAAGCTTACGCGCAAGGACGTTACTACTATATCCGTCAACGTGATCTCGATTACCTACGTTCGCCTTATCCGTTTGGCTACGGGCCTGGGCGCTTCGGTTACGGCTATCATCCCTTTGGCTATGGCTGGTAAAAAGAAAACCCCAATGAGTACTTAATTTGAGGTTTAAGTACTCATTGAGGCTGGAGAAAAGTTTATTATTTTTGTTTTATTATTATATTAGCTACCTTTTTGATGGTTGGCTATCTAGCAAACATCATATGATAATCACGTCTTTTATAGACTCGCCTTATTCATTGACAAAGGCTATCTTCGTAAGTCCTGCTTGACTGGCAGCGGCTAGCACTTGAGCGACCGTGTCATATTTACTGTCTTTGTCAGCACGCAATTGTACAGAAGGGTCTTTACCTCCAGCACTTTGCTGTTGTAACCGTGCCTCTAACTCCTCCATGCTAATCGCATCGCTGTCCCAAAATATCCCTGCGTCTTTATCGATGCTAATTTGAATAGCCTCTGGTGGCGCCTCATTTAACGCAGCACTGGTCTTCGGCAGCTCTAGTGGCACTGTCGGATTCAGTACGGTCGCCGTCAATAGAAATATAATCATCAATACCAGCATGATGTCGATAAGCGGAATGAGGTTCATCTCACTCATACTTTGACTGTCATCATCACCCAATTGAAATGCCATAATCACTCTCAATACATTTGGTTATTCGCAATATAGCTCGCTTGACTATCGCCTAACGAACTGCCCGATCAATGGATAGTCGTTAAGGCTGCGACGCGGCTGAATTATGATAATGAGTCACTTGCTGAGCATCTGCTGTGTTTGAGTGCATACCCTTTGCTAATGGATCTTGGGTAACAGTCGATTTGCTGTCCGTTAACGGCTGCTGGGTAACGACCATTTCGGCAGAACGTGCCAATAAGTCATGCGCTCTATCGTTGGCGTGATACATCACACGGCGATTGATACGCACTGCAAGGTTATAAAATACCACGGCTGGAATCGCCACGGCGATCCCCAAACCTGTCATGATAAGTGCCTCACCGACTGGCCCTGCTACTTGTCCCAAGCCTGCTTGCCCACTCATGCCAATGTTATGTAGCGCATGAAAAATACCCCATACCGTCCCAAACAAACCAATAAATGGCGCAATTGCTGCCGTCGTCCCAAGAATAGGTAAGCCGCGCTCACTGGCAAAACGGTAACGACCAATATGCTTGAGCAAGATCTGCTCAGTAACCAAACGGCGAGTAGTGGCATCTGCTGCTATCATCTCAGCCTGTTTTACTTGAATCTGCTGACTCAAATCATCTGCAACATTGGCGGCCAATTTGCGGCTTTGTAGCACACGAATGGTGCCAGTAACCCAAGAAAGAATAGATAAAGCAAGCAACAAAAAGAACAAAGTTTTTGTCACCATGTCGCTGATTTGCCAGTATTGCATAAAGTCCATGTCAGACTCCTTTGTATTTTATTACCATTGTTCGATTATTTGCGATTGCGCCGATGCTTGGTACTAATAACCATTTATTTATGGCACATTATAAGTAACAGGTAATGTGACATTACCGACGACTGGCACGCCATTTTTAGTAAAAGGTCTGAATTTTCCAGAGCTTACTTGACGCTGCGCCTCTTTATCTACTATTGAATTGCCTGAAGATTGAGCAACGCGGGCACTATCAATACCGCCCTGCTTATTCACTCTTAATATCAATACCACTTTGAATGTATCACCCGAAGATGCTCTACGAGCGGCTCGAGTAGGAAAGCTAAAGTTTGGCGCTGATGCCCAGTCTGCAGCACTAGCAGTAAAGCTCACAGGTTCATTACTTGCAGCGGCTGCGGCTTTTTGCGCGGCATCTTTAGCCGCTTTGTCTTCTGCTGCTTTTCTGGCATTCGCTTCGGCTTGAGCCTCTCGGGCAGCCTTGGCATCGGCTATTTTCTTAGCGTCTTGCACTGCTCTATCATGGGCTTCTTGAGCGGCCTTTTGTGATTCTGCTGCTAGCATTTTACGTCGTTCTTCAGCTTCACGTTGACTATCAGCCATTGAGGTATCCACCTTCGATTCTACTATTGGCTTTTTCGACACCTCTTTTTTAATAATATCAGGCTTCTTTTTTTCTACTTTTACGACAGGTGCTATATCAGCCTTTTTGGCTTTTACCACCGGTTTTTCTGGTGCATTTTGCTTAGCCTTCACTACTGGAGCTACTTTAGGTTTTGACGGTGCTTGTTTTTTAGGTTCAGGTTTTGACTCTGTTTTAGGCGCTGCTTTTTTGGGCTTTACTTCCTGAACTTTTTCTACTTCAGGGACGGCTGTTTTGACAGGTAACGTCACCATCTCTATCTCGATAGGTGGTGTGTCTTTTTTTGGTTCAACTTTTATCTCAGGCGTCTTGATCGCCACCAATGCGACTGCCGTCAGCACGTGCAAGCCCACCACTATAATAATAGCTGCGAGTATCAATTTAAGTGGTGGCGCGTCTAAATCCGTTGAACTCATAACACCCTAATATTCATTAACCGAGGTAGAATGGCGTAGATAATAATGCAAACGATAATTATTATCAATAATAAATTTATAATAATTTTACTTATTAGGCAAATAATCGGCCTATCTTTTAGCGTTATTAATAAGCAAAACCTACTTAATCATTCGACCATCCTTTCTCAAATATCGCTATACAGAGTTATTTTGCCAAGGCCGCCACAAATCATAAATAAAGTGACGTAATAAAAACCATTATCATTTGTATTGATAATGAGTCTCAATTAATTTATCATAGCCCCTAATCGACTGCGAATCTTTAAGATTACAAAATCTCAAGATATTAAGGCATGTTGAACGTCTCAATAGCTAAGCGTAAAAACAACCCATAAAAAATCATAACGTCAAAAGTAATACCGTCGAGCATTGTATGGTGTGAAGCATCACATCGATGAAGTCCTTTTTACTTTTATATGACCGATTATTTGATACATCCTTTGTCCAACCAGCTGATATACCGAGTTATTTATGTCTATTACTTTATTGCCTAACCGCTCTACTCCTTTTTTCAAACGCCCTTTACTGACTGCCATGGTGACCGCTCTGGTTGCTACGATCAGTGTGACAGGTTGTAGCTCACCTGAATCTAACGACTCCGAGCCCGCTGACGCTAAGACTGAAAATCAAACAGCAGATCATGCCTCGAATGTCGCTAATAACGATGCGGTCTCTGTTGAAAAAATCACGGTCGACACGGTAAAAGGTAATGTCGACTTGGCAATGAATCCATCGCCGTTGGTGGTCTATGATATGACGTTGATGCAGGATTTGGCCGCGCTTGATGTTGCTGTCGATGGTATGCCAAGCGGTCTAAAATTAGACAATTTACAGTCTAAGACACAGCCTGAACCAAAAACAGTCGGCACCGTATTTGAGCCAGATCTTGAGGCGTTGAACGCGATGCAGCCGCAAGCTATCTTGGTCGGCTCACGCATGGCAGAAAAATATGATGCGCTGTCTAGTATTGCGCCAACGCTCGACATGACGATTGATACCGCAAATATCTATGAATCGAGCAAGCAGCGTTTGCATGATTTGGGTGCATTGTTCGGTAAGAGTGCTCAGGCAGCGAAACTGCAAGGCAATATCGACGGGCTCATTGATGAGACTAAAACATTAACCAAAGATAAAGGTAAAGGCTTAGTGGTCATGGTCAATGGCAATAAGCTATCTGCCTACGGCGACAAATCCCGCTACGGTTTTATCCATACCGTGCTAGATATTCCGATGGCAGATGACCAAATCGCCGATGCACGCCACGGTCAGCCAATCTCGTTTGAATACATACAAAAAACCAATCCAGACTGGTTATTCGTCGTCGATCGCAGTGCCGCCATTGGTGAAGATGGTGCTGGTGCCAAAGCCGTATTGGACAATCCACTGGTCGCGCAAACCAACGCATGGAGTAACAATCAAGTGGTTTACCTTAGCCCAGACTCATACCTTGCCTTTGGCGGTTATTATCAATGGATGCAGGATTTGACGACCATTAAAGAGGCTTTTGCTAACGCTAAATAAATAATGCGTTAAATAAGCAATATGCTACACAAGCAACATGTTAAATAAGCGTCATTCGTTTTTAGGCAACTGTCATCACTGTCAGTTGCCAACCCTCACTTTAAGCCAGTAGCTGATATGCCATTATTTTCCTCTCGTGCGCAGACCAGCGTTAAAGCCCGCCCTACTTTACCAGCCGCATCAACGAGTTGGCAAAAAAGCGCAAGCCGTGGTCTAAGCTCTAAAAATCGCCGTGCTTCTATACCACCGTGGGTCATCAACACGGGCAGCCTCATTATTATGGGGCTTTTGGTGTTATTAAGCTTATCAATTGGTGTGGCTGATTTTTCGTGGTCAGGTATATTTCACAGCCTTATCAACCATAGCGCCAACTCCGACAGCTCACTGCTACTGGTCAGTCGCCTACCGCGTACCATCGCTATTATCTTGACCGGTGTTTCCATGGCAGTTGCTGGAATAATTATTCAGGTGGTGCTCAAGAACCGCTTCGTTGAGCCATCGATGGTCGGTGCAACTCAAAGCGCCGCACTGGGATTACTGGTGGTTAGTCTGCTATTTCCAGCCAGTGCGCTCATTGTCAAAATGGGTGTGGCTACCATCGCCGCGGTATTTGGCATGATGCTGTTTATGCTACTGATCTACCGCATTCCGCCGACGGATTTTTTGATGATCCCGCTAATTGGTATCGTCTTCGGTGGCATTATCGAGGCAGTGACGACCTTTATCGCCTATCAAACTGAATCGTTACAGATGCTCAGCGTTTGGCAATTTGGTGATTTCTCTGGCGTCTTAGCAGGTCGTTACGAGCTGCTATGGCTGACAGGCGGATTGTGCGTGCTGGCGTATATCATTGCTGACAAGCTGACCATCGTCGGCTTGGGTGACAATATCGCGCTCAATTTAGGCATCAGCAAACGACAAGTGACGTGGATTGGCGTTGGCATGGTGGCGATGATGAGTGCGGTTGTCGTTGTAACTGTTGGAATGATTCCTTTTATTGGTTTGGTCGTGCCTAATATCGTCAGCCGATTGATGGGAGATAAATTGCGCCGTAGCTTACCAGCGGTGGCACTATTGGGCGCTTCGGCAGTGCTATTGTGCGATATTATTGGACGCTCGATACGCTATCCATTTGAAGTGCCTGTTGCGACGGTTTTTGGGGTCGTTGGTACGGTACTGTTTTTATGGCTGTTATTACGTGCGCCTGCTGAACAATAAAATAACTCGCCATAAAGTTCTTTATTCATAACAACTGATCAAACCTCTTTGCCTCTTCTCTCTATTTTATCGTTGTTTTGTCTGATTAGATAAGCCTAGCACTATAGGATTTACGCATGTTTTCACCGTCTAAGCCTAACACCACAGCCAATAACACTATAGATAACAGTGCTTCAGAAAATAACGACAAAACTACTTTTGGACAAAGTTGTCTTGCGCGACTCTGGACATTTATAGTCAATCACCCAAAATCCATTGCCGCTATCATATTGCTGATCTCAACCATCCTATTTTTGACAGTCAATGTCAACGGCCATTGGGACTTTACGCTACCACTGCGAGGTAAAAAGTTACTGGCGTTAATGGTGGTCGGTTATGCGATTGGCGTATCGACCTTATTATTTCAAACCTTGACCCACAACCCTATCCTGACGCCATCACTATTGGGCTTTGACTCGCTATACGTTTTATTACAAAGCCTGTTGGTTTTCTTTTTGGGCGCAATAAGTTTTACCAGTATCAATCCTCTTGCCAAATTCACCCTTGAAATTGTTTTAATGTTTGGCGCGTCATTATTATTATTTAAGCTGCTGTTTTCAAAAAGCAGTCAGGATCTGACGCGACTAATATTGGTCGGCGTGATATTTGGTGTATTGTTTCGCAGCTTATCGGCGCTGATTGCACGGCTAATTAATCCTGATGATTTCGTCGTCGTGCAATCTGCCAGTTACGCGCAATTTAATACGGTCAATCCGCAGCTGCTCGGTATCAGCATTGTTATCTGTGCCATTAGCGCACTGTTTATCTGGCGCTGGCGTTATCAATGTGACGTATTGATGCTTGGCAAATCACAAGCCATTAACCTCGGTATCAATTATCAACACCTAGCGTTTGGACTATTAACGGTCATTGCGGCATTGGTCGCCACGGCAACCGCATTGGTCGGTCCAGTGACTTTCTTTGGTCTGTTAGTTTGTGCGCTAACCAATCGTATCGCTCGCCATATGTATCACAGCGAGCGTCTGATATTGGTCTGTTTGGTGGCGATGATTTGCTTGGTACTCGGTCAGACGATATTTGAGCAACTATTGGGCATGGCAGGGGTACTATCGGTGGTCATTGAATTGGCTGGTGGTTTGGTATTCTTAATATTGATTTTTATGACTCAGCGTCGTTAAGACCGCGATTATTTAGTAACCATTAACCTAGTAGCCAATTATCTAATTGGCCATTGATATAGTAATGAAAAATTAGATCCTTTGTAAAAATAAGAACCACTATGATTAAACTTAATAACATCTCGCACCATATTGGCAAACAGCAAATTCTTCATAACATTACGTTGTCGTTACCAAGTGCACAAGTGATTGCCCTGATTGGTCCCAATGGTGCCGGTAAATCCACGTTGTTTTCGGTGATGGCACGTTTGCAACCGCTACAGTCGGGACAGGTCAGTTTCGCTGTAGATAATGAGGAACGTGATATTGTTAGCTGTCATGCGCGAACCTTGTCCAAAACTGTGGCGATGCTTGGACAAGACAACCAAGTACAAGGGCGACTGCGCGTGCATGAGCTGCTGATGTTTGGGCGCTATCCTTATCACCAAGGGCAACCGACGGCGGACGATCAGCAAAAAGTGCAAGAAATTATCGAACGTTTTGAGCTTGCGCCGTTAGCCGAGCGTTTTTTATCGACACTATCGGGTGGTCAGCGTCAGCGGGTGTTAATTGCGATGATTGTTTGCCAAGATACGCCGTATTTATTACTCGATGAGCCGCTCAATAATTTGGATATGTATCATGCTGGGCGCTTGATGCGTGAATTGCGCGAGTTAAGCCATACTCAGCAAAAAACGGTGGTCATCGTGCTGCACGATATCAATCAAGCCGCACAATTTGCCGATATCGTAGTCACTATGAAAGAGGGTCAGGTAATGGCTGTCGGTCAACCTGCAGAGGTCATCACCCAAGCAACCATGAAGAATCTGTATAACGTCGATGTTACCGTACTCAGTCATCAAGGTCGCCCAGTGATTGTCGATGCGGTTTAAGTACAGCATATCTTATAGTTGCTCTTTAATGGCTGGTTTCGCGTAATCGCTTCAAAGAGTTGTCTTTAACCGTCAATTTTTGCCTTTGCTTTAACCGACTTTGACGCCCTTTGACCCATAAATACACACCTGTGCCAGATAAGGCCGCCACGGCTAACCCCGTCAATGCTAAAAATATTTGATACAACAAATGACCTACGCCATGGCTGATATGACCCATGTGTAGCGTTGCCATCCATTGATCAGCTTGATTACCAAATGCGCTCTGATAACCAAAATTGACCTTTTCAACTTTGCCAGTCGCCGCATCCACGGTGATAGATGACGCACCGCCTTTTTTACCGATATCTTTATTGGTTTTAAAGCGCATTTGCCATTGATTGTCCTCTTCTACCCAACGCACTCCCAATAGCTGCTGGATGCTGACGCCATTTTTTTGCGCGGCGATCTCTGCCTGCCTGCTTAAATAAGCAATACTGTTAGCCTTGTCTACCTTATTAGTACTGTTCATATTAGTGCCAATAGTAGTCGCCTTATCACTACTAGATTCCGTATTCATCGCAGGCTTCTTTTGTTTATCTCCTTTACCTTCTCTACCTTCAAGACCCACCATTGCTTGCATCACAGGCTGATATACCGATTTTAAATTAAAACCGACACTCGACCACGCAATGACAAACAGCATCAACCACAGCCATAAGCCAAATGCATGATGCAAGTCATAATTGAGTTTAAAAGCATTGGTTTTACGACGGATTTTCCAAGCAGGCAGCCAGCGTTTAAAAAATGAAGCGCGGGGTTTACCAGATGATTTTCTCAATGCTGCTTGTTGAGATTTATTGGCACTAACTGCTCTTGGAAAGGTTAAATAAAAGCCAATAAAGCAATTGATCGTCCAGATTAAAGACACGATACCCAGTATTAATTTGCCGATATCACCTAGCAATAAATCACGGTGCAACCAGAATACCTTGTACATCGTATTGCGCCATGCCCACGCCTCTTTATCACGCGTACCGATGATTTCACTAGTAAAGGGATCGACATATACCTCTTGAAATGGGGCTTTAGGAGCATTATCTGCTGCCTGACCTCGCGTTCTATCTACCGAAAAAACCGCTGATTTGTTAGGCTCTACTGACGTTGGCATACTAGAAAATTGATACTGTGGATAAGCGCTGATAACAGCATCATGCAGTGTGGCGATCGGTAGTGGCAGCTTGTGTTGCGCTTCAATATTTGCCAGCTTGTGATTAAACACATCATCTAGCTCATCATGAAACGCCAATAGCGTGCCCGTGATACCAGCAATGATCAAAAAAGCTGCCATCGCAAGCCCAGTATAACGATGAATCCATAAACAGCTCTGACGCAACGTAGGGGGAAATGAAGTCATTAGTATTGGTTTTTTATTCATCGTTTCTTTATTCATTGGTTATTTTGATTGGTATTCAAAAAAAGTTGTAATTGCTATCACATGCTTCATCATTTACTGACCATAAAAAAGCCAGCTCTCATACAAAGACAGCTAGCTTTTAGATATTACCAATAACAGTTAGATTAGAATTGATAGGTCAAAGAGGTTTTGATATTACGACCCATCTCAAAATCTGTAGCCGTAGCATTAGCTGGATTTAAGCGCGAACCGTGGCTAGCATAAGTTTCATCAAACAGGTTATAAACCCCAACTGTGGCTTTCAAGCCATCTACTTGAGCTGGAGAGTAGCTCATAAAGATATCATGGACATCATAGCTCGGTTTCTTAAGCTCCGTAACGTCACCTCGAAGTATAAAGGTTTGCGTAACAGGGGCTACATAGGTACTGCGCCAGCCAAGCTCAGTGGTATCAGTTGGCTGATACGCTAGATTGACCATGTATTTATCACCTGCATCTGATCCTGACCCTGTTTGTGAATAAAAACTATAACCCGTATCTTCACCTTTACTACGCGCATGAGCATAGCTTAAACCCATGCTAAAGTTATTCATTTTATAATCAGCGGCCAGCTCAACACCTTTTATTTTATAATCTTCGTCCTTATTGACCGCACCTTGGCAATCATTCCCAAGGTTTGGTCCACAGCTTAGACCTGAGCGTATAAATTCAATATAGTTTTCGATATTGGTTTCAAAGTATTTACCGCTTAGTTGTAGCGAATCATTAGCCGTAGTGAGATCACGCAAGGTGGTTACGACACCCACTTCAGCGTTATCACCCTCTTCTGCTTTTAGGTCGTTGTTAACCACTGTGCCAGCACCATCTCGATTGAAGATAGCTTGGCCTAAATCTGGGCCATTGAACAGCTGAGTATAGCTAGCAAAAACCTGCGTACTCGGCGCAATCTCATAGCTTGCGGCAAGTGCACCGACAACATTATCGTAAGTTTTGCCACCAGCAATAAAATCAGGTGCTTCATAGCGGTCATAACGCACGCCTGGCGTTAGGCTAAATTTACCCATTTGCCATTGGTCTTCTAAATAAACTGAGGTATTTTTAGCACTATCTTCCCCTGATGCGGGCAGTTTTGTTGCACGGTCTTTAGCGGTGTAAAAATCTGACTGTTTTTTATAGTGCTCTAATCCTGCGATCAGTTTATGGCGTCCTGACGTTGCATCAATTACACTGGTGTTTTCGATCTTACCACCAGTAGTTTTCACTTTTGCATCCCAATCATAGCCTGGCGATGTTTTCGGGTCATTATCACGTGAAATTTGGGTCTCGGTTTGATAAATGGTGGTATCAACGTCAACCAGCGAGCTTGCTGGGTTAAAGTTATAATCAAGCGTATAGGTATCACGCTTTACTTTTTGCGGGATTGGATCATCGCCGAGGCTTGGAAAATCCGGACGGAATGGGAAAGTCCCTTCTTTATCAGTACGGCTAAAGCTTGCGCCTACATGATGGTCATTACCAACATAGGCGCCGGCTTTTAATAAGAAGCTCTCGCTCTCACTGTCTTCAAACAACTCACGGCCTTCACCGTCTTCACCCGAGCTGGTATCACGCTTGCCATAATAAGCCAATAAATCGACATTATCAGATGGTGCGCCAAAAACTGTGGCTGACGTCAGTAGCTCATCATTATTACTGGCATAACCTGCTTTTAGCTTGGCACCAATCTTTTGACCAGGTTTAAGTAAGTCAGCGGCATCGACCGTTTTAAAAGCAACCGCGCCGCCAAGTGCATCATTACCGAGCGTGACAGAATTGTTGCCCACTGCCACATCCGCTTGTTTGAGCAAATCAGGATCAATGGTGATATCGCCCATATGATAGAACAGCTTGCCTTCTTGGCGCGCGCCATCAATGGTGACTTTTAGGTTGCTGTCTTCAAGACCGCGAATACGAATGCGCTGGTTGACCGATGACGTACCGCCTATGGTCACGCCTGGCACCACATTTAAGAAATCGCTTAAATGGCTTGCTTGCTGTGCTGGCGTATAGTCTTCTATGTAAACAGAATCGGTTTGCACTTTATCACGTACTGAGCTATTGGCTGTCACCGTAATGGTCTGCAACGTGGTGCTTGGCATGTCTTCTGCAGGTGCTGCACTGACTGCTTGTGACCATAATACCGCTGCCACGCCCATGGACAATACCGTCATTTGACTAGATAGTTTTGATAACTTTACTTCACGCATAACACACTCACCTTATTGACTATCACAAATTAGAATTTTTAAGAGCTATTTACTGTTGAGCACAGCTTGTGGCAGTTGCACCGCTTATTGTTGAAAACCATTTTTTAGACGATTGGAGTCTTGACAAAGCCAAAGTCTTTCATACGAATAACAATGTTAATGATAATTGTTAGCATTTAAATAATGAGAGGCATAATAACGAAGTATTAACAATTTGGCAATAATTAATGCGAGAAATTTAATATTAAAAAATAGCGCTAAATCTAGCTGGCTTATTCCGTTTTGTTGCTTACTGTTTTTAGACGAGTAGAAATAGCCAGCAAACCAAATCCACTGCTCTATGTTCGTCTAATAGACTGTTATTATTTCAGAAATAAAGCCATCAACATGAAAAAAAACGTTGCAATAGCCAACCCTTTCACTATACCCTTAGATAGTTGACCAATTAGTCAGGTTTAAACCTACGACTATTAGTCATATTGATAAATAATAGCTAGCTGCTGATATTTATTAGCACAAGGATAAGTGCGACTCTTTGTAAGACAACTAAGCAATATGAAGATAAACGGTGTGTCGATATCCATCTCTAAACTCATCACAATGCTTAGCTCTCTCCACAGAGCTTGGACTAAAAGTCACTTTAGGAGGAAGCCAAGATGAGCGAACACATTCAAGGAAACCCCGATTTACTATACGGATTGCATGACCGCCCTACCCCTACAAAAGCCTTTTTGGGCGCAGTACAACACGTACTTGCCAGCTTTGTCGGTATCATCACCCCCTCATTAATCATAGGCGGCGTCTTGGGTTTGGGGGAACATATCCCTTATCTCATCAGCATGTCATTGATGGTATCAGGGGTCGCTACCTTTATTCAGACCCATAAAGTTGGACCAGTAGGTTCCGGTCTTATGGCATTACAAGGAACCAGTTTTGGCTTCTTGGCCGCGGTATTGGCGGCAGGTTTTGTGGTAAAAAACAAAGGCGGGAGTCCGGAGGAGATTCTCTCTGTTATCTTTGGCGTCTCCTTTCTTGGTGCCTTCGTTGAGATTTTCTTAAGTCAATTCATCACCAGACTCAAATCTCTGATGAGCCCTATCGTGACGGGTTGTGTGATTGTGACTATCGGTCTGTCATTAACCAAGGTTGGTCTGACGGATTTGGCAGGCGGCGTGGGCGCTGAAGATTTCGGGAGTATACAGAATCTGCTGCTCGGTGGCGGGGTCTTGGTTAGTGTGGTATTGATTAGTATTGTTAATAATAAAGTCATTCGCTCCAGTGCTATTTTTATAGGGCTGATGCTTGGTCTGATCGCAGCCATTCTTATGGGACGTATTGATTTCTCTTTGGTCTCTGATGCCCCTATCTTTACGCTACCTGTGCCATTCAAGTTTGGTTTTGGGTTTGATTGGCAGGCTTTTATTCCTATCGCCTTTATGTATGTCATTACCAGTATTGAAACCTCTGGTGATTTGACGGCGACTTCGATGATATCGGGCGAACCCATCAAAGGACCTTTATACGAGAAACGCATTAAAGGTGGCGTATTAGGTGATGGTGTCAACTCATTAATTGCGGCGGTGTTTAATACCTTCCCAGTGACGACTTTTAGCCAAAACAACGGCGTGATTCAGATGACTGGTATTGCCAGTCGCTATGTGGGCTTTTATGTTGGGGCTATCTTGTTCACTATGGGGCTATTTCCTATTTTGGGTGCTATCTTTACCCAGTTGCCAAAACCAGTCGTTGGCGGCGTGACGTTATTGATGTTTGCAACGGTAGCGACCGCTGGTATTCGCATCCTATCAACGGTCAACTTTACCCATCGCAATATCTTAATCATTGCCACTTCGCTAGGTCTGTCCATGGGCGTGGCTTTTGTTCCTGATGTATTCGCACAGGCGCCGCAGCTTTTCCGTAATATCTTTGGTTCGGCAGTTACTATGTCAGGTATTGTGGCCATTACTCTCGATATGATTTTGCCCAAAAACTACGGTGTCGAATTTGATACGGTAGAACAACATCTGGATGACGGTCTAAAGCCTCTTAGACAAAAGGCTTCTTAAACGTACGTTAGAATAGTCAAATTCTTTACCAATCAGCATTGCTGTTCTGGTTCTGCACATTGACTCTTTTAGCGCGCCTTAATACGAAAACATTTAAAGTGCTTTCGTATTAATGGCATGTTATAGACGTAAAATAATAATAAATAAGCATTACTCAAGACCACAGCCACGCAAAATAAACGGCACTAAAAAGTCTGCCGCCCGCGCTTCATCCTGCTGATCGTACTCACTCTTTTCCATCAAACCGACAATTTCTGTCTCAAATTCTGCATATCGCTGCGTCGTTGCCCAAATCAAAATCAATAGCTGTAAAGGGTCAGCGATGCCAATCTTACCTTGCTCATGCCAAGTTTTCATCACTTGTGCCTTGTCTAGCGCCCACGCCTTCATGGTCGCCGACATAAATTCATGCAGGTGCGGGGCACCGCCAATGACTTCCAGCGCAAATAATTTATGGCGATTGGGATGAGCAAACGCTTGATGCAATTTGGTACGGACAAACTTTTCGATGACCGTTTTAGGGTCACTATCGACTGTCATGGTGACTAAGCCATCGTTCCACTCTTGAATAATAGAATGCAGCACTGCTTGGTACAGATTTTTTTTATTCTTAAAGTAGTAATGCACGTTGGCTTTTGGCAGCTCAGCTCTATCGGCAATACCTTGCATCGTCGCACCGCGGAAACCTTGCAGCACGAACTCCTCTTCTGCCGCCGCCAAAATGACGGTTTGATTGTGGGCGCGGATATCTTGCTGATTGCGCTGTACAGGTGCGTCAGACGCGGCTTGTGGTTCTATATCGTTATGTTGAGCCATGATTAATGTTACCTGTCATTATTGTGATGAATAAAGAGCCATATCCCAGCCAATAACTGGATTCATATGCTAATTTTTATGGAATATCACCAGCCTAAATAAAATATTTGCATAAAGTAGTTGACCAAATGGTCAGGTTTAAGCAGAATAGCTCATAGTAAACCAATTATTAATCGATAAATACTACTTTAGCATGAGATGTTATCGAGAAATGTTACTCCACCGCTTTTGTCAGCAAAGAAAAGGATGTCATAGTGAAATTATCTTTACAGCAGTTTAATGAGCTCTCAACAGCTGAGGCAATTTCACATCTATTGACCTGCTGTACCAGCACCCATTGGGCGCAGACTTTAGAAAAAAAACGTCCTTTTTCAGATATATCTACACTACTTGCCCATAGTGATGATGCTTGGGCACAAGCACAGACAGCAGAAGCCCAGTTACTAGAGGCTTTTGATGGTCATCCACAAATCGGTAACGTCGACTCGTTAAAAGAAAAATACCGCAATACTCAAGACAGTGCTGCCCATGAGCAGTCGGGTGCCAATGATGCCAATGACGAGGTGATTGAAGCTTTGGCACAAGGCAATCAAGACTACCTTGATAAATTTGGCTTTATCTTTATCGTATTTGCCACTGGTAAGAGCGCGCAGCAAATGCTCGATTTATTGTTAGCACGCCTGCCCAATGATCGCGCTACTGAGCTGGTCAATGCGGCGGCTGAGCAAAATAAAATCACCCGCTTACGTTTACAGAAACTGCTGAGTGACGCTTAACGCATTCAGCCGCATCTGACTCATTTACATAAAAGGAATTATTATGTCAGGTACTCTCTCATCGCATATTTTAGATACCCATTTGGGCAAACCAGCCGCTGGTATTGCCGTGACGCTAGATCGCGTAAGCGCAAGTGGCAAGGCATCTCTATTAGCCAATGGCGTCACCAACGCGGATGGACGCGTGGCACCAGATAGCTGGTCGTTTGATCCAACGATTGATATTGCTGAATATCACTTAGATGTTGGTCGCTATACCTTAACCTTTGATACCCAGTCTTATTTCGATGCACAAAATCTCACGGCTTTTTATCCACAAGTTGTCATCGATTTTATGATAAGTGATAACGGTCACTATCATGTACCGCTCCTGCTTAGCGCACATGGCTACAGCACATACCGCGGCTCTTAGTTATGTAGTTATGTAGTTATGTAGTTATGTAGTTATGTAGCATCACCATATAAAAACACATCATAAAAGAACGTCGCCTTAGCAAAACGCGTCGAAAGATTGAAAAAAGCTGAACAAAAGAAAATTGTAAAAAGGACATTTGCAACATGGGCGCTTATTATCTCGATTGGTTTAACTTATTTTTTCGCTGGTTCCACGTCATCGCTGGCGTGGCATGGATTGGTGCGTCTTTTTACTTTGTTTGGCTAGATCTTAGTTTACGTAAACCACCACAGTGGAAGGCTGACAAAGGCATTTCAGGCGACCTATGGGCGGTACATGGTGGCGGCTTTTATGAAATTGCCAAATACAAGCTTGAACCCGAAGAGATGCCAAAGACCCTGCACTGGTTTAAATGGGAAGCTTATACTACTTGGCTGACGGGTATGGCGATGCTCTCTATCGTCTATTATGCCAATGCGACTGCCTATTTGATTGATCCCAGCAAAGTCGATTTTGGTAGTAGTATCGGTGCCATCTCGACCAGTTTGTTGTTTTTATTCGGCAGCTATTTCATTTATGAAGTGATTGTCCGCAGCCATTTGGGCAAAAACTCCTTCATTTTTAGCACCGTTATTTTTATCCTATTAATCATCGCCTGCTGGGGTTCTTACCAGCTATTTAGTGACCGTGCTTCGTTCATTCATATCGGTGCTATCTTAGGTACTGTGATGGCAGGTAATGTGTTCTTTGGCATCATGCCTGCGCAACGAGCGCTGGTAGAATGCGTGAGGCGTGGCGAAAAACCAGGCAAAGAAGTGGCGGACTTGGCGCTACAAGCAAAAAATCGCTCGCTGATGAACAACTATTTTACCTTACCGCTGATCTTTACCATGATTAGCAATCATTACCCGATGATGTACTCTCATGCTCACGGCTGGTTGGTATTGGTATTTGTGGGTATCATCACGGCTATTGTACGTCACTATTTTAACCAAAAGCATTTGGACAATCATAAGCCGCGTTATTTGGTCATCCCTGCTGTCTTAACCGTATTGTTAATTATTTGGATGCGCCCAGAACCAATTGAGCCATTACCTACTGTCAATGCTGCAGCCGCTGCTGAAACGGCGACACCAGATAGTGTACCACCAACAACTGATAGCGCAGTCGACGGTTCTAGTATAAGCAATGACGCTGTCTCAAATGAAAATATCACTGCCGACGTCGTGCCAGTAACTGCTTCTGCTGACGATGCCATTATGGATGTCGTGCACACGCGCTGTAGCACGTGCCATGCCGCTCAGCCTACTCAGCAAGGATTTGCCGCGCCGCCAGCTGGTATCATCTTGCAGACACCAACCGACATGAAAACTCATAAAGCAAAAATCGTCACTGCTGTACAAACAGGCTATATGCCACTGGGTAATCTCACAAAATTGACGGATGAAGAACGTCAGCAAATGGTGGCTTACGCATCGGGCTTATAGATAAAGGTCGTAGATAAATATTACATGAATCCAAAGTTACGCCTTATTTTGCTTTAGTTGACTTAAGTTGCTTTAAAATATTTAGGATATATGGACAATGAGTAAAAAAATAATCAGCGATTTCAATCAAGACGCCTACCCTCGCGACTTAAAAGGCTATGCTGACAAGTCGCCAAAAGCCAACTGGCCAGGCGGCGCTAAAATCGCTGTACAGTTCGTCCTCAATATCGAAGAAGGCGCAGAAAATAGCGTGATTCATGGTGACGGTCAATCAGAGCGGTTTTTATCGGATGTCTTGGGTACGCCAGAATTTAACAATCGTCATCAGTCGATTGAGTCGGCATTTGAGTATGGTAGCCGTGTGGGTGTTTGGCGAGTATTAGACACTTTTAAAGAATACGGTTTGCCTATTACGACCTTCACTTGCGCTGCTGCTGCCGAAAAAACGCCGCATATTATCGAGCGCATATTAGAAGATGGGCACGAAATCGCCAGTCACGGTCTACGCTGGATTACTTATCAAAATATGTACCGCGAGACCGAGCGCGAGCATGTGCGCCGTGCCACTGAAATATTCGAGAGCATGATCGGCGGTCAGCCGCTCGGTTGGTACACGGGACGAGATAGCCCCAATACTCGTGAGTTGGTCGCCGAACAAGGTGGCTATATTTATGACTCAGACTCTTACGCGGATGAGCTCCCTTACTGGCTCAATGTCAAAGTAGAAGACGGTAACAAAATCGCTCGTAAGCCGCATTTGGTCATTCCCTATACCTTAGAGACCAATGACATGCGCTTTGCATCAAGCCCAGGCTTTACCAACGCCGAGCCTTTTTATCAATACTTAAAAGACAGCTTTGATACCTTATACGAGGAAGGCGCGCACACACCCAAGATGCTGACCATCGGTTTGCATTGCCGCATCATTGGTCGCGCCGGTCGCATCGTTGCCCTCAAAAAGTTTTTGCAATACATCACCAGCAAGCCCGATGTTTGGGTATGCCGCCGTGATGACATTGCCAAACACTGGTATAAAAACCATCCAGCCACTGCCGATAACACTGCGAACTGGATGTAACCATACGTTTAGACACAAATTTATTGCGGCACAACACCACTAAGGAACATCAACAATGTCAACAATGTCAACAATGTCAACAATGTCAACAATGTCAACAATGTCAACAAAGAGTACATATTACGCACCAACTGGCGGATTGCCTCCACAAACACAACTGCTATCTGATCGCGCTATCTTCACCGAAGCTTATGCCATTATTCCCAAACGTGTACTGACCGACATTGTTATTAGCTATCTGCCGTTTTGGACAGGTATGCGCATGTGGGTGCTTGCACGCCCACTTTCAGGCTTCTCTGAGACTTTTTCACAGTATATCGTTGAAGTTGAACCTAATGGCGGCTCAGAAAAGCCTGAGCTAGATGCAAACGCTGAAGGGGTTATATTCATCGTTGAAGGCGAAATGGATATCACTATTGAAGGTGAGTCTCATCATCTTGAATCGGGCGGTTATGCATTCTTACCACCCGGCTGCAAATGGACGCTAAAAAACAATAGCGACAAGCACGTTAAATTCCATTGGATTCGCAAAGCTTATCAACACTGTGAAGGTATTGATGTGCCTGAAGCCTTTGTAACCAGCGATCACGATGTTGCAGCGATTGAGATGCCGGGTACTGATGGCGTATGGGCAACCACAAGATTTACCGAGCAGTCTGATATGCGTCACGACATGCATGTGAATATCGTGACTTTCCAACCAGGTGGCGTGATTCCATTTGATGAAACGCATGTGATGGAACATGGTTTGTATGTCCTAGAAGGTAAAGCCGTCTACCACTTAAATGGTGAATGGGTAGAAGTGGAAGCGGGCGACTTTATGTGGCTACGCGCATTTTGCCCACAATCTTGTTACGCCGGCGGACCAGGTCCATTTAGATATTTACTATACAAAGACGTGAATAGACATATGCCATTTATTCGCCCAGCACGATAAGCCCTGCGCAATAAATAATAACCAGAACAACAAAGCATTCAGAACGATGAGCAATATAGCGGCATAATCGTTCATTCGAATATGTCATTTATTCCCAGATGTTGATTTAATTCGCGTACGGGCTTATGGCAAAGTGGCTCATAGCAATTATAAACAGTGATCACCAAAAGTAAGGCAAAGTCATGAGTACTCTTATGAAGACTACGATCGTTGCACGACCTTTAACCAAAGCTGAGTTTGCGCCCTACGGCACCGTAATCGAACCCTATGACAAGGAAGCACAGACGCCTGAAAATAGCTACCATATCAATAAAGGCTATGCCTGCCGCCATCACGCCATCGCTGAAGCCAAACTTGACGGCGGCGATGTCGGCATGAGTATCTTCCGCGCCAAAAAGCGTGAGTTCCCTATTGCCTTATCGGTCATGGAATATCATCCGTTTGGTACGCAAGCGTTCTTTTCAATGAATGGTCAGGATTATATCGTCATCGTTGCGCCTGCTGGTGCGCCGCCACAGTCTGCGGATGATTTGACCGTGTTTTATGTGCAATCTCATCAAGGTGTGCAATACGATGCCAATGTCTGGCATCATCCGCTACTTGCCCTCGGTTGTGACTCTGATTTTTTGGTGATAGATCGCATCAATGGCGAAGGCAAAAACTGTTATGAGCTGGATATAGAGGATTGGCAGGTGCAAATTGAACTTGCCAGTGAGCACTCTTCCGTTTAATTAGGTCTATAAACGAGCTGTTAACCATTTATAAACATAAAGCCAGTTAATAAAGATTATCTGGCTTTATGTTTATAAATGTAGTATCCATCCTATATAAATAATCATCTTCCAAAACACAGTACCCATTTAACAGCAGTAGCAAAACATCTACATAGGCTACTTGCCTTTTATGTACTATCGTACTAGAATACTGAAACGAAGTAAGCTTCCCTTTTCTTTTCCATTAAGATGAATGTTATGAGCACAGACCCTTATCAAAGCTTATTAAGCCATTTAGCCAGTTGTCATGACAGCACCGCTATCGACCTGCTATTCAGTGCGCTATTGACGGAAAAAGAGCAGCAGGAAATCGCCAATCGCATCCGCATTTTTGACTTGCTTGAGCGCGGTGTCACCCAGCGCGAGATATCCGAGCAGCTAGGTGTCGGTATCGCTACCGTATCGCGCGGTGCTAAAGCCATGCAAGCTCACGATGTGAGTGCCTTACTAATGACTCATAGACATGACTCATAGAAAACATTCATAAAAGACACAGCTGAAAAGCCCGCTTAATTAATCAGAAACTAGAGTTTTAATTTGTCTTACTTTTTATTTGATCAATCATTGAACCAATTTGGATATTGTTATGACCTCTCCTAATTCAAAACCTAACCAACCTGCTGCTATTGATATCCCTAGTAAACCACAGCGCATTAAACTCACGCAGGATATTGATTTCTTTGCGTTGTTCAAACGTATTGAGCGCGCTTTTGAGACCTGTTATCTGCTTGAATCATTGGGCGAAGATGGACATATGGCGCGTCATCATGCGATTGGTTTTGATCCCGTTATGACCATTGCTGCCATCGATCGTGCAACCCTCGCGATTACTGATAATAAAACTGCTGAAACCACTCATTATCAAACGGATAATCCTTACGAGCTACTGCGCAAAATTACGCCGCAGCACGTCATTGCTCGCGACCAAAGCGGTGGTCTTGTCGGTTATTTGGGTTACGACAGTGTCAATTTCTTTGAACCCAGTCTCAATGCTAAAGCGAGCGATGACTTTGAACCGTTTAAATTTGGCGTATATTTGGATGGTCTAACGCTCGATAAGATGACCGGTGAGATTTTCTACTTTTATTATCCAACTGCGCAGCAAGAAAACCGCATCGAGCAAATCAAAGCGCTACTTGATGCGCCCATCCCAAGCTACGAGGCGCCTACGGTTGAGTTTTTGGGTGATGGTATGAGTCAAGAAGAGCATGCCAAAGCCGTGATGCAAGTCAAAGAAGACATCATCTCAGGGCGTATCTTTCAGTGTGAGGTAGGTTTTAAATCCAAATATCGCATTGCCGGCGATAAAATGCCCATTTATGAGAAATTGCGGTCGGTCAATCCGTCGCCGCACATGTATTTTATGAAATTTGCTCAGCAGTGCATCATTGGTGCCTCACCAGAACTGCTGTTTCGCTTGCGTCAAGGTGAGATGGAAACCTATCCATTGGCAGGCACCGCCAAGCGCGGCGTCGATGTCATCGAAGACCGACAGCTTGCTCGCGCATTACTAAATGATGCCAAAGAAATTGCCGAGCACAATATGCTAGTCGATTTGCATCGCAACGATATCGGCCGTGTGGCACAATTTGGCACCGTCAAAGTACGTAGTCTCATGGATATCAAACGCTTCTCACACGTGCAACATATCTCGTCTGAAATCGTCGGAATCTTGCATCCTGATGAAGATATGTTTAGCGCCCTTGCCAGCAACTTCCCCGCTGGGACGTTGTCAGGCGCACCGAAAGTTGAAGCGATTAAAGTTATTAATGAGCTCGAACCCGATGGTCGAGGTGCTTATGGCGGTGCGCTTGGATCGTTTAACTTTAATGGTGACTGTATCTTTGCCATTCCTATTCGCAGCCTATTCATCAACGGCGAATCCGCTTATGCGCAGACCTGTGGTGGTAATGTTTATGACTCCAATCCTGCTGATGAATATCTAGAAATTCAGCGTAAATTGTCTGCCATGAAAGTGGTATTAGACAGTTTTATGAACCCGTAAATTGCTTATATTTTGCCAAAGAGTTGATAACCCATGAATGTTTTAATTATAGATAACTACGACTCGTTTACCTTTAATCTTTACCAATATATCGGCGAGATTTTGCAGACGATGGACGGCGATAAAGCCGCAAACGTCATTGTTAAACGTAATAATGAGATAACGTTAGCAGATGTACAGGCAATGAATCTTGATCGCATTATCATTTCACCGGGCCCTGGCGCTCCTGACGACCCTGCATACTTCGGTATTTGTGCCGAAGTAATTGAAGTCATGGGTAAGACGACGCCGCTATTGGGTGTCTGCTTAGGTATGCAAGGGATTGCGCATGTGTTCGGCGGCGATGTGGTACGGGCGAGCGTGCCAATGCATGGCAAGGTATCCTCCATTCGCCATGATGGCGCGGGTGTCTATCAAGGCTTGCCACAAGAGATTGAAATCATGCGCTACCACTCATTGATGGTAAAAGCAGACACCTTCCCAAATTGCTTGGCTGTCACAGCTGTCGTCGCCAATAATGCTCATGCTGAGTTCAGCCTAACCGAATCTGCGCTAGCAGGTGAGGAGATTATGGGATTACAGCATAAAGACTATCCCATTCAAGGTGTGCAGTTTCACCCAGAGTCATTTGCGACGGAAGGTGCCAAACGCTTGCTGACGAATTTTTTACTACAAGTGTAAATCTTGATGCTTAAATTTGGGGGATATGACACCAAAGGGTGATAAGCTAAAGACATAAGCTAAAAACAAGCGTACCTCTAACTCAAATAAATTGAATTTTATGTCTAACTGACTTGTGTTCGAACTTAATTAACGCTTTAATGATAGAATGAAAAAATAAACAAAAGACAGCCCTTACTCGGGTTGTCTTTTTCTTATTTCAGTATTGTATGATGCCATTAGCTAAAAGGCTTGGACTGTTTGAGGTTTTGAGTTTGGGCATGAGTTTTGATATCACATAAAAATAGAGAGCGATATGGCAAATACCGATGGCGTAATGTCAGCACGGCAGTCATGGATAGGCACTATTCAAATTATCACAGCCGCTGTCTGCTGGGGTACCTTGGGGATATTCTCGACCTACCTCAATCAAATCGGCTTTAGTGGCTGGCAAATTACGATCTTACGTATCGTGACCGCGGCTATTCTTATTCTTGTCATGCTACCGAAATTATGGCCGCATCTTATCAAGCTTCGTCGAAAGCAGTGGCTCGGACTGGCATTGCAGTCTTTGATTGGCGTACTTGGTATGTCGGTATGCTACTTTTTTGCTGTGATCTATGTCGGTGCTGGCCCTGCGGTTGCCTTGCTTTATACTGCGCCTGTGTTTAGCTTATTGTTTTCGGCATTCTTGCTTGATGAATCTATCACTCGCCAGTCGGCATTACTGGCGCTCATGGCGGTATTTGGTGTTGGATTGACGATGCTTGGTGATGAGGCGCAAGTCAACTGGGGCATCCTATTAGGACTGCTAGCAGGCGTCTGTTATTCCTTATACGGGGTACTGGGCAAGCGCGCGATGCACGATGCTCACCCTGCGCCTTTGGTGTTTTTTACCTCTATTATCATCAGTGCTGGTGTACTGCTATTATTACCTGAAACCTATCAAACCTATGGGCGGTTATTGAGCTTACCTTTACATACTTGGGGCTATGCCTTGGGGTTGTCTTTGATTGGAACCGTCGTGCCCTTTGCCCTTTATATGAAAGCATTAGGGAAATTACCTGCCACTCGTGCATCAGTATTTACGATTTTTGAGCCATTGACTGCCATTGCCCTTGCCATACTATTGCTGCATCAATCCTTATCTTGGATTCAATATGTGGGCGTGGTGTTAATCTTAATGGCAGCTTTATTTAATGCCATATTAAACGGCACTGCCACTCGCGTACCACGCTGGCTAAAAAGACGACAAAGAATTTAGTCTGTACTTTTTAAGACCTTTGAATAGCCTTGGCACCATTGCTATTAAACGAAAGAAAGCCCCAACTATATCAATATAGTCGGGGCTTTATTGTGTTTGACACTTTGCTTTAGAGGTAAGTATTTATGCCATAGACAGTTGCTAAATAACTTGGACTGTCTTAATGACATCACTGTTCAATACGCTGCAAAAAGGCCTGCGTACGTGGATGCGTAGACACTTCGAACATCTGCTTAGCGCTACCTTCTTCGACCACATGACCATCCTCAATTAACACCACATGATCTGCCACATCACGAGCAAATTTAATCTCATGAGTCACAACGACCATCGTCCAGCCTTCAGATGCCAGTTGCTTCATCGTGCCCAGCACATCTTGTACCAATTCAGGATCGAGCGCAGACGTTGGCTCATCAAATAATAATAATGACGGCTCGATAGCCAGTGCACGAGCAATGCCAATACGTTGCTGCTGACCACCAGAGAGCTGGAACGGATACAGATCTGCCTTATCCGATAAGCCTACTTTATCAAGTAATGCCAGTGCCTGTTCGCGTGCTTGCGCCTTAGTTTGCCCTTGCACTACCGTCGGCCCAAGCATTAAATTCTCAATCGCGGTCTTATGTGGAAACAAGTTATAAGATTGAAATACCATGCCTGATTTACGCTGCAGCGCCAGCAATGTTTTTTTCTTAGGCTTGGTAGCAAAATCAACCGTTAAGCTACCATCATCAAAAGCAATGATGCCTTGATCAGGAATTTCTAGCGCATTCAAGCAGCGTAAAAAAGTGGTTTTACCAGACCCTGACGGTCCTAATATCACCACTACCTTGCCTTTTTCGATGGTCAAGTCGATGCCTTTAAGCACTTGATTGCCACCAAAGGCTTTGTGAATATTAGTGACTTGAATCATAAAACTTCCTGTTGTACTGATATCTGTTTGCTAATAACACACGCTTTATCGACGCGGTATTACCATCCTATACTGCCCCTATTATCAAGGGTTTATTTCGCCACGTAGCGATCAAGTCTGGTTTCAAGCTTACCTTGAATAAAGGTTAAGAACAGACAAATACCCCAATAAATAATCGCCGCTTCGGTGTAGACCAACATAAATTCATAGTTACGTGCGGTGATGATTTGCGCCTGCTTAAATAGCTCAGTCACCAATACCAATGACGCCAAAGACGTGTCTTTTACTAGGCTAATAAAGGTATTGGATAACGGGGGTACTGACACCCGAAGTGCTTGCGGCAAAATGACATGACGAAAGGTTTGTAGATACGTCAAGCCTACCGTCGAGCCTGCTTCCCACTGTCCTTTTGGAATGGACAAAATAGAGGCACGCACCGTCTCCGATGCATACGCGCCAATATTGAGCGAAAAGGCAATAATCGCTGAGGGAAAAGGATCAAGCTTTACCCCGATACTTGGCAAGCCGTAGAAAATAATAAATAGCTGAACCAGCATTGGTGTCCCGCGAATGGCGGACACATAAATACGCGCAAGTCTGTATATGATTTCATGGAACCAGCCAGCACGCGGTACGATACGAATCAGCGCTACTGTCAGCGCAATAGCCATACCAATCGCAAATGAGATCAACGCCAGCGGTATCGAATAATAAATACCGCCTTTAAGCATTGGCCAAAATGAATTGATGACAATTTGCGCCCGCGCAGGATCCATAAATGGTAGTAGTGCCAGTAACTCAGCTAGCATTGACGTGATAGACGCTAGCATTATTTTTGTTGACTTATATCAGCACCAAAGAACTCTTCGCTAAGCTTGGTCAGCGTCCCATCGGCTGCTAATGCGTCCATTGCTTCATTCAATTTTGCCACCACAGCGTCATCCCCTTTGATGAGCACTAGACCTGAACCAGTCTGCTCACTCGCAGGCGCTGTCAGTTTGATCTCAAGTGCTGCATCTGGGAATTTTTTGAGATAATCCAATACTGCCAGATTGTCATTCATCGTGAAGTCAGCACGGTCTTGCTTAACCAGTTGAATCGCTTGCGCCATACCATCGACAGGGACGATTTCTGCGCCGTAGCGTTCTGCAAGCTCACCATAGTTGCTGCTCAGTGATTGCGCAGTACGCAGACCTTTTAAACCTTCCCACGAGCTATAACGATTGTCATCAGTCGGTGCTAGTACAACTGCGCCCGACCAGCTATATGGCATGGCTTTGTCATACTTAGCCAAACGCTCAGGCGTGGTCAAGCTTACTTGATTGGCCACCATATCGAAGCGTTTTGAGTCAAGACCTGCCAGCATAGCATCCCACTGAGTCTCTTTAAATTCGACGTCTACGCCTAGTT
This sequence comes from Psychrobacter immobilis, assembly GCF_904846065.1. Classification (NCBI taxonomy): domain Bacteria; kingdom Pseudomonadati; phylum Pseudomonadota; class Gammaproteobacteria; order Moraxellales; family Moraxellaceae; genus Psychrobacter; species Psychrobacter immobilis. The sequence goes on from NZ_CAJGZV010000001.1 coordinate 2,511,754, forward strand.
TATCCGCAACCGCACGTGTCACTTCGACATCATAGCCAGTTAGCTTGCCACTCTCATCATGATAGGTAAATGGCGGATAAGTACCCTCTGTACCGACGTTGATGGTGCCACCATTATTGATACGTTGCAGCAAATCAGAGCCACCCGTCGCGGCACTGTCTGTCGCATTGGTTTCTGCTTCATTGGTAGTAGACTGACCACAAGCGGCAAGTAGCATAGTACTGGCGGCAAGTGCTAAAAGAGTACGACGTTTCATAAGACGTCCTTATAAGAGTGAATGAATAATGCAAAAAGGTATCGTGCCAATAAAACCATAGCAACAAATAAGGATAAGACCAGCACAGGCGAATACTATAATAAAGTATTTGCGCCGTATTATTTAGCTTTGGCTGCTCGATTTGAGGATGCTCAGCATATTTTTCAATACTGTTTCTATATTATCTTTGAATTTTTGGACATTTTTTAGGCAGATATTAACGTTATTATTGCCAATTAAATAGCCATTTATTCATATACTAGCGCACTTCAGAAAGAATAAACGTACAAAAACAGTGAGCATGCGTAAGACTATTATAGTTCACCGGAGAATTGATAACGATCGCCTGCATGCCACATCTTCACAAAGGTCAATACTCGACCTGCTGAATACGTCTGACGGCGCAATACCAATGTCGGCGACTGCGGTGCGATTTGCAGTAGCGCAGCAATCTCATCTGGTGCCGCCAGTGCACGAATGGTATAGCTGCCGCGCTCTAGTGGACTTTTAGCAATGAGATAATCACTGGTATTGACCACACTAAAATCCTGCTCAATAAATTCTGGCACCTTTTGCGCATCCACCCAGCGCTCTTCGAACTGTATGGGCTGACCATCCGCAAAGTGAATGATTTTTACCTCGTATAAAACAGCAACGTCGCTATTACTATCTGCGCCAGTACTGTCATCCATCACGGTTATATCAGCGTTTATGTTAGCGCTTGTATTAGAAGACACAGCTACTTCATTAATATCAAATTTACGCCGTAATTCATCGTCTAACATCGCAGCCGTGAGTATGCGTTTACTCACCACTTGCGCCTGATAATCACGGTTGGCAGATTTTAAATCCTGCGCGATATTGCGCACTTCTACAAAGGTATGATTGAACTGCTGCTGGGCGACAAACGTCCCCGACCCTTGCCGGCGCTCTAGCACTCGCTCTTCGCTCAGCTCTTTTAGGGCGCGATTGACCGTCATACGCGATACGCCAAACTCTTTTGCCAACGCCATTTCTGTAGAAATTGCATTGCCCGCTTGCCATTTACCCGAGTGAATATTGTCTAATATGGCATTTTTTATGCGCTGATATGCCGGAATCGTCTTTGTCATGTCCGTGTTTAACCGTTAGTTTTACCAATAATAGTAGCGCCATAATATCACGAGATAACGTCATGAACCTTGTCAAAACACTGTGACATTTATCTATCGACCAAAATCCTCATAAAAATAATTGAGTCATTTATAAAAAATTGCTTGCATGAAAAAAGTATCTTTGATAATTTGTATATACAACTTTACGACAGTGCTAAAAAATCTGCGTCATCTAATCGATATTTCGCTGAATTTATAGACTGACTGTAAAACACTTACTTTGATTACTTATCGTCTTAACAGATATCACAAGGATATGATAATGACTACTGACCATGGAACCAATAAAGAGACTAAGCTGACTCGCCGTGATGAGAGCCGCGAAATCGCCGCGCCCACTGGCAGCACATTACATTGCAAAAGCTGGCTGACCGAAGCACCGTATCGCATGCTGCAAAACAATTTGCATCCTGATGTGGCCGAAAACCCTAAAAGCTTAGTCGTCTACGGTGGTATCGGACGCGCAGCTCGCAATTGGGAAAGCTATGATCAAATCCTAGCGTCATTAAAAGAATTGGAAGACGATGAGACGTTGCTCGTGCAATCAGGCAAGCCAGTTGGCGTGTTTCAAACGCACGAAAATGCGCCGCGTGTATTGATTGCAAACTCTAACCTTGTACCACGCTGGGCCACGTGGGAGCACTTTAACGAGCTCGATCGCAAAGACTTGATGATGTATGGTCAAATGACGGCTGGTAGCTGGATTTATATTGGCACGCAAGGCATCGTCCAAGGTACTTACGAGACCTTTGTAGAAGCAGGTCGTCAGCATTATGATGGTAGCTGGGCAGGACGTTGGATTTTGACCGCGGGTCTTGGTGGCATGGGCGGCGCGCAGCCACTTGCGGCTACTTTTGCAGGGGCAACTTCATTAAACATTGAGTGTCAACAGTCTAGTATCGATTTTCGCTTGCGTACTGGTTATGTCGATAAGCAAGCCGATGATCTCGACCATGCTTACGAGCTCATCAAACAGCATACCGACGCAGGTGAAGCGGTCTCTATTGCCCTACTTGGTAATGCAGCAGACATCTTACCTGAGATGGTCAAGCGTGCGCACGATGGTGGCATGAAGCCTGATTTGGTCACCGATCAAACCTCAGCACATGACTTAATCAATGGTTACTTGCCAGTTGGCTGGACAGTAGAAGAATGGAAAGCTGCACAAGAAGATTCAGAGCAACATTCTGCATTAACCAAAGCTGCCGCTCAGTCTTGTGCCGTACATGTACAGGCGATGCTAGATCTACAAGCGATGGACATTCCAACGACCGATTATGGCAATAACATTCGTCAAGTGGCTTTTGATGAAGGCGTTAAAGATGCCTTTAATTTCCCAGGTTTTGTCCCCGCTTATATTCGTCCGCTGTTCTGCCAAGGTAAAGGCCCGTTTCGCTGGGTCGCATTATCAGGCGATCCAGAAGACATCTACAAAACCGATCAAAAAATCAAAGAGCTGTTCCCTGAAAATCAACATATTCATCGCTGGCTTGATATGGCAAAAGAGCGTATTCAATTTCAGGGCTTGCCTGCCCGTATCTGCTGGTTAGGATTGGGTGAGCGTGACAAAGCAGGGCTCGCATTCAATGAGATGGTCAAAAACGGCGAGCTAAAAGGCCCTATTGTCATTGGCCGTGATCACTTAGACACAGGCTCTGTTGCCAGTCCAAACCGCGAAACAGAAAGCATGAAAGATGGCTCAGATGCGGTATCTGACTGGGCATTATTGAATGGTATGCTCAATGTCGCAGGCGGTGCCACTTGGGTATCGCTACATCATGGCGGCGGCGTTGGCATGGGTTACTCGCAGCACTCAGGCATGGTCATTGTCGCAGATGGCACTGATGCCGCTGCCAAACGCTTGGCACGAGTGCTAGTCAATGATTGCGGCTCAGGGGTTATGCGTCATGCCGATGCAGGCTATGAGCTGGCGATCAAAACAGCGAAAGATTATGGTCTAAATTTGCCGATGATTAAGTAGCATACCCTTTATCCTTATAAGTGATTATTTGACATAAGGATATCATCGACATTTTATCAAGGAGGATAATGTGATTGAGCAAAATACGACACTAAATCTCAAGGATGCAGCAGTAACACCAACTGAAGCACTACTGTCTAAACCTATAGCGTTAATGCAATTGATAATCTTTAGTGCTATCGGTTTGGTCATGTTTTTTGTGCCATTTACCATTGGTGAGAAAAGCACGATTTTGTTCGATCATGGGGCAACTTATCTGGTCACTCAGCAGCATACATTGTCTGTGACGTTATTATTTTTACTGATGATCTTTGGGGTAAGCAAGCCATTTATCGATGGCTCATGGCGTAAAAATATCACCCATATGATTATGACTGCTTTTAAAATCATTGGTCTGATACTGGCAGTGATGTATGTTGCTGACGTAGCGCCTGCCTTTATGATGGAAAAGGACATGCTGCCGTTTTTGTTTGAAAAACTGGCATTACCAGTCGGTATGATTGTACCGCTTGGCGCATTAATTTTAGCATTTTTGGTGGGTTTTGGTTTGCTCGAGATGGTCGGTGTGCTCATGCAGCCAATCATGAAACCTATCTGGAAAACCCCAGGTTCATCAGCGATTGATGCGGTCGCATCCTTTGTTGGTAGCTACTCTATCGGGCTACTCATTACTAATCGCGTGTATTTGCAAAAGCAATATTCAGCCCGCGAAGCCATTATCATTGCGACTGGATTTTCGACCGTATCAGCAGCGTTTATGGTCATTGTTGCCAAAACGCTTGGTCTGATGGAGTTCTGGAATGTGTTCTTTTGGTCTACGCTAGTGATTACTTTTATTGTCACTGCGATTACCGCTCGTATTCCACCCATTAGCCTTGTTGATGATAGCGTTGAACGTCCCGCTTTAGACCATAAACGTGGTACACGTCTGGCGGCAGCATTTGATCTAGGTTTGTCCACTTCGCGCCGTGCCACTGACCTAAAAACAATCTTATGGTCTAACTTTCGCGATGGGCTGACGATGGCAGCGGCGATTGTGCCTTCTATCATCGCGGTTGGCTTGACAGGATTACTATTAGCAAAATATACGCCTGTATTCGATGCTTTAGGCTTGCTTCTTTATCCATTTACATGGCTTAGCGGCTTACCAGAGCCTCTGGTTGCCGCCAAAGGTATGTCAGCGGGATTGGCTGAAATGTTCCTGCCAGCACTGCTCCTCAGTGAGGCTGATATACTGACTCGCTATGTTGCAGGGGTCATCTCTATTAGCAGCGTGTTGTTTTTCTCTGCCATGATTCCTTGTGTACTTGCCACTGAAATACCATTATCTGTCGGCAAAATGGTCATTATCTGGTTTGAGCGTGTGGTACTCAGTATTTTATTGGCTGCGGCATTCGGACATCTAGCCATGTACTTCAACTGGATTGGCTAAAAAAACAAATTTAATAACAAGTATTATGTTAACTAAAAACATTTAAAAAACGTCATTTCAACAAAGACATGAATCAAAAATAATATAATCCATATGTCTTACAATACTAGGATCACCCTATGAACGATATCAAACAATTAACGCTACACCCTCGCCAGCTTAGCTTTAAGATGCTACGTGATATCTATGAGCAGCCTGTTATATTGACACTGCCCGAGAGTGCTTATAAAGCCATCGATGCCTCACACGAAGATGTACGCACCATCATTGCACGCGACAAAAGCGCTTATGGCATCAATACTGGTTTTGGTCTGTTAGCAAAGACCCGTATCAGTGATGATCAGCTTGAGCTACTTCAACGTAACCTGATTGTTTCTCACTCAGTAGGCACTGGTGAAGCGTTACCAGACGGCGTAGTGCGACTGATTATGGTGATGAAAGTGGCCAGCCTAGCACAAGGTGTATCAGGCGTACGCCGCGAGGTAGTGGACAGCTTACTTGCCTTAATCAATAATCAAATCACGCCAAACATTCCGGCAAAAGGCTCTGTTGGTGCCTCTGGTGATTTAGCGCCTTTATCACACATGACGCTTGCAATGATGGGTGAAGGTGACGTGTTTGTCGCTGGCGAAAAAGTGCCTGCAGCAGAAGCGCTAGCCCAGCATGGACTTGAGCCAATTATCCTAGCAGCCAAAGAAGGTCTCGCACTTATCAACGGCACGCAAGTCTCAACCGCATTAGCATTACGGGGTTATTTCTTAGCGCGTGACTTGCTGGAGACAGCGACTATCGTTGGCTCCCTGTCAATTGATGCGGCCAAAGGATCGGACTCACCATTTGATGCGCGTATTCACGAAGTACGTGGGCATCATGGTCAAATTGAAATCGCCAAAGCTCACCGTCAACTCATTAAAGGCAGTGCCATTCGCGCCTCGCATGACGGCGAGCAGGATGACCGAGTACAAGATCCTTACTGCCTGCGTTGTCAGCCGCAAGTCATGGGTGCCTGCCTTGACATCATTAACCAAGCAGGAAAAACCTTATTAATAGAATCTAATGCGGTGACCGACAACCCACTTATCTTTAATAACGAAGATGGTCCTGTAGCCATATCAGGAGGTAACTTCCATGCTGAGCCAGTCGCTTTTGCCGCTGATATTTTGGCCTTGGCAATCGCCGAGATTGGCTCTATGTCTGAGCGCCGTGTCGCTTTGCTGATTGATGCGACTTTGTCAGGCGGCTTACCACCATTCTTGGTTGACAATGCTGGAGTCAATTCAGGCTTTATGATTGCTCATGTGACCGCCGCAGCACTGGCCTCAGAAAACAAATCTATCGCTCACCCAGGCAGTGTCGACAGTATCCCAACCTCTGCCAATCAAGAAGATCATGTATCAATGGCAACCTATTGCGCTAGACGCCTATATGAGATGGCACAGAATACTGCCACCATTATCGGTATTGAGCTGTTGGCTGCTGGCCAAGGTATCGATTTTCATCGCGGATTAGACACCTCAGAGCCGTTGACCGTAGCACATCAAAAACTACGTGAAAAAGTGACTTTCTATGATAAAGACCGCTACCTTGCCCCTGATATCGAGGCAGCCAAGCAATTGGTATTAGACGGTACGCTTGCTGAACATTGGCAATCATTGCGCAGCAACTGGTACGAGTCTAAATAAGCGTTAGATAATGAAAGGGAATGAGCAATGGCCATGACGAAAATTAGCACAACCGTGAGTCACACAGCGGCTGACATGATGCAGTGGACAGGTCGTGCAGAGCTATTTGAGACGGCACGTGCCCGCTACTGGTATCAGCTTGCAAAGCCTTACGGTTTCGATAGTACCGGTCAGCATATTGGGCTAATTGGCTTTGCATGTGATCAAGGGGTTAGGCGCAATCAAGGACGCGTGGGTGCACGAGCTGCCCCGCCGCTGATTCGCCAAGCGTTTGCGACGCTGCCAGTGATTGCGTCGGTGCAGACACGCTATGACAATCAACTGGCAACATTGCTAGGTGATGCTGGCGACATTCATTGTCATGACGATGATGATTTTGCCACGAACATTCTTGAGCAAGCTCAGCTCAAATATGCGGATAAGGTGAGTACTATTGTTGAAAAAGGCGGCTTGCCCATTGGTCTTGGTGGTGGTCATGCCATTGCTTATGGTAGCTTTTTGGGATTGTGGCAAGCGCTACAGCAGACAGATATTACCAATGATATAGATGCACTGCCGCGTATTGGTATTATCAATTTTGACGCCCATCTTGATATTCGTCAGTCGGATGTGGCGACTTCTGGTACACCGTTTCGCCAAATTGCCGAGCATCTTGACGCACATGGTCAGCCATTCAACTATTGCTGTATTGGCGTCAGTCGGTTCTCTAACACGGCGGCGCTGTTTGATCGTGCCGAGCAATTGGGCGTGCATATCATCAGTGATGAAGACTGCCATTATCAGCCTTGGCAGATACTTGCCGATCAGGTTATAAGCTTTATCAATCAAGTTGATGTGGTTTATCTGACCATTGATATGGACTGCTTGCCTGCCAGTGTTGTGCCCGGTGTGAGTGCCCCAGCTGCTTATGGCATTGAGCTTAGGTTTGTTGAGCGCATGGTAAAAACCATTATGGCTACTGGTAAAGTAAAAATGGCCGACATTGCCGAGATTAATCCCACCTTTGATATTGATGGGCGTAGCTGCAAAGTTGCGGCAAGACTATTAGCGACTATTATAGAGCAGCATTTACTGACTCTATAAATAAAGACTTATGAATAAAACTGTAAAGATGAATTTTATATATTCACCTGACTATCAGTATTAAGCAGGAGCTTATTATGAACAACTCTAGCGCACAGATACTCGACAAATCTATCAATACTACAGATGATAAAGACATCCTGACATCGTTTGACCACATCATTACCAATGTCAATCTTGCAACGTTTTCCGCCCATTACGGTTTTAATGGCAGTGACCATGTACCTTATGGGCAACTGGAAGATGCTGCCATCGGTATTATTGATGACAAAATTGCGTGGATTGGCTCTAATAAAAAAATAACTGCGCACCTGTCGCATTACTCAGCAGGGCAAATAAAAAATGCTCATGGCAACTGGGTCACGCCTGGACTTATCGACTGTCATACCCATATCGTTTATGGTGGCAATCGCAGTAACGAGTTTGAGGCACGTTTGCAAGGCGCTAGTTATCAAGACATTGCGGCACAAGGTGGCGGTATCGTCTCAACTGTCACTGCCACCCGCGCTGCCAATATTGAATCGCTATTTGCACAAAGTGAAAAACGTTTAATAGCACTCATGAAAGAAGGCGTCACCAGTATCGAAATCAAATCGGGCTACGGCTTAGATTTAGATACTGAACGCAAAATGCTCACGGTTGCTCGCCAACTTGGTGACAAACACAATATCCATGTGAGCACCACTTATCTAGCGGCTCATGCCTTGCCACCTGAATACAAGTCTCACATGCAGGACCGCTCGGATGATTATATCGAGCAAGTGTGTACATGGCTACCAATTCTACATGCAGAAGGCTTAGTCGATGCGGTCGATGGCTTTTGTGAAAACATCGCCTTTAGCACTGAGCAAATCAGACGCGTTTTTGAGGTGGCACGCTCATTAAACCTACCAGTCAAACTGCACTCTGAGCAGTTGTCTGATATAGGTGGCAGCGCCTTGGTTGCTGAATACAAAGGGTTATCAAGCGACCATTTAGAGCATTTATCAGCAGACGACATCAAAAAAATGGCGGCCAGTGATACCGTTGCAGTTCTATTGCCCGGTGCATTTTATACCCTGCGGGATACCAAGTTGCCACCTATTGAGGCATTACGAAGACACCAAGTACCCATGGCTATTTCTACTGATTGTAATCCTGGCACTTCACCGCTTACCTCATTATTGCTTGCGATGAACATGGGCTGTACGCTATTTTACTTAACCACTGAAGAGGTACTGGCAGGGGCAACTGTTTATGCAGCACAAGCGCTGGGATTGTCTAATAAAGGCAAAATAGAGATTGGCTGTGATGCAGATTTGGTCTTATGGGATATCGCCCGCCCTGCGGATTTGGCTTATCAGATGGGACTAAACCCTATTAACGGCATTATGGTTCAAGGCAAGTGGCGTGAGACGGTATAGCGAACTTATCTAACTACTCACATTAAAAAAGCCCCAGTCATTGAATGATTGGGGCTTTTTTAATAATAAATGCACAGCTTTGCTATCCCATTTTCAAAAAACTGAGTAGCAAGAAAAACGACTATTAGCGATACCTATCATATCTATCTATCTATCTATCTAACTTACTTAGCTATTTCTTAAACTTATTGTTAAATACACTGCCAGTATTGGCATCAATATTTAGCCAAATGATACTATTACCTTTGAGGATATCAGCTTCATAATAGGACGCATGATCACTATAATCTCGGTCGTTTTTAAACTCAATCTCGATAACACGCCCGCCCGATTGTTTTTCAGCAATTTTCATTGCCTGTTTAACATCAATCTTCGCTTGTTTAAGCGCCTTATAATCTACCAGATCATCACTGTCTAATCGTTCCACATCCGTACTGATCACTCTACCATTCATGGCGTCGACTTTGATTTCATAGTTTCGGCTACTGGTTACAAATTCCATCTCATACACACCGCCTTGCGCTTTATCATCATCGTGATCAAAGCTGGCACTCATCAATAGACCAGATGACTTTTTCGCCGCAATATTTATTGCTTGTTGTAAGCTTATTCTACTGGCTTTGGCGGCTTGCACCTCACTTGCTAGCGGTTGCTGTGTAGATGCATAGATTGTCGTAGTCAACATAGCCGCACCCACTACTACTGCAGCACGAGTACCCAAAGTCGTTAGCGAAAATGGCTTGAAAATCTTGCTCATAACGGTCTCCACAAAATTAATCTTATTGAGTGTTCTAAAATTATTATCTTTTAAAAAACACATATTATCAATAGGTCAATCGTATCACTTCATAAAAACCACTTTGACTATTCACGGTAGGGTTAATTCATAAAAAACGCGCCTATCGTTAAAACAGACGCGTTATTCGTTAGTAGGTGGCTATGATAAAAGTGCTTAGTTTAAAATACCGTAAGCAACCAATGCATCGGCAACTCGTTTAAAGCCAACGATATTTGCACCAGCCATATAGTTGATATAGCCATTATCCGTTTGACCATACTGTTCTGAGGCGTCAGCTGCGCAGTCATGGATATTTCGCATGATATTTTTGAGGCGCAAGTCGATTTGCTCAAAGCTCTTATACTGACGGACTGAGTTTTGTGACATCTCAAGCGCAGAGACTGCTACACCGCCCGCGTTGGCGGCTTTGCCTGGGGCATAATGCACCCGGTGCAAACGAATATAGTCGATGGCTTCAGCAGTCAATGGCATGTTAGCACCTTCGACAACGTATGTGATGCCATTTTCAACCATGAGCTTGGCATCTTCTTCATTGACTTCATTTTGCGTCGCTGATGGAATCGCGATGTCACCTTTGAATTGCCACGGCTTTTGCTGCGCAAACCACTCTCCACCATAAACATCGACGTACTCAGCCAACGGTTTGCTTTTTGCTTTTTGTGCCTTGAGCCAATCAATTTTTTCTTGATTCAGACCCGCTTCATCATACAAAGTCCCTTGTGAGTCTGACACAGTGACGACGATGCCGCCCAGCATATGGGCTTTTTCAGCAGCATGTAATGAGACGTTACCAGCACCTGAAACCAATACTCTCTTACCTTTGATATCGTCATTTTGCGCCGTAAGCATGTTTTCTAAGAAATACACCGCACCATAACCTGTCGCCTCAGTACGCATCAAACTGCCACCGAAGCCAACGCCTTTACCGGTCAAAACCCCGCCGTATTCGTGCGTTAAATTCTTATACATAGCAAACATATAGCTGACTTCACGCCCACCCACGCCAATGTCACCAGCGGGCACATCGATGTCTTTATTCACATAGTGATGTAGCTCACGCATAAAGGCATAGCAAAAACGGCGGATTTCACTGTCTGTTTTGCCTTTGGGATCAAAATCAGAGCCACCTTTACCACCGCCCATTGGCAATCCAGTCAAAGCGTTTTTGAATATTTGCTCAAAGCCTAAAAACTTCAAAACAGATTGGTTGACAGTCGGATGAAATCTCACGCCACCTTTATAAGGACCTAGGGCATTGCTGAACTGGACACGCCAGCCGCGGTTAACCTGAACTTCACCTTGGTCATTTTCCCAGTTAATACGAAAAGCAATAACGCGGTCAGGCTCAACGAGACGCTCAAATATTTTAAAAGTATCATATTCTGGGTGGGCGTCGTATAACGGCGCAATCGTAATTGCAACTTCTTTTACCGCTTGAACGAATTCAGGTTGATGGGCGTAACGCGCTTCGACTTTTTCGATGGCCTGACTGATACTCATATCTTTTCCTTAGGGTAAAAATGGTGATCGTGCTTACTTACACCGATGTCACGTCGTATGACAACAAACGAGAGGATTGTAGACACTGGTGTAAAACTGAAATTGCCCCGACACGCTGGCTTGTGTAGAGACAAATGGGATTAAAAAAGCTGACTGAATTTATGCCTAGATGCCACATTCAGAGACAAGAACATTTTTTATCTCATAATATATATCATTTTTGAGGCGTATAAGTCTAGTAAATATCACCATCATGAAAAGTTATAAGCGATTTTTATTGACACAGTCTAAAGTGCACCTTTTCATAGAACCTTGAGACACCGACTGATGAGCTTACAGATCTCATTGATTGTGCTAAAAAATAGTCCTGTATTACTAAGAAATCTTCGTTTTCCTAATCGGTAAATAAATCAAATATTAATGGAAATTTGTGTATCGATAACCGTTAAGTAAAGAGGAAAGGTCAATAATCAGCACCAAACGGTATAAAAAACCCAAAAACTTGGCTTTTTGCTTGAGCTGATGTATATCAATATTAACAGCAAGGGTTTATAATAGCCGACTTAGTCAACATTTATTCTCCACCATTACTCACTGTTATTTTATCAATTGAATAACCCGTCATAGAGAAAGCGATATGCGTACAGATTCATTCCAGCAAATCTTGGAAGACCTAAACAGCTCATCAGCCGATGTTGAAGCATCTGCCCTTATTTCTAACGATGGTCTGATGATTGCCTCAGCACTACCAACGGGCGTTGATGAAGACCGTGTTGGCGCTATGTCAGCGGCTTTATTGTCATTGGGTGACCGCGCAGGTCGTGAGTTGGCACGTGGTAGTATCGATCGTATTATGATTCAAGGTGAAAAAGGCTACGTGATTATGACCTCATCTGGAGATGAAGCGGTACTTACTATTATGGCAAAACCGAATGCAAAACTTGGTTTGATATTCTTAGATATCAAGCGTGCCTCAGAAGCCCTTGCAAAACTTATCTAATTGGTAAATTTGGATTTTTGTCGATAACACATTTTTTATTATTTAACGTCGTATAGCACATAGCGCGACTGATAAATATGACTTTAAATCAAAATGAGGTGACTGTCTCATAAAAAATATTTAAGATGGCACACATTATTTGTATGGAATAATGGCCTGATAAATATTGGGACGACGACTGAGCTGAAAGGCAACATGATGTTATCGACAACTACCATACTAGATTGATTTTTTAATCATTATAAATATAACGATAAATAAAGGAGATTACGATGGGTTCTCCAATCCCTGATGCACATAAGCCTGATATGCCCGCTGAGCAGATTACTCTGACTTATTATGATGGTACATCGCGGACTGTCTATGATACTGGTATTGAACGCCCTTATCCTGATGGCAAGCTGATTGTATCGCGCACCGATTTGGATGGTGTGCTGACTCACGTCAACGATGCTTTTGTCGAAATCAGTGGCTACAGCGTTGATGAACTTATTGGTCAGCCACAATCTATTTTGCGCCACCCTGATATGCCAAAAGCCGCTTATAAAGATTTATGGGATACCGCAGCGGCTGGGCAAAAATGGCATGGCTACGTTAAGAATTTATGCAAAGATGGTAGTCACTATTGGGTCTATGCGACCGTTGTGCCAAACATTCGTCGCGGCGAAACAGTAGGTTATACCTCGGTACGCCGTAAGCCATCACGTAGCAAAATCGAAGCTGCTATGGCTCAGTATGCCCAAATGAATCAAAATGAGGAAGGCTAAATCATGACGACACACAATATGTTAATCGCCCCTGATTTTTCTCCTGAGCGTTTTGCAGGCTGGCACATGTTTAATATTTTGATTCAAAAACGTGCCAACCTAAATATGCATCTGAACATACCTACCTCACATGCTGAACAAGAGAAAATCATTGAGGCAGGTGACATTCAAGTTATCTATGCCAACCCATTTGATGCAGCTACTTTGATCCGTGAACAAGGCTATCGCGCTGTTGCACGCCCTATCGGCAAATCGGATGAGATGGTCATTGCTGCTGCGGCAAACAGTGATATCAAGCGCTTAGAAGACATTAAAGCGGGTGCGACCGTAGCAATGGCAGACAACCGTGATGTTAAGCTGATTGGCTTACGCTTGCTAGAAGCTGTGGATATAGAAGAGTCTGATCTTAACTGGGATATCACTGAAACTTATCAGGCAGCCGCCCGTAAAGTCATCAAAGGTGATGCTCAAGCGGCTTTCTTCTTAGCAGAGATTTTTCATAGCTTTTCACGCTTGACCAAAACTCAGCTGTCGGTGTTGATCGAAAGTGATTTGGCAGATATTAGCCATGTATTACTAATTAAAGATGACTTTCCTGATACCGAAATATTCATGAATGCGATCCTGAATTTGCATAATGATGACGATGGTAAAGAAGCATTGGCTGAACTTGGCATGCCTCAAGGGTTTGAAGCCATGGACGAAGAAGATGCTGAATTTATGATAGATTTGATGCAAACTTTACTTGATTAATTATTAATTATTAATTGGCACGTTGCACCGTTTCGCTTAGTGAAGTCATAGCCTATTGTTGCTCAATAGTGGCTATATCATTTTGACCATACGATATTAGCCACAAGCTGTTAGCCATACAATAGACACTATGACTTAAAGGACACTATTATGTCTGATTTAGACCTTATCAAAGAAAATGAGATGGAAGCGCGCCGAGTATTTCGTTTATATTCGCGTAAAGTGTTTTTGGCACCCAATAACCGTCATTTTCATGAACAACGTATCAATGCCGCATTACTTTTAACCGAAAAAGAGCCGCTGCAAGGTGCCGTCGCAGACTTTTTTTATGGCTGCTGGTATGACATTCCTTACGATGTAAATAACCTGTTTACGCGTATTAAAGATCGCTTGTACCCTCATATCCAGCAAGGGTTTCGCGATTGTATTAGTAAGAAGCGATATATTCAACGCAATAGTATGCTGGCGACTCGCTGGAGTGTCCTGATATCGCCGTCTCTCAATGAGCAAAAACAGCGATTGCTTATCAGTAGCGATGACGCCAAAGAAATATCCAAAGACATCACCGCTGAGCTCATGCAAGCGCGTGAAGATAAGGATTGGGGCACGATTGAGCAGATCGAAAACGAATTCTTTGCTCACTGTATCGCTCGCAATGATCTACTTGCCTTCTCGCTAGTATGGTTTCGCTTGGGTAAAAGCGACTGGCAATTCGATGAGCGCTGGAACAACTGTCAACAGCATCTTGATCAAACCATCAAGACCTAATTTATCGCCGATTTAACCCTTTCATCACAATGGTAGCCGCTATGTCCTCTTACTTAAATGCTGATAAAACGTATCTAACCCTCACTCCAGCCGGTATTTTTGAGGCATTTTCACAAAGTGAGCCCACTGATGAACAGCTGTCATTACAAGACTTAATGTCCTATGGGGAGACGTTGCTCGCCGCTGATTGGCTTGAGCGTTATCCTGACGAATGGCTACAGAGCTTTATAGAACACGGCTGGATTGAAAAGCTGTCTTTGTTGTTACCCGCACCCAATCTGCCGTTGGACCAGTTTTTACCGTATGTGGTTGCCAGCTTATCCGGTAAACGCCGTGCAGCTATTGGCTCTGATGAAGGGTTTTGCCTAGCACGAATCGGTTACAGCCAAGAAGAAGCGGACATGCTAAGTGTTGCAGCTGCTGACTTTTCAGGTTTTATGATCCGCCAAAAACAACGCGGCTGGGCGGTCGAAAGCCAAGCCATCTCGTTTTTTCAACAAGTTGACTTACTGATTCCTGAGACCAGCTTTGTGTTCTTATGGATTGATGGTTCAGGTTACGCCCTCATCATCGATGGCGAGCCTCTGACTAATAGCCGCGCCTTTGTTGAGATGGTATGGGCATTGAAAACGTCTGGCTTAAGATTTCTTAGCTAATTCAACCAAACCACTTGATATATCATTAAATATCAGTATGACCCGTGCGCTTATATCAAACCAAGCGCACTTCTTTCAATCTCTCACATCTGCTTTATTTTCAATATCTTTTTTTCTTTCATCTTCTGCTATAGCCGATTTAATACGATTTGTATACAAGGATAAAGTACTACAAATTGCACTTAGGCTTTACGCATTATTAAGATGTGATATTCAAACAAATTATGAAATAAAAAAAGACGCTGTAAATAGCGTCTTTTTTGTTTATTGCTATAGTCAAGGAATTTTAGAATCGCTACAAGGCGACCGACCGCAGATAGTACACTGAGTACATCTAGAGCGGGTAACACCGTAGCGGTTTAAAAATGCTCTGACTATATAACTAAACTTATATATTGCGCACCACAATTGATTGTATACGTGAATACATAATTAATGATATGCCGTTAGATATCAACTCGACGGCCAACAGTATGCCAAGAATATACGTCGCTGACTGCGGATAACTGGTAAATATCATGATAGCCAATATAATCGAGAGCAGACCTGAGAGTAATATTGGGACAAAAGCCACTGTCCTACGGAGACCGAAAGCAACAACAACTCTGACTATACCTGTTGCCATAAATAAAATAGCAATTACCATGGTCAAGGTTAATATGCCTTGCAACGGATCTTGTAATAACTCAATACCAATCAATACACCAAGTACACCGCCGATGGCAGCCAGCACTTTTCCAGTGGTACTATGTGCTCGGAACAAGGCAATAAACTGTAAAACACCCACTAAAAGGAAGATAAAACCTGCTAACTGCTCAGCGGCCAAAGTGGCGCTAAGAGGATTAAAAAATGCAAAGATACCGCCAAGAATACTAATGATGCCAATGACTAACCATAATCTACGATTCATAAGACGACCTTATTTTACATTTAATAGAAAATAAATTATATCGCAAACCTTACCTTATGTTGTATAACGGTAGTAATATCTTCGAGTAGTCCTGTTAATATTAGAGTGTGGGCATTGATTTGTGGTCACAAGCCTGCTAACTGATTGTTCCACTGTTGCCGCGTCATGTTATACAGTACATGCTCAGCCAGCCGATGGTTAGGGTCAAGGGCTGGATGGTAGAAGTTGGCTCGGGTATTCATCATGCCAAGGCGCTCCATAACCAATTGCGAGCGTTCATTAATAACCGCTGTGAATGACACAACCTCATCGAGCGACAGCTCAGTAAAAGCAAAATTCAGCGCCGCACGCGCCGCCTCGGTAGCATAGCCCTGTCCCCAATAATCTTTATGTAGTCGCCATGCAATCTCGACAGCCGGGGCAAAAGACATATCTGCGTGGGTATCATTCAAGCCAACAAAACCGATAAAAGCCCCATGCTCTTTTGATCTATCTTTTAAACTGACGGCCCAAAGCCCCCAGCCTTGATTAGCAATAAGCTGCTGGCATTTACTAGCGATGATGTCACTTACTTTAGGCGTTAATAACTTGGGGAAATATTTCATTACTTCAGGATCAGCATTTATTTCAGCAAAAACAGCAAAGTCACTTGCTTGCCATTGTCTAAGGTAAAGACGTTCTGTTTCTATCACATTTATCATTTTTATCACTTATGGATTGACACTGTTAATACTATTTATCCAGCCAGCCTTTTTGCTTAGCATGAGCAAGTTGCTCAGGAGTATCGATATCATAGCTCAGTTGATTATTAACAACGGTACTTATCTGACTGGGCTTCAATTCTCTAATTAAATAACGCAGCCCTTTATCGCCTACCAGCAATGCTTGCCACTCTCTGAGTAAATCACAATCAATCGTTAAAGGTAGTCCGATAATATTGTGCTTCAATGCAGTGGCAGTAGACGTTTCATTTAAATTCATATTATTTGAATACTGCCAGCTACTATAAGCACTTGCCACTACAGACCGCTTATCTGCCAGCAGTTTTGCCAAATGCTGCTCATCGAGTAGAACTTGATCAATACCCATAATGACGACGCGCTCGATTAATGAGCTTGTTAACTGCGTGACCGCCTCAATAGCCAAATTCAAACTATACGCCATCCCTATTTCAGGCGTGGGATTTACGACCATTTGAATCATAGAGTACTGAAAAGCCAATTCATTCATCGCACTGGCTATTAATGGTTGATTATCAGGAATGACTATAATAATTACTTGTGGTTTTGTAGAAAGTGCGAGTTTGGTCATGAAGCAAATTAAGGGTTCGCCATCTTTACACAGTAACTGTTTTGCTTGACCTAAACGCAGGCTCAGTCCACTGGCCAAAATAATGACCGCATGGTTTGGTGGCTTTGATAGATTTATTGGCTTTAGTTGCATAGATGCTAAAATAGATGCGTCGCGGCTCATGATAAACTTATCGATGCACGAGCACTTGTAGCAGTCATCTCTATAGAATCAATATGCGTAGAAAATAGCGTTGTAAAGTTAGTATTTGAAAGATGAGTGTCTGAGTTCTCTGCTGGCGGCAGCTGGTTATGGACGACCGCATTGACTTGTGCCATGATACCCAGTGCTAAGGCTTCAGGTCCATCTCCGCCCAGCTTATAACCAATCGGATAATGCAGTTTTTTGATACCTAGGTTTAAACTGGCAGGATTTGTAAACCTTGTACTAATTTCTTCGATTAAGCGCTCGGTACGGTAGCGTGGTCCTAGTTGCCCAAGATATTTATAGTGATTAGCATGCTCTAATAATACGCCAAGGCGAGCACGGTCTTGGCTGAGACTATGCGACATCAAAGCAACGGCAGCATTTTTACTTAGTTTTAGTAAAGTGTCACTATCATTTAACGCCAGTACCATCACTCTATCTGCCTGAGGAAAACGCCGCTGCGTGGCATATTGCGCTCGACTGTCTACCACTGTCACATGCCAATCTTGCAGCTTTGCCATCGTAACTAGCGGCATCACATCATTACCAGCGCCACAAATCAGCAAACATATCTGTGGTTGTAGGCGCTGAATCAGCCATTCTGTGGTTAAATCGTCATTGTCATCTTTTACAATGACGTACTCAGCATTTTTATGGAGAAGTTTATATTCGGATAAACTTTCAACTGCATGGATAACTGTGCTTGAAGCATTAGATATCACTTTATCTGAATTATTAGCGTCGATAACGGTGAGTTTTCCTGACTTGATATAATTATCTAGGTTAAGACGCACACCAATTTGAAGTTCGGAGTTTGGATTATTTTGGTTATTAAAATGGATTGTAGAGCGAATTAAAGTTGCTACCGTTACTGGCTGCTGAGACTGACGAACCTGACTGATGACATTTAACAAAGACATTGCCGTTGCCAGCCTTTCAAACAACACGTGTACGCGCCCATTACAGCCTAATCCAAAATTTAACTCGTCCAAATCAATATCTTGTTCATCGTAGTTATTGTCTGTGCCCTTATTATCACTGCCTCTATCAAAGTCAAAACCCTCTTCTGATACGCTTGCTGGCACATTACCATTTTCAGCATACTCAATATCATCGCCTGTTTGATAGACTTGCACGTTTGCACCTTGACGCGTGAGCCAAAAAGCACGTTTAATAATATGTGGCTCCAAACAGCCGCCGCTAATCATCCCAACCGAACGACCATCTTCACAGATGAGCATCATCGCGCCTGCGCGGCGATAGGCTGACCCTTCGGTACGCACGACGGTTGCTAATACCGCGTCAACCTGTTGTTGCTGAGCCTCGCGTGCCAGCTTAAGAATATCAGCAATTTGATTCATAATGTCTCTTATATACTAGCTATTATTGATGTCTATATACGGTCTATATCTATCCTAGTCCACTAATAAAACCAGTTTATAAAACCCGCTAACGACTACAATTAGCGGGTTTATATTGTCCATTTACTTGACTAAAAACCTACTCTGGTAGTTCATAAAGTAATTTGTCGAGGGTAATAGGAAAGTCATAAACTCGTACACCCACGGCGTTGTACACGGCATTAGCAATAGCAGCGGCAGCACCGGCAATCGCCGTTTCACCTATACCTTTTATGTGCATTGGATTGGTATACGGATCGTCCTCTTCTACCAAGATAACATCAAGCTGAGGAACATCCGCATTGACTGGGACATGGTATTCTGCAAGATTATGATTACATAGCCGACCGTCATGCTTATCGTGAATCACCTGCTCCATCAACGCAGAACCAATACCAAATACCATACCGCCGTAGCACTGCGAGGTCGCGGTTTTGTGATTGAGGATACGCCCTGCTGCAAAGGCACCAGTCATACGTTTAACGCGTATTTCACCAGTCACTCGGTGTACAGCGACCTCGGCAAAATTAGCACCAAATGACGCTTGGCGATGACTTTTTGCATTTTTACCCGGTGCAATTTGACCTTTGGCACTGAGTTTTTGGTCATCATATTGAGCGACGATATCGGCTAATGAATGAGTCTGGAAATTACTAAAGTCATATTCTTTCGATTCAGTTAGTGAGATTTCAGCTAATTTATCTTTTAGATCAGCCACTTTATCTACGATATTATCGCCCAAACCTGCTACTTTTTCTTTTCCTGCTTCTATAACGGTTTCTACCACTGTTTCTACAAAATTAGCATCATGCTCACCTATCTGCTTAATTTGACCGTTATACAGCTGAATGGTGTCAGGGTACAGACCGACTTTTCCTGCGATCATCTCACGTAGCTGCTGACAAGCAAGATAAATGCTACTGCCTGAGCTAGCAGCGCCCATGCTCCCCCCTGAACCAACCGCAGGTGGCAAGCTGGTATCACCAAGCTTCATTTCAATATGATCTATTGGTAGCCCTAATAAATCTGCAGCAACCTGAGTAAATACGGTATAAGAACCTGTACCGATATCGGTCATGTCTGTCTCGATTACCGCCTTCACGCCCAGTGCTTTTGAGTTATCTATTTGCAGGGTCGCCCGTGCTTCTGATGGCGCTAAGCTGTTGCCGCGAGCTGCCGCTGCCATACCCATACCCATCCACCAATCACCTTCTAAGTGACTGGCAGGCTTAGCATTGCGTTGATTCCAGCCAAACTGTTCAGCCGCTTGATCGATACAAGCGATAAGCTTACGCGTTGAAAACGGGATGCCTTTACTAGGATCTTGCTCAGGCTCATTGCGACGGCGCAGTTCGACAGGGTCTATGTTGAGTTGCTCTGCCAATTCATCCATCGCACACTCAAGGGCAATCTGTCCGACTGCTTCGCCGGGGGCACGCATCGAGCCTGACAATACTTGGTTCATGTCTACTTGCTGATAATTGACTCGGCGATTGTCACCGCGATACAAATAGTGCGTAGAGAGCGCTGCTGGCTCAAAAAAGGCTTCTCCTGGCAAATTACTAGAGACCGTCTCATGAATCATGGTGTCAATAATACCGTCTTTGCTACAGCCAATTGCGATGCGTTGACGCGTGTTTGAGCGTCTAATCGTTGCCTCCATTACTTGCGGACGTGTCATAGTGATTAACACGGGACGACCCAACTCTTTTGCGGCGAGTGCGGCGGCTATCGATTCTGGAGAAATCCCAAGCTTGCTACCAAAACCGCCACCGACATAACGAGCGATTAATTGCACATTATTTGCATCCAAATCCAATGCATCGACGATTTGCTTTTTGCACGAGGACAGCATTTGATTAGAGGAGTACATAATCAGCTTATCGCCCTCCCAATGTGCAAGCGTTGCATGTGGCTCCATCGCTGCGCTGTTTTGACTTGGCGTATGATAAAAGCGGTCAAGGGTTACCGCAGCATCAGCAAGACTTTGTTCTGGATTACCCTTTTCTGAATTTTTATCCGAACCTTTTTTTTCATTAACATCATGAGCATTTGGCAGCTCTGTCGTAAAGTTCAATGCCGCCTGCTCAGTCTCATCCTCATAAGTCACTCTGAGTGCTTTTGCGCCTTCTGTCGCCGCCTCAAACGTCTCAGCGATGACGACTGCAATAGGCTGACCATGATAAAAAATTTCGCTAACGCCTTGCTTAGGTGATTTGGTTGCACCACCCTGTTGTGCATTGCGTAAAAAGTGCTCAGGATCGGTCACCACTTTAATAATGTCAGGAATACCATCCAAAGAGCGGCTATCGATTTTCTTGACCCGTCCTTTGGCAATCGTTGCGCTCACCAAAACACCATAGGCTTGATTGTCTAAATGAATCTCTGCCGTATAAGGTGCTTGACCGCTGACCTTTAGTGACCCTTCAACACGGTTAATGGGCTTACCCACCAATTTGCTCGCTGTTTTATCAAAAAGCGACTCAACAGACTCATTCATCATCATTGTTTTGGTCGGTTCTGACGGAAATACTGAGTCCAATAATGACATGATTATGCTCCCTTGCCCGCTAATGCGCGTTGAATAACTTGTTTGAGTAGACGACGAGTCAGTGGTATTTTGAAATCATTTTGACCACTACCTTTAGCCTCTTTTAATAATAAGTCCGCTGCTTGTTTAATGATATTTTCGTTGCCATCAGTACCCATTAACAACGCCTCAACGGATTCGTTACGCCATGGTTCAGTACCAATACCACCGAATGCTAGGCGCACTGTGTCCAAACGCCCATTATCAGTCACGTCTATGATCGCTGCACAAGACACTAAGGCAAAAGCATAGGACGCGCGATCACGCACTTTGTCATAAGTGTGCACGCCTTTGATGGGCGCTGGCAACACCACATGAGTGATAAGCTCACCAGACTCTAAAACGTTTTCGATATGTGGTGTATTTTTTGGCAAACAATAAAAGTCTTTAATCGCGATTTTACGCGTTGAACCATCCGTTTTTAACGTCTCAACAGTGGCATCTAATGAGCGCATCGCGACGGCCATATCAGATGGATGCTGGGCAATACAGGACTCGCTAGTACCTAAAATTGCCAAGGTACGATTTTCACCATTGATAGCTGGGCAACCAGAACCTGGCTTGCGCTTATTGCAAGCACTATCCGTCTGGTAAAAATAATAACAACGAGTACGCTGTAGTAGATTACCGCCCGTCGTCGCTCTATTGCGCAACTGTCCTGTCGCACCTGCCAAAATCGCCCGTGATAGCACTGGGTAATGGGCAATGACCTCAGGATGCGCGGCCAAATCACTATTGGTCACTAGCGTACCGATGCGTAGGCCACCATCTGTAGTCTTCTCAATTTGAGCTAATGCTAAGCGAGTGATATCCACCAGCTTAATTGGCGTCTCAATCTCTAACTTCATTAAGTCTAAAAGGTTGGTACCCCCTGCGATAAATGAGGCGTCTTTTACACTAGCAGATTGGGCTGCTTGCTCTGGCGCGGTAGCACGGCTATATTCAAAGCGTTTCATGAGCGACCTCCTGACGTATTACTTATAGTGTTATGGTTCGTCGTTTGGCTTCCTAATTGCGCTTCACTAGGTGGTGGCGACCAAATACCCGTCACCTCTGATTTTTGTGCTGTGTCAGTTTTAGATGAATCATTCATTTCATTTTCTAAAACTTGTGAAATGGCCTTAATAATATTGGGATAAGCAGAACAGCGGCAAATATTGCCACTCATACGCTCAGCGATTTCTTGCACCAGCAATCCATCAGGATTTTGCAAATCTGTAGTGACATGACTGGGCCAGTTTTGTTTAATTTCATCGATCAGCGCTGTTGCTGAACAAATTTGCCCAGGGGTACAGTAACCACATTGAAACGCATCATTATCTTTAAAGGCTTGTTGTAGCTCCGATAATGATTCGGGCATGCCAATACCTTCAATCGTGGTAATCTCATCACCATCGTGCATAACTGCTAAGGTCAAACAGGCATTGACCCTACGCCCATTGATAAGTATGGTACAAGCGCCACATTGACCATGGTCACAACCTTTTTTAGGCCCCGTAATTTTGAGGTGCTGACGACAGACATCGAGTAATGTCGTGCGTGGATCAAGATTGTCGAGCTGATAATCTTGCTTATTAATGGTTAAGTTCAAGGTAGACATGCTGGCTTCTCGCTGGCAAATAATCAGAAAAAATAGGGTTAAACGCTTCTTAAAAGTCGCGCCAATCGATTTATTATGACTTATTAGAAATGTCGATTTGTTTTCACTTTGTAGTTATTACAGTGTAGTTTTTAATCTATGAAAACTTTACTTCTCACTATTTTATCTCGCTTATTCACTATCAATTTTATAAATGAAACTCAAAAACTCATTTTATTAGCAATAAAAAATAGCGCTATAAATATGCCGTTTATAACGCTATTTGAGTCCAATATAGTCAGTTAAAAATACCAGTCGGGCATTACGCTTTAGTAATTATGCTCGCTTCACTCAATCGAGATTTTGGCAAATCAGCATTAAAATCGTCTTCGCTACGATAACCAAGTGAGATAACGGCAACGGCTGTGTAGCCTTTGCTACGTAGCTCAAATTCTTCATCGAGTGCCTTTAGATCAGCACCTTCCATCGGTACGGCATCAATGCCTAAAGTAGCAGCACCCAGCAATAATGCGCCCATATTCAGATACACTTGCTCGACCAGCCAATGTGGCTCGTCTTTTTGCTCATAACGACGAATGTCCAAAAACATTTTGCGCACTTGATGCATTTGCTCTTTGAATTTTGGTTCTGCGAAGCGACCATCAGCATCTTCTTTATCCAATACTTCATGCAAAAATTTATCATCAGCATAGATACGACTACAGAAAATAATGACGTGGGAGGCATCTTTCACCTTTGCCGTGTTGAAATCAAACATCCCTTGTGTACCTTTTGCGATACGTGACTTGCCAGCCTCATCATCAGCGATTACAAAATGCCAAGGCTGAATATTAGTGCTTGATGGGCTAAGTCGTAGGATATCCTTTAAACTTTGAAAGTCTGCTGCTGATATTTTTTTATTGGCATCAAACTCTTTGGTGCTGTAACGCCAGTTCATGGCTTCAGTGATGTTTTTCATTTATGACTCCAAGATTTTTAGTACCGCTACTTTAAGCAAAAACCCGTTTGATGACCGTTACAGATTGGTTAAGTAGTCACCTATTTTGTTATTAAGTTGCTGATAATTCAGTGCATCGCTGAGTTATTTGAGCCGCCATTTAAACAGTTATTTGAGCCGCCATTTAAACAGTTATTTAAGCAGATACTTATTAGACAGAGACTCATTAAACAGTAACTTAGACGATATTGTAATTGTTCCCTCATTCTCTTAGCATTGGTTAATTAGCATTGATTTATAAGGCGGTCGACCACAGACAGCTTATATAAAAAATAAATACTGAATTAGGCAGATAGATATGGAACATTCAAAGCAGTTATTCTCAGAGCAGCCACTACGCATAGATATCGTCTCAGACGTTGTTTGTCCTTGGTGCGTCATTGGTTACCGCCAGCTGGCAGAAGCCCTCAAGCAAACCAACACCGAACACGAGATTCACTGGCATCCGTTTGAGCTTAATCCAAATATGCCAAGCGCCGGACAAAATATGCGTGAACATATTATGGAGAAATATGGTTCGAGCAAGCAAGAATCTGATGCTAGCCGTGCTCGATTAATGGAAGCGGGTAATGAGGTTGGCTTTACGTTTAACTTTAACGATGACACGCGTATGCACAACACGTTCAACTTGCATCAATTGCTGCACTGGGCAGATCAGAAAGGTCGCATGCATGACTTAAAGCAGGCGTTATTCGTCGCTCACTTTACCAATGGTCGCAATATTTCTGACAATGCCGTGCTTGCTGACATTGCCGCTGAGACTGGCTTGGATCGTGATGAGGCGCTAGCCGTATTAGCAGACCAAAGATTCGCTAAAGAGGTGCGCGCAGAAGAGCAACATTGGCAACAACAAGGCATTCAAAGCGTCCCAGCGGTAATTTTTAATAAGCGCCATCTGGTTAGCGGTGCACAAGGCGTTGAGAATTTCAAAACTATCTTGCAGCAGTTGGCTGACATGCCAGACTAGGGCGCATCTTCAGTTCATTCGATAGTCATCTAAACGGACTAAAAATGGCTAAATCTTGCCAAACATCGTCAAACAGCTGGTTAATATCCCGATATTATCTGCACTATTTTCCTCGTTTGACGGCAATTTATCTTATTTTTATCAACATTTTTAAAATTAAGACACGCCCTAGTTTTCCTGACGAGATTTTTTGGCTAGATTTCGTTTGCTATTCCTAAAAGGATCCTTTATGTCCTCCGATAAATCCCTTCCTATTATCGTGTTTGATGTCAATGAGACGCTACTCGACATTACCACTCTTGAGCCATTATTTGCTCGCCTATTTGGCAATAAAATACTACTAAGAGAATGGTTTGCGCAATTGGTGCTATATTCGCAAACCGTGACGTTATCAGGACTTTATACGCCTTTTGGCGAGCTTGGCGTCAGTGCCTTACAGATGACCGCTGATATTCATAACGTTAGGCTGATAGATAGTGATGTCGACGAATTAAAAGAACGTATGAGCAAAATGCCTGCTCACCCTGATGTAGTTCCAGCATTAACCAAGCTGCGTGAGTCAGGGTTTCGACTGGTAACGTTGACCAACTCAGCAAATAGCGCTTCCCCGACCCCACTTGAAAAAGCTGGCATCAGCCATTTCTTTGAACAGCATTTTAGTGTTGAAACTGTCGGCAAATTCAAGCCTGCGCCTGAGACTTATCAAATGGTCGCTCACGCATTGTCTGTTGAGTTGTCAGATTTATGCCTAGTCGCTTGTCATCTTTGGGATACGATTGGCGCTCAAGCGGCTGGCTGCCAAGGGGCGTTTCTCACGCGACCGCACAATGCTTTATTATCAGCGTCAAACGTTCTAGCGCCAGACTTTGTCGCAGCAGATCTAACCACGCTTGCCGAACAGATAATTTTTTCCACTAAAAAATAATTACCAATACCAAAAAAATGCCGCCCTATATAAGGACGGCATTCTTGGTTTAGCATACTGCTATTTTATAAGGCTAAATCTATAATCACTATTATTAATAATGATTTTTAAAAATGAATAACCGTACGGATACTCTCGCCTTTATGCATCAAATCAAACGCTTCGTTGATATCTTCTAATGGCATGGTATGAGTGATAAAGTCTTGTAGTGGAATCTCACCAGCCAAATAACGCTCAACATAACCTGGTAATTCACTGCGACCTTTTACGCCGCCAAATGCTGAACCGCGCCAGACGCGACCAGTCACTAACTGGAATGGGCGAGTAGAGATTTCTTGTCCAGCACCAGCGACACCGATGATGACCGACTCGCCCCACCCTTTATGGCAGCACTCAAGCGCTGAACGCATGACATCGACGTTACCGATACACTCAAATGAATAATCAACGCCGCCATCGGTCAATTCAACGATGACTTCTTGAATCGGTTTGTCGTAATCTTTAGGATTGATGCAGTCGGTTGCGCCAAGCTTTTTAGCCAGCTCAAATTTGCTCTCGTTAATATCAATAGCAATGATACGACTGGCTTTTGCCATTGCCGCACCGATGACCGCTGACAGTCCAATGCCGCCTAGACCAAAGATAGCAACGGTCGCACCCTCTTCTACCTTAGCCGTATTCATCACTGCACCCATACCAGTCGTGACTCCGCAACCCAATAAGCAGACTTCTTCTAGTGGTGCTTCTTTGTTCACTTTCGCCAAAGAAATCTCAGGCAACACCGTATATTCAGAGAAGGTTGAGCAGCCCATATAATGATAAATTGGCTCACCATCTTTATAAAAGCGCGTAGTGCCGTCTGGCATTAAGCCTTTACCTTGGGTCTCGCGTACCGCTGAGCAAAGATTGGTTTTACCAGAGGTACACATTTTACAGACGCCACATTCTGCTGTGTATAAAGGAATGACATGATCGCCGACTTGCACACTGGTGACGCCTTCGCCGATTTGCTCAACGATACCGCCACCTTCATGACCCAAAATCGCTGGGAATACGCCTTCTGGGTCTTCACCCGATAGCGTAAATGCATCAGTGTGACAGACGCCACTGGCAACAATTTTTACCAATACTTCGCCTTTACGGGGCAGCATGACATCCACTTCTTCGATAGATAGTGGCTCATTTGGACCCCAAGCAATGGCGGCTTTTGATTTAATAAATTTATCTGACATCGTTATCTCTCTTTTTAATTCATTTTATGGGTTATTAAGCGCAGACCTCTATTCAGCTTATCTTGCTTGTTGAATGGAGGCAAGCGGCAGTTGTAGCAGTCTGTAAAGCTTTATACTGGCTATTATAGTTTTTTCTATAGCGATAACAATGTGCTATATTTGCAAATATCTTTTACACAGTGGTAATAATCATGCGCTGGGATGGTATTAGCGAATTTGTTTATGTAGCAGATTACGAAAGCTTTACGCGCGCGGCAAAAGAATTGGGCATTTCTACCGCGCAAGTCAGTCGGCAGATAAGCGCTTTAGAAAAGCGACTGAATATTAAACTGCTGTATCGCACGACGCGTAAGGTATCACTGACTGAAGAAGGTCGCGTGTTTTATCAGCATTGCCGCGGGGTGCTCGATGGCTTGGATGCGGCTGAGCAAGCAGTGAGCAATTTACAATCAAAGCCTCAAGGTAGGATTAAACTGACCGCTCCTGTCACTTATGGCGAGCAGCAATTATTGCCATTGATCAATGATTTCATGGTGCAATATCGCGATATCGAAGTGACGGCATTTTTGAGCAATCAAAAAATCGACCTCATTGATGGCGGTTATGATTTGGCGATTCGTATCGGCAAATTAAGTGATTCGACGATGATGGCAAAAAAGCTCAGCCGTCGTACCAATTTCGTCTGTGCCGCGCCTGCTTATCTCGAAAAATACGGCATACCATATTCTTTGAGCGATCTGAGTCAGCATAACTGCTTACTTGGCACGCGTGACTATTGGCACTTTATAGAAGATGGCAAAATAGATTCTGGAAAAAACGCTGATAAAGAAAAAAACCTGCGCGTGTCTGGCAGTGTCCAATATAACAGCGGTCACAGTCTAGTCGATGCTGCGTTAAAAGGTCTGGGTATCGTGCAGCTGCCTGATTATTATGTGCAAAAATACTTAGCATCAGGTGAGCTGGTCAGCTTACTGAATAACTATCGAGAGCCTGAAGAAAGTATCTGGGCTGTCTACCCGCACAACCGTCATTTGTCGCCAAAGATTAGACTGCTCGTCGATTATCTAGCAGAGCATTTGGTTTAGCTATTCGTTTTGGCTTAGGCATTTTTTAAGGTGTGTTGCAATGCGAGGCTTTACTATGCGCGGTTTATTACGCACAATGCTACTAAGCACAAGGAATATTATGGTTCACACTAAATATTCGATCTTGCCAGCCATCATGTGCTGAATAAACAATGACAATAAAAGGACTTTTCATGCTTAAGATTCTCTCTATCGCTGCCCTAGCATTGGCAGTATCCTCTTGCGCCAGTGTTGAAAATATTTTAAACACGCCAGACAAAGCACCATCAATGCCAGCAACGATGACTGCTATCGATGCCGAAAAAGGCTTGGTTACGCTGCAAAGCAATCATTCCGTGCAAGATACTGCAGATAAACTGGCGGCAATTATTGAAAGCAAAGGTATGAAAGTATTTGCACGCGTCGATCATCAAAAGAACGCCCAAGGTGTCAATTTAACATTAAGACCGACGCAAGTGATTATGTTTGGTAATCCAAAAGCGGGTACGCCATTGATGAATTGCGAGCAAAGCGTCGCTATCGACTTACCACAAAAAATCCTCATCAGTGAAGATGCTGATAAAAAAGTTTGGTTGTCGTACAACAATCCCGAATACCTAAAGAGTCGTCACAATATCAAAGGTTGTGATACCCAATTGGCGAATATTGCAAAAGCCCTTGATGGTGTCAGTAAAGCCGCTATTGCAAAGTAATACCAAACCCAAAAAATACGATTAACGACGTCAGTTTTGCTTGTTCCGCTCGCCTAGTCTACTAGATGTCGTACTTGCACTCGTTTTCCTTGCTACTCTAATTTTTTGAGAGGGTATAAGCGTTGGGTGAAAACCTAAAGATATAAAAAGGTGGGATGCAAAAGCATAACCCACCTTTTCTATGCCTTTAAAAGATTAACGTATTAGTAATCCTCAGACCGTGCTATTTGCTCATGCAACTCTACTTTTAACTTCTTTGCACATTCGATAATCTTTTTTCGACCAGCAGGAATAGCGCCATATTGAATCGCCGTTTCTCGCATTTGTACCGTGACGTCATAGTGCGGATAGCTGGCGTTTCGATGGAATAAACGCTTATCCACTTCAATCAGTGCGGCAAAATCATGCAGCTCTTGCAGGGTATCTGCCAGCATATGGCACCACTTATAGCCTTTAAATTCTATCTGCATAAAATCCACATATATCGCCATAGAACCGCCTCCTCTATTATCCTTAATTTTTTATCATGTGCTAAGCAACGCTTTCACAAAACAGCCACTAAAACAATTCACTCGCATCTTTCTTTAGCTGTTTGAGTACGGCTTGGTATTCGCTATGATTGGTTCCAAGTGTGCTTAGACGCCCATAACGGAGCTGACGATAGTCCTGCCTCATCTGCATGATTTTTGCTTGGACAATATCTGAATGACCGCTATCTGTGAGCTTACTAGCTTTACTACTATCAGCGCTACGTGACACATTTACATCGCTATTTACATAACTACCGATATCATTAGTTCGGTCATCAACAGCCCTAGCCAAGCGCTCAAGCCAAGCCAGCTGACCTTCACTTTCATCACGAGCAAGTGATTTATCCGCTTTGCCAATACGTTTTGATAGCTGTGCAAGCGGCTGGTCTGCTGGATGCCAGCGCTTGCGGCGGCGTTGCCAAATGACAAAGACCAAAATAACCATGACGGTAATAGCACTAACTGCCAACCAAATAATTTGTTGCATGATTGAACGGATATTAAACCATTTAAGCAGCGAGTCAGCTTGTTTGTCCTGATCGTAACCGACGACGTCTTTTTGCCAATAGTAGCTGGCTTGGTCGGACAGACGGCGTAAGGTTTGTAGCATTTGATATTGCTGATAGCTGATTTGTGCGCTAGCGCCATCGCCGAACATTGCCGCTCCTTGTGCCTGCGTCAGCGCATCCATTCCTTGCTCGACACGCTCAGGCGCAACAAAGGCAGTCGGATCGACACGTACCCAGCCTTGACCCTCAAGCCAAACCTCCGTCCAAGCGTGCGCATCCTTTTGCCGCACCTCCCACACATTACCACCGCGACTCAGCTCACCACCTTGATAGCCAGCGACGACGCGCGCGGGTATGCCAGCGGCGCGCAGCATAAAGGTAAAACTGGAAGAATAATGCTCACAAAACCCCGCTTTGGTCTCAAATAAAAACTCGTCAATACGGTTATTATTCAGCCGTGGCGGTGATAACGTATAACGAAATTCTGTTTGATTAATCCAGCGTTCAATAGCCGCCATATAGCGCACTGGGTCTGAGTCTGATTGCGCAAATAACTGCTGTGCCAGTGCGCGTGCTTGCGGATTTCCGTCAGCTGGTAGTGTAAGATTTATACGTCGCAACTCATCCGAAAGAACAGGGTCAATACGCATCGGTGCAAATTGCAATACTTCATAGCGTAACTGCTGAGTGACGGGCTGATCTTTTAATAAGGTAAAGTTTGAAGTAATACTGACATCTTGGCGCTGGGCAAAAGGATAATCAAGTCCAAATAGCCAGTTTTGCTGCGTCGGCTCTAGGATAATTTCATAGCTGGTAGGCGCAACTTTTACTGAGTCGGGAACAGTTGCAAAGGCATTCTCAATCCAAGATGGCATTTGCGGTGCAGGTCGCCATTGTCGTTGCTGAGGGCTAGGACGCCATGTAATACCGTCAAAGTCGCTAAACACCAAACCACGCCAATATAACTGCTGTTGCGGCGGGCGATTCTCTGCAAACTCTACCCGAAACGCCAGCTCAGTCGATTGTCCTAAATTGGCAAAATCACCGGGTGACATACTGTCGGACACGCCAGTGGTTGCTTGCTGACCTGATAGCTGTACTGACCATAGTGGTGGCAAGCGCGGGAAGAACAAAAATAGCAAGACTAATAACGGTAATGCCCCGATACCCAGCACACCCAAAGTACGCAAGCGACCATCACCGCGAGTGTTGCCGTCATCATTAAGCGCAATAAATGCCAATAAAATGACAACTGCACCAACAATCACTTCTAAAGTCGTAACAAGACCTTGATCCATCAAAAACAGCGCGGCAAGGACAAATAGTGATAAATTTAGGACCACATAAGCATCACGCCGTTTATACATCTCCCACAATTTGCTAATGAGACATAGCACTAAAAACGCCACGCCCATATCCAGTCCAAACGCTGTATTGTAAGTCAGCCATAGACCTGCCAGCCCCAATAAAAAGCCGAGCATTTGCATGCCTTGATAGACACGTTTTAAATGCGCTGTTTTTTTAAACTTAGCTTTTATAGACGGTAGCTGGGCGGCGATGCTGACCACCGCAAAACCTATCAACCAAAACGGCAGATGCGCCGCATGAGGTAAAATAACGGTAATTTGAGCAATTAGTACCCAATAATAAGCAGGTAAGGCGAATAGCTTACGAGTCCATTTTGCAGCGCTATCCTGTAGAGCACGATCAGTGACGTTTTGACCCAGTGCCAGCTGCTCAAAGCTCGTGGGACTTGTTTCAGGAAAACCTATAAATGTGTTTTCAGCATCATTTGTAGGGAGTTTTTTTGAGTTGGTCCTATTAGTCATTGTGCTTTCGCCAACCTTAGCAAGCACGCTTGTGCAAAACTGTCGCCTTCACCCATTGGTGCAGTAGAATGGGTATCATTGGGTAAGCGCATATGAAATGTCACGCCCAGCTCACCTAATTTCATCGCCCCATACGCCAGTTGTGCGAGTTTTTGCTCATGATGTGCTGCTGGCATAGCCGCATAATCCAACGTTTGCTCATGACCGACTGGATCAGCAAAGTGCTTGGTCAACATGCCTTGACCACGTGCTACATGTCCCCACGACACCCGTGCAAGCGACTCGCCTTCAACGTAGTTATCTAGCCGCTCAAAATCATCTTGACCTTGCCGATATTGCCCACCTGTTGGCAAATCCTCCTGACTGGCAACGGCATATTGCGTCTGCCAATCAAACACTTCAGGTTTTGGATAGACCCAAGCAGTACGGGCAAAATAAACATAGGACCACGCCCGCATAATGCCCAAAGGATAAACCGTTTTTATTTTTAAGCGTGGTAATTCAAACTGCCCACGATTCTGCGTCGGTACTGGCAAGCGAATCACTTGCTCGCCTTGCAGTCGCGTCACCAGTATCGACTGTTTATTATCAGCGCTATGTTTGATTTTTTTATTGGCTTTTTTATCTTTCTTGCTATTAGCTTTGTCATCAGCCTGCTCAAAGCTAAATAACAACTGTCGTCTCGGTTGACGGCTCTCACTGCGCAACTGCAAAGTCACCCAAACAGGCGCGCCCGCTTCTGCCATAGTCACTTCAAGCAAACGTACTTGCAGACCTGAAATGTGCGCAAAGGTTACATGAAAGCTGATAAGCCAAACGCTGACCAAATAAAAACATAAACCTAATACCAAGTTATTGCCATAGTTAATGCCAGCAATAAAGGTAATAATTAATAACACCGCATATAGCGTCCCTTCACGGCTATAAAAGATATAAACGTTACGCAAATTGAGGGTGGCACTATCACTTTTGGGCGCACGCGAGGCAAACCAACGGCTTAATGCGGAAGTGGCTGGTACGGTTAAGGCTTTTGGCAAAAAGCGCATGACTACCCTATCCTTACCATAAAATTGATACTCTCATTCATAATTGGTGATAGCTTTAAAAATAAATACGCCATGAAACAACAAACAGCTGAAAAATAAGTGCTCAGATAACAGTGATTGTAATAACAACTATTGAAATAACCATCATTTAAATGACAACAGCCACTTCTGCCAATATACGTTGCGCGATGGTCTGCGTCGCCTGCCCACCAGTCACATGCGCTGGGACAAAACGCTGACCGAGGCGATGATCTGTGACCGCGGCAAACACCGCTTGGATATCCTCAGGTGTCACCTCCATATGCCCCGATACGTACGCATAAGCCTGCGCGGCACGCTGTAGCGACAATACTCCACGCGGTGATAAGCCATGATACTCGGAGCTTGCTCGTGTCTTTGCGACCAATCGCTGCAGATAATCCAAGACCACATCCGCAACATAAACGTGTTTAACACCTTGCTGTGCTAATAAGACCGCCTCGGTATCAAGCAGCGCATCTAAATTTTTTAGTAGCTCGCGGCGATCCTGACCTTTTAATAGCTCGCGCTCTGCGGTAGGCGACGGATAACCAAGCGACAAGCATAGTAAGAATCTATCTAGCTGCGATTCAGGAAGCGGATAGACACCTGCTTGCTGCAAAGGATTTTGGGTTGCAATGACAAAAAATGGCTGCGGCAAAGGATAGGTTTGCCCATCTTGGGTGACTTGCCGTTCTTCCATCGCTTCTAGTAACGCGCTTTGCGTCTTAGGGCTAGAGCGATTAATCTCATCAGCGAGTAGCAGCTGAGTAAAAATAGGACCTGCTCGAAACTCAAATTGCTGTTTCTTTTGATCATAAATGCTCATGCCTAAGATGTCTGCTGGCAGCATATCATTGGTGAACTGTACACGGCTAAAGCTCAAGCCTAATAATTGCGCCAAGCCTTGCGCCAACGTCGTCTTGCCCATACCCGGCAGATCTTGCAGTAACAGATGTCCACCTGCCAAAATACCACTCAGCGCAAGCTTAACCACTTGCGGCTTATCTAACACAATATGATTTAACTGCGCCATAAGTTGGGCAATTTTTTGCTGATTGTGACGACAGTCGGCAGCGCTAAAGGTCGACTTATGAATCACCTCTGCTGCTGATTGATGTGGTGTTGTAATGGCTCTATCGATGGCTGCGTGGGTCATAGTCAATTATTGGCTCATTTCTTATGGGATTAGTGTTTCTAGGGCGTGTTCTTATTTTAAAAATGGTGATAAAAATGAGATAAATGGCAGCCAAACAAGGAAAATAGCACTGATAATATTAAGATATTAACCAACTGTTTGACGTGGTTTGGCAAAATTCAACCATCTTTAGCCCATTTAGTCGCTTTCGTTTAGCTTGAGGACACGCCATAGATTGTCTATTGCTTTGAGTCATCTTCAGTTATCGGCGCGGCGGCACGAAGCGTTGACAGATAAGCGATGACATCTGCGCGTTCTTGCGCATCGGGCATCGGGTTTGATAGCATTTTTGAGTCTAGCATGGCTTTTTCTGCATCCGCAATATAAGGGTCGAGCGTTTGCGCATCCCATACCCAACCTGATGTTTTTAGCCCGTCACTATAGGTGTAATCTTCCAGCTCAGCGGCGGGCGCACCGTATATATTCATCAGCTGCGGACCTTTTTTGTTGAGCCCCGCATTCAGCTGATGACATTGACCACAAGCGTCTTGGTAAATGATCGCGCCGTTATCAGCATCACCTTCCGTATAGAGCGGCAATGTCACAGCAGCACGATGATCCGGTTGCGTACTTTCTCCGCAAGCGCTGAGCAATAAAACAGCAGCAAATATACTGCTTATTTGATATTTATTAATGATGGGCATTTTCGGCAATCTTTGGTTAAGGAATGTCAGCTATAGGTGAACAATATAGATAATAAGGTAGGGTCAAACACATGCAAAGTGGAACCCTCTTCACATCTAAACAGCTGCTTTTAAAAACATAACGTTATTTATTGGGGCATATCGAGCCAATAAACAACGCTTATAGGACAGTTTGAGTAAGGCTTTTGTAATGTATGACGATAAAGAATTTATGGACTATTAAGCCGTGTAGAATATTCCATAAATAGGCACTGTTGATAGTTACATATCAAACGCACTCTCAATGACTTTAGGTCGCAACCTTTATCGTACTGCTGGGTTCTTCTAAATAATAGCCTTGTAAATAGCGCGCGCCCACGCTCCAAGCAACGGACATGGTCGCCGCATCTTCAATATAAGGCATCAATACGTCCACATTGACTTCATTAGTACGCATAATAAGTGATTTGACAGTTTCTAAATTGTCTGCTGAGTCAATGCCATCCACATAGCTGCGTGCTAAACGCACCATATCTGGCTGCACAAAACTGACAATCTCTATGGATTTGGCAGAAGAACCGAAGTTATTGATGCCCATCTGACAGCTGACTTGACTAAGGGCGGCAAACTGTGTTTTTGCCACTGTAAGATGGTCTGAGACGTCTTTTTCGTTGAACTGCAAGGTGAGCACACCAGCTGCACCGCCCACCGCTTTTATAAGCTGACTGGCAACACTAGGCAGTTTTTTGTCTATCAATGAGGCACTAGTCAATTGCACTAGCAATCTGGCTTCAGGATGTGTTTTACGTACCTCATTGACCTTTTTACAGGCATTGATGAGCACCCAACGATCTATTTTTTCGAGCAATTTATGCGTCTTGGCGACTGCCATAAATTGATCAGGCGTCAATATCGTATTGTCCGCATCCGCCAATGGCAACCGCAGATATACTTCAAAAAAGTCGCTTCGGTCATTGTTAATATCATATATTGGCTGGAAAGATAACTCAAAACGGCTATTGGCAATGGCATCAACTAAAGATTCGGCAAGCGCATGATCATCACTATTGGCATGCTCGCTTGGATCATATAAATGATAGGTGCCGCCATGATTAGAGGTCTCTATCATAATCTGATTGATGGCATCCATTGCTCGTTCAAGCACGATACTTGGCTCTGCTGTATTGGTTTCGATTTTGACAATCCCAATACTGACAGTCGTACTGGTCGTACGCTTGTCTACTTCAATGAGCATATCACTGATACGTGAACCAATATGCTTAGCCAGTGTTTCAAGCTCTGTGGTGCTCTTGTCCTCGACCAGTATGGTAAAGGCGGTATCACTAAAACGACTCACATGCCCGTCTGATATCAGCTCATCTAATGCATAGGCGACTTGCTTGACGGTCGCATCTACCCCTTGCAAACCTAAACTGCTTCTTATTTTACCGACATTATCGAGCTGAATATACAAAAGCCCAGCCGTCATTATACCTTGACGTGCTTGCTGGTACACGATTGCCATTTGTTCTTCAAAGCCGCGGCGGTTGTTGATTCCTGTCAGGCTGTCTTTGCATTCAGCGGCTGCCAAACGCTTGGCGACTTCCGCACTATTATTATGGTTTTGTTGGATAATAACCTGCGTCACTGGCTCGCCATCTAAGGTCGCGGCTGCCAATTGTAGCTTTGCCTCAAAAGTACTGCCATCCATCCGCTTACTTTCAAAATTGAACTCGACTTCTTGGCGGCTGCCTTTATCAAATTGACGTAAAAACTGTTTGAAACCCTTAACGTTATCACCGCCTGCAATCAGGTCAACAACAGGCACGCCTATGGCATCATTAATCGACTCAAAACCAAAAAGCTGAAGATAAGGGTCATTGGCAAAAATATGGATGCCCTGATCAATATAAGCGACCGCACTTTTAGAGTTTTTAATCAATACGTTGGCGCGTTGCTCTGCTTCAGAGAGAACATGGCGCAACGTTCTAAGCTCACGGCGACTGCGTAAATTATCATGCTGTAGACAGATAGACATCACTACTGCCATCTCTTGGTCTACTTTGAGCGATTTGACCATCGTGCCGCTAATAATATCAGGTAGCCCCTCATCGTTATTGGCGGACGCTGCCATCTCTTCATTGAATAGGCAGATCATAGGCAAATCAATACTTTGCTCTTGAACGACGCCCACCACATCGGTGAAACTCATATCATAAGCATTGCCAAACACCAAGACATCCCACGGTTGTCGAAGTGACTTTAACAGCTCCTCTTTATCGTCCAAAAACCCTAAATTGATGGTGTCATAATAGCAACCTAGTAAGTGCACAAGGCGCTCAGCGTAGAGCTGATCGTCATCAATGACTAAGAGGTTTAAGATGGACTGAGTACGCATAAGAAGCCTTTTGGATCTTGTGATCTTATTTTTATGTTTGATACCCTACACCTTTTCCAAGCATTAACCCAGCAAGGAAAATACTATCAGGGATAGGCTTAGCGGTTTTTAGTAGATTGGCATCGTCTTTCGAATCAAGGCGACATCTTGGCGAAGCAAAAACATCGTATAAACGAACATAACTGTATCAATCATTATAGACAATAACTTGACTGATTGCAGACTAACTTATCATCATTATTCAGTACATTTATTCACTGCTATTATCGAATAAAAAATTCAATAAAGTAACCTTTAAGCCAGCATTTATTGACATTACTATTTGACAACTTTTCCATAGACGCTCAAACAAACTATAGCTGCACCACCTCATACTGGCTGAATTCATCCGTAATCAGCAACCTCTGCCCCAAACGTAAAGGGGTTTGTTTGCTATTAATACGCATAATGACTCTATCATCGGTCTGAAAGTAAGAAGTCGGTACAATCAAAGTACCAGTGGTTTGTAGTCGCTCATCTCTACCAAGGATAAATGCTGGCACAAAATGGCGACTACGCGTTTCTCTACCTTCTAAACGCAAGCCACAAGCCACTAGCTGATGTCCGAGTACTTGCCACTCGATCTCTGGGTTTTTGCTATCAAAATCAAGCCAGCGCGCCACGCCCATCGACCAATCAGGCGGCGTGATTGTATCAGATCGACAGACTAAAAAAAGGCTCATCATATGTAATGCTGGCGGTGCAGTCGTCGCAGATGCATTCTCATCACCCACTATGTTAAGACTGTCTTTATGAACACTTTCTTTATGAACACTTTCTTTATGAACACTTTCTTTATGAACACTGTTTTTATGAACACTGTTTTTATGAAAGCCATCTTTATGAAAGCGGTCTTTATGAAAGCGGTCTTTATTTAAAGTATCTACTGTTGATGATAGTCGCAGGGTGCGAAATAGTGACAAATCATCATTACGATCAAAGGTTTCACTGGCTAATACGTGGCTGCTGTCTTGTTTTTTATTCACGGTATCATAACGAGGACGCTGCTCATCTGGTAACTCTTTTATAGCGATTAAACTGGCAAAGCTATGCGAATGGCTCACCCGATAATGGATATTATTAAAACCCGTAATCAAAACAGCGTCTTCTTTCGCACTATGTTTAGTCGCTAGGGTAAGCGGCGGCTGTAAATAGCGGTAATTAAGCGTCATCGCTATTTTATTAAGCAAGTGACTTTCAACGCCGTCACCCCCTTCCTTAACTAAAGCCTGTTTGCGTCGTTTAAGATACTCAACCAGCGGGGCAATTTCTATAAATAAACAGTGATAGCGATCGTCGTATGGGTTGATTGTAGAGCTGGCCGTCAGGTAAGTTGGCGGATTGTCACTTTGTAAATCAACGAACACGCGGGTCTCGGTGGTTGGCTCAATCGTCGCAACGATATGCTTAGCCCATTCAGGTAACAAACGTTGGACGAGCAGAATATTGGGACGACGCATGGCACGTACATTTAATAGACTGTATAAACAAATTTGGCAATACAGCTGATGAACCGTCTTGGCACGCTGGGTGCCTGCCGTAACAATCATATTAATCTCAGCCGCATGGTACTGATAAGCAAGATAATACAGCTGATTGATTTTGTGCCATAAGTAAGATGAGGGTTTTTGATAGCACAGTGCTTCTTCACCCAATAGCTTCTGGTACATCAGCAGCGTCTGGTAAATAGCAATGGCGAGTGTCGTTGATGAGGACTTATCACCATTAAAATAGCGCTGCCAGCCATTACTTGCAGCGTATTTTCGCTGATTATTGAGCAATGAAGTTTTATGACGTATCACTCTGTCATAGACCATAATCATTGAATAGTATAGCGACTTTATTTGAGCCACATAACCCATTTGAATGTCGCTAAGCGCACCTGTCTCATAAATATAAGACTGTCGCAAAGTGGCAATTAACTGATCTGAGGCGTCTATCACCGTCGCCATAAGGGTAAGACGTTGCGACTCATCTATATTGGCCACGCGTAGTACCGTAAGTATTTTTGCCAATTGTTCAGCTTGCTGTGCTTGCGTTTGCGAAGGTAACACTGCCAACAACTTTAGCAAATAACCTTCTTGACCATTAGCGGATCGCTTAGAAACTAGTGGCAATGCCTCTGTAGAAGATAGGTGCTCTTGAAACGTCGATAAAGTTATCATCAGTATTCCTAGTAACCTTGAGTAACTTGGCAGGAGGCAAATATTCAACCATGCCGTATGCAACAACACAAGATAAAAGATACAAATCAGCAGCAACCATCAAAATCGACAGCACCCATTTTTAGTAACGATTAATTTCTATAGCATCATCTAACCGCACGCCTATCTTCTAAAAACCACGCTTTGTTCACTAATTTTTCAATATACCATAGTGCCTATATTAACGATCATTGTAAATATCAATCGGTACTTTGAAAGGTTTATTTGGTAGCTCTCTCACCAGCTTGGGTACCAAGTAACCAGGGAGTACTGCCAACAATGACCAATACAGCTCAATTGCAAAGCGTTCATCATTATCGA
This sequence comes from Psychrobacter immobilis, assembly GCF_904846065.1. Classification (NCBI taxonomy): domain Bacteria; kingdom Pseudomonadati; phylum Pseudomonadota; class Gammaproteobacteria; order Moraxellales; family Moraxellaceae; genus Psychrobacter; species Psychrobacter immobilis. The sequence goes on from NZ_CAJGZV010000001.1 coordinate 2,551,598, forward strand.
AATGTGCGGCTCCAGCCACTTTATCCAGTACGTGCAAATAATAAGGCAACACACCAGCAGAAAATAAACGCTGACTTAATTGTGTTTGAACAGCAACGCTATCATTGATGCCTTTTAATAGCACCGCTTGATTCAATAAAGTGATGCCAGCCGCTCGAGCACGTTGCAGATGCTCTGCTGTTAAGGCATCGATTTCATTGGCATGATTACAGTGGATGACCATCACAATATGACAGCGACTTTGAGACAGTCTGGTCAATAACGCATCATCCAAACGCGATGGGATGACCAGCGGCAAGCGCGTATGCAGACGAATAGTGGTCAATTGCGGAAGTGACTCTAGTGTATCTAGCCAAGCAAACAGGCGTCTATTTGTCACATTCAGTGGATCACCGCCACTCAAAATCACCTCATTGATCTCAGGGTGTGCGGTAATGTAATCAATGATATTTTCTTTGGCATCAGCCGTCGGCATATTGGCACTATAGTCAAAATGCTGACGGAAACAGTAACGACAATGAATGGCACAAGCACCTGTCACGGTCAATAATACTCTGGATTGGTACTTATGCAGCATACCCTTGACTGGGTTTTGCGTATTCTCGCTCAAGGGATCTGCCACATAGCCCGTTACCTTGATTTGCTCGCGTTGATCAGGCAATACTTGTCTCAGTAAAGGATCATTGCTATCGCCGATACTCATTTTTGCCACAAATCCACGTGGTACGCGCAGCTCAAAATGCTTAGGTACATAAACCTCTGCACGCAATGATTCTAGCCTTAGGATGCTTAACAGCTCATCGATAGAGGTAATGGCCTCGGATAATTGCGTTTGCCAGTTTTTTTGTGTGATTAAATGGTTTATCATGACAACCTAATACCTGTGCCCAAAAGTCGCTATTATACGCGCTTAGTGCGTAGCCTATCAAAGCATACGACCTATCCTTTAAACACTTAGCGTAATAAGCGATTTTAACGCAGCAAGCTATTCATTCCCTTATCTACCACCCTATTTATAACCCCTAGGAGTTTCTTGTGGCAAGTTTTTCTACTAATGAATTTAAAGCTGGTCTAAAAGTCATGCTCGATGGCAACCCTTGTGCCATTCTTGAAAACGAGTTTGTCAAACCAGGTAAAGGTCAAGCCTTTAACCGTGTTAAATTGCGCAACCTTCGTAGTGGTAAAGTATTGGAACAAACCTTTAAGTCAGGCGATAGCTTAGAAGCTGCTGATGTCATGGACACTGAAATGAACTATCTATATAACGATGGTGAGTTTTGGCATTTCATGCACCCTGAAAGTTTTGAGCAGATTCAAGCGGACAAAACAGCGATGGGCGATTCAATAAAGTGGCTAAAAGAAAACAGCAATGCACTATGTACCATCACTTTATTCAACGGTACTCCTCTTTCAGTAACACCGCCTAACTTTGTTGAGTTGCAAATCACTGAAACAGATCCTGGTGTGCGTGGTGATACTTCAGGTGGTGGCGGCAAACCTGCCAAGTTAGAGACAGGTGCTGTCGTCCGTGTGCCATTATTTGTACAACAAGAAGAAATCGTACGTGTTGATACTCGCACAGGTGACTATCAAACTCGCGTTAGCCAATAGTATGTAAAAGTCATAGCGCTCGACATAATAGAACTTACATAGTAGAACTTAACAGTTAGCCTCTAGCTGTTATTCCACAAAAAAGCTGAACCACTGATAAAGCGGTTCAGCTTTTTTTATTTATGAATATTGTCTCTGTAGTTAATTTGATTGAAAAGTATTCCAACGCAACCGAGTAAAATTCATATGGAGTATGTCAAACAAGGTTAACGCTATGGTTTTTTATAGTGGATGAACTGTCGCTATTGATGACAGCGATGATAAATAACCTTCTATAAATATCTACCAAAGCACTACTCTTCTGCTGATGAATGTTTCTGTATCAGCCAATATTGTACCAATGCATTCAACTGCTCTTGTTTAAAAGGCTTGGTACAGTAATCTTGCATCCCAACTTTTAAATACTTTTCGCGCTCACCGTCCATTGCATTGGCGGTCAACGCAATAATAGGTGGTAATGATTGAGGATCATAGAGTTCATGCAATTTAATAGTGGCCTGTACGCCATCTAAAATAGGCATATGATGGTCCATTAAAATGACATCATAACGCTCAGGTGAGAGCGCAAAAATTTCAATAGCCTGCTGCCCATCAGTGACATGCGTGACCGTATGACCACTATTATTCAGGGCTTTTTTAGCGATAATGGCATTGACGGTATCGTCTTCAACCAACAATATATGACCAGCACGCTCATGGGTTGATTCAATCATCGTAAAGTCATTTGAATCTTGCCACATCTCATACTGGTTTTCATCAATAGTCGGTAGCGGTAATAAAACACTGAACGTAGTGCCCACACCCACTTCGCTATCCACATCGATATAACCACCCATCAAATCAACCAAAGACTTACAAACCGAGAGCCCTAGACCTGTGCCACCATAAAGACGGTGGGTGAATTTATTTGCTTGGTCATAAGCATCAAATATCGCATCTAATGACTCAGCTTTGATGCCGACACCCGTATCTGTGACTTCAATGCATAAGGTCATGACTTCATGATAGATGGTATTACTGATAGCTTCTTGAGCCGTTATTTTGCTGAGATCACTTGCCGAAATACCTTGAGCGCGATATTGGTCAGCGCTGTCATCGTCAAAACCATCACAATGACAATTGGGTACATGTTTGACATCAATAGTGACTCGCCCGCCCTCACGAGTGAATTTAATCGCATTATTAACAAGGTTTGCTAAAATTTGTTTGAGGCGTACCGGATCGCCTTGTACATAGGGCGATAACGACTCGGTATAATGGTAGTCTAAAATAAGCCCTCGCTGACGTGCTTTAACAGCAAAGAGGCTGACCACCTCATTACATAATGCGGATAAGTTAACAGGAATAGAATCAATGGTCATTTTCCCAGATTCTACTTTCGATAAATCTAAAATCCCGTTAATGATCGCCATCAAATGCTCATTGGAAACTTTGATATTGTCCACGTATTCTTGTTGTTCACTGCTAAGTTTGGTCTCACCGAGCATCTCCACCATACCAATAATGCCATTCATCGGTGTGCGGATTTCATGACTCATATTGGCCAAAAAGTCTGATTTCATCTCATTGGCATGTTTGGCATCACGCTGCTTATCCTGTAGCTGCAAGGCATCTGCCGCCATCATCGCAAATTGAGCCAACACCTTTGCTTTTTGCTCATCAAAGTCATGATTGGGCTTCATATCCATCACACACAGCGAGCCCAAACGATAGCTTTTATTGTCCTCATGCAAGATAATTGGCGCACCAGCATAAAACTGTAGGTATGGCGATTCTGTCACTAGGGGATTGTGGCTAAAGCGGCTGTCTTTAGTTAAGTCCGATACTACAAAGACGTCGTTAGAAAGCACGGTATAATTGCAAATAGCTACTTCACGCGTCGTGCGGCAAACACCGCCCAGTCCTTGGACAGATTTTAGATACTGTGTTTCTTCATCCATGAAAGTAATGGTCACGACTGGTACATCAAAAAATAGCTTCGCCAGATCAATTAGGCGCTTAAATGCAGGCTCATCATTGTCATTGAGCACCTGATACTTCCTAAGCTTATTGATGCGTTCTACTTCATCTGCCGCCACTGGGTAGCTGTGTTTAGGTGCGTTCAATATAGACAAGATAGACTCCATTAAATACGATCAGACGCTCGGCTTGATGCCCGCCTGTTTTATTAATAATTGTAATGCTTCACTCACCATAATCATCGCAACCACCGATGTGACCACTACTGCTGAGCCGTAACCACCACACTGCAAACCGCCTGTCTGACAACTCTTATCTACACGCGGTGGCTCTGTAGAGTAGACACATTTGATCCCGAACTTTTCTTTTAGTGTACTATTAATGCCTTTTTCATGGCGCAGCTTATTGCGTAATTTGGCCAGTAAAGGATCTTGGTAACTGTCACGCAAGTCACTCACCCTAATCTGACTAGGGTCTATCTTTCCACCTGCGCCGCCTGCACAAACCAGTTTTAATTTATTAAAACGACAATGTAACGCGATGGCAAGCTTGGCATTCATATCATCTACGCAGTCCAAAATAACCATAGGTCTGCCTTGAGCGATAGCGGCTTTTGCTTCATCGCGACTTGGCAATAAAGTGGCGACGTTTTCTACAGTTAAAAAATCATCAATCAAGTTTAGCGTTACTTTGGGATTAATTTCACGAATACGGGTGGCCATCGCTGCAATTTTACTCTCACCAAAGGTGCTGTCTAGTGCAGGCAACTGCCGATTGACATTGGACGCAACCAAAACGTCCAAATCGATCAACGTAATAGTGCCCACTGCCGTTCTTGCCAAAGCCTCAGCTGCCCAAGAACCAACGCCTCCAACGCCAATAACGTATACATGCGCATCGGCAAAAGTAGTGACAGCTGTCGTACCATAAAGAGTGCGCGTACCTTGAAAACGGCGTTCATATTGCACATTGTCTTCGCTCAGCTCTTCTGTCTTTGTAACGTCTTCGATGCCAATGGACTCTGTCAGTGTTTGCTCAAATGGTTGTATTTCACTCATAACAGATTAAATGCTCTTTTAAATTATTTTGGTGGCGCTTATATTACGTCAATTTCTTTATTCACGGCTATCTCATTCACTATCATATCAATGGCTAGCCATACAATAAACCGTCAGTGACTAAAATGTGTGGCACTACGATAACGGATAATCCCATTTTGTTTGCAAAGCACTGCAACTGTTGTGCCACAATTGCTTAGCAAGAATGGCGGGTGGTAAATTAAGCAACTCACTCAAGCTTAGCAATACCCATGGCAAGTTGGCAGGTACATTTCTATTACGTACGGCTGCACTCCTCCGTGCACTGTCTGAGTTTTGAGTTGGCACTGATGAATCATGGTCAGATATTTGGCACATGATAGGCGTCATATCAGGGCAATCCGTTTCTATTACCAAACATTCAACGCCATAGCTATCAACCGCGGCTTGAATGGCGCGGCGCAGTTTCTTAGCATTGGGATTAGTGATTTGACCGGTAACCCCAAGCTTAAATCCCAACTTAATAAATGCTTTGGCTTCTTGCGTCCCACCACTAAAACTATGCGCGATACCGCCAAGTTTGTGCGCATCGTAGTCATGCGCTTTTAGTATGGCCAACGCTTCTGCATGTGCTTTACGAATATGCAGCATCACTGGCAGCTGATGAGTCACCGCCATGTCCAATTGTGCCTTAAAAAATCGTACTTGTTTGGCAAATATGTCAGGCGCTTTCATCGCCTCAGTAAAGGTGTCCAAACCAATCTCGCCTATTGCTAATGGGCGTTTATCAGCAATCCTTTTTGCCATAGCAGTTAAATGATCGTCAGTATGCTGTTTGATATAAAAAGGATGCAAACCGACCGCAATATGGCTACTAAAATTTGACACTTTTTGTCTATCGACATTGGCTGTCGTAGGTAATGACAGCGTATTTAACAGGCGCTCAGTCTCATACATCCGCTCAAAATGCTGATATAGATAACCCACTAATACCAGATGGCGTACCCCCTGATTGTGAGCCTGCTGCGTCAGTATTTCTCTATCATCATCAAAGATTGGGGCATCAAAATGAGTATGCGTGTCAATGAGAGGATAAATAGTAGATAAGGGCTGTTTAATCATCTTAGGTGAATCGATAGGGGTCATTGATAGACTCCAAAATTAATAGTTTTCAGCGAGGCGTTCCGTGATTTGTCATTCAATAGACATTATTTGTCATTTTGTAGCAATAACCACGTCAATGAACACTTTAGGATGGCAACTTTATTTAAAATGATTTCGACAGTTAGAAAAATACTCATCAACAAAAGAGCTTTTGATAAATAAAGAGACCTTCAACACGCCCTATTAGTATCATCATGATTGGCTTTTGCATTGTGCTCATCTGAGTGCTCATCTGATACATTGTGCTCATCTAACGGTCTGGTATTAGCTTGTCGACTGCTACGCCGAGGAATCACTAATAAGGCGGTGGCAGCGACTGCTAATAAAAACCACTTTTTAGCATTTGTATGACTTGTCATTGCTTTCACCCCTACCTTTATATCATTATCTGCTATATTTATCAGCAAGTGTTCATACTTACTACTCAATTACTCATTAGTATACTGCGATATAAAAACTGCTATGTTTATCTGTGTTATGAATACGCAAGCTAATGTACGGCGTAGTTTATTTATTACACCGTGTCTCTACATGCTATAAGAATAGGAGGCGAGCGCTTTATTAACCTATCATTAATAAAGCGCTTTTTTGAGTGCTTAACGGTTTAAAGGGTAAGTTGTCATACCATTATTAGGACTGTCTACTTTGGTAAAACCTTGAGACTGAGACTTTGGTGTCTGATCGCGCTTAGGAACAAGGGGATTGAGCGGCATCAACTCATAATCTACACTAACATCGCCATTCCAACCTTCTGTACCGCTCAATGGCAGCTGTTTAATGGTACCGTTTTTATCAATGACCAACTGCAGGACGCGCATTTGGTTAAATTTGCGTTCGGTGACACTGGCGACTGCCCTGCCATCACGTAAGATAGTTGGCTGTAAAAATATGATTAAATTACTTTTTTGCGTCGTGTCATTGTCGGAGCGGAACAGTCGACCAATGACTGGTACATTACCCAAGCCAGGGACTTTTTGTTGGCGCGTGGTGCTGTTTTCACGCATCAAGCCACCAAGAGCAATGGTCTGCTGATCATCAGCCAGAATCGTCGTATTGATGAGGCTTTTATTGGTCACCAAACCAGTAGCATTTCCAGTGCTACCAGGCACGACGGATGAGACTTCTTGTGAGACTTCCAAGCGTACGGTGCCATTGTCGCCAATATGAGGAATGACATTTAGATTGATACCAATATCCTGACGATCAATGGTTTGAAAGGGGTTGCTAGAATCGTTGCCACTGGTGGTAAAGGAACCTGTCACAAAAGGCACGTTTTGACCCACTAAAATACTGGCTTTTTCATTGTCCAATGTCAAAATTGATGGCATAGACAGAAGATTGGCACTGGTAGAAGAATCAAGCGCTTGCAAGATAGCCCCATAAAACTGGGTATTTCCCTGACTGTCTTTGCTGCTATCACCAATACCAATCAAAGCACCAGCTATCGAGCCTGCTGCTGCACTGATACTGGCGGCACCGCCACCTAACGCGGCGGCAGCAAGTGCTGTAGCACTCGCGCCTACGTTATTGAAGTTTACGACTCCGTAGCCGCTATTGGCATTGCCAAGCGCCCATTGCACACCAAGCTGGGTCGCATCATCACCTGACACTTCTACAATAGCCGCTTGAATCAATACTTGCGCGCGGCGACTGTCCAACTGATTGACCGCATCTTCAATCTCAAACATCAGCTCAGGTGCCGCATTAACGATAACGGCATTTTGGGTTTCATCAGCGATAATACTAAAAGGTCGCCCGCCAACGCCTGTACCAGTACTACTCGAATTGGCACCAGAGGTCGATGAGGTCGTCGCGTTGTTCGTTGTGTTAGTGCTAGACTCATTAGTCAAAGTAGCGCCCGTGCTACTGGAATCATTCAATGATGCCGACTCTAACGAGGACGTTGCTCCAGCGCTATTAATAGATTGATTGGCGAGCAATCCGCGTAGCATATCTGCAATATGACCTGCACTGGCGTATTTTAATCGAAAGACACGCAGACCACTCAAACGCCTTGTAGGCGTGGTGTCCAATTGATTGACCATCTCTTTGACTTTAGCAATCATCTCCGGACTGCCTTTCACCAACAATCTATCACTAGAGGTATCAGCGATAACTTTAAGCTGGTTATTACCACCTTGTGCTTGCCCGCTACCAGCGCTTGCAACCAAGGCGCTAATCAATTCCATCATACGCTCAGCATCGACGTGACGTAGTGGTATCACTTGCAAACTGTCATTGACGTTGCTATCTAAATCGCGGATAAGCGATGTCAGCTGATTAAGACTATCGGCACGATCGGACAATACCAAAGCATTGACACCAGGCACGGCAGCGGCATGAGCCGATTGAGGCATAAGCGGACGGATGACACCCAGCACTTCTGCAGCTTGAGTATTGGTTAAATAAATAACACGAGTAGCTAATGCCTCACCAACACTGTCACCACGTAAATCAACAGCCACGCCAGATTGTTTGGCGACATTATCTGGCACCAATTTAATGGTCGTTCCCGAGTCAATCGCTGCAATACCGTTGACTTGCATCACACTCAAGAACAGCTGATAGATTTCGTCACGCGACAAGGCTTTGTTAGAAATCACCGTCACATTGCCATTAATACGTGGATCAAGGACAAAGTTTTGGTCAGTGATGGTTGCCACCTCATTAATAAAGGCTTTGATATCGGCATCTTGTAAGTTGACTTTCCAGCTCTCAGCACTCGCAAGACCCGTACTGGCAGCCCATAATGGTACGGCGAGACAAAGAGGACGACACAGGCGCATCAGGCGCTGCAAAACATGGTACAGAGGCGTGACTGAAAAATTATGAAAACTTACCATATTGATGATTACCTACAGTGATGTCGCTTAGTATGTACTGGATTTATTGTGTGCTAAGGTGCTCAATGATTGCTTTGCTCACTTAACATTCTGCCCACAATGGCATTATTTAAGTGGCACTATCTAAATACTTGTTTACTTAAAACTTATTTGCTTAAAACTGCTGACGAATGGTAATGACTTGATCGCCGCGTTGCACCTCTATTTGCGCCTCACCTGATTGCTGTACCTGTTGCAGCACACTAGCATCTTGGGCAGGATTACTACCCACGCTTTGACCATTAACCGTTAGCACTTTATCACCTGGCTCAAGCCCTAGGCGATTACGCAGCTTTGCTGGCATTGCAGGCGTCACTTGATAGCTTTCCCCTGCTGCCATAACCCCCATCCTACTCAAATAACTGGCGGGGTTTTCTTGCAATTCTGTGACCGCCTCATCGATAGCAGATTGCGGGCTACTGTCACTGCCTGTCGCAGTGGACGCCTCCTCAGTATTTTGTGTAGGCTGAGGGGCATTAGGCAACATGCTGTTCTCTGGCAAGCGCTGATTACTGACGGCACCTGCGATCATGTCACTTTGGTCTAATGGCATCGTGGCTGGCATGCTAATGACGGTTTGCTTGTCGCTAGCATCAGCGATGACAACCGAGTTCCAGTCGACAGCGACAAGGGTATAGCCACTGTCTTTTAGCGCATCACCGATTCGATAGTTTTTCACTTCACCATTGACGTCCAATAGTGCCGAGGACATGCTCTCTGGCATTGCTAACAGAACGCCTTTTAGATTGACATTGGGCGGTGGCTGCACTGCTGCTGCAATAGGATCAGGGTCTGCAAAAATAGCAAATAATCCACTATAGTCCTTGCCAGATGCCGATGTGTTTTGCAAAGGCGCTGGTGGCAGCATCGGTGCCAATGGTGCTGCGAGCAACAACCATAGTAATCGAGCCGCTGTCCAACATAACCAAGCAACAGCCAATAATAATACCCAACCTGAGAATCGATTAAGGGTGTTAAGCACAGGTTTTAAAGTTGTAGAAACATTCATCATCTAGCGTGTCCCCAGCCCATTTAATAGCGGCTGACGCACACTAACAACTGGCGTATCTTGGGGTGCTTGCCCTTTATACTCAGGCATACTTTCTAATAAACGCTGCGTCAAACTGACATCCAACATATTATCGCCATCGATATATAAGTCGCCCAAGCGCTTATCTTGATTGTTTAATAAATTGATATGGAGCAGGTTTTTATTGTTTTTTTGCTCGGCACTTAACTCAGCACGCATCGCAGGCATGGTCAGATAAAAAACCTTGCCACCGCTAGGATAGCCTATCTCGCCGCCGACCCATGTCAACTGACCATCCGCTTGAGTAAAACCAGATGGATCTTTTGTTGAAGCGTTTTCTGCGGCGGCACTTGAGCCAGACTGACGGCTGAGCGAAACGTTATTGACCTGAATCGGTGTATTGGGCAATTGCCAATCAACCAAATTTGCCAACGTCTCAGGTGCTATCTTGCCGCTCATATTATCCACTTGCCATGAGTTGCTGCCTATTTTTACTTGTCCATTGAGGCGGGTTTGTGCTGAATTAATATCGACCTCTGCACTTATCTTACCCAATAACAAATGCCATGGCTGCCACGACCATTCTGCCGTACCTGTGAGCGGTGTGGCTGCTAAAGGCATTTGCCAGATAACGGAGCCTTGCCATAAATTACCCGACACATGCTGTACATAAGGCGTTTCGGGAGCATACTTTTCAAGCAGCCACGCCGCTGGCATTTGCAACACAGCAAATAATGCAAATAATACAAACCCAACCAGCCACCACAGCTTACGAGGGCGCTTATGAGACGACGCAGATACTTGGGGCACGGTTGCATAACTCTTATATAAGACAAAAACGTCATTATCATAACAAACAATGGCATACAGATGACAGAAAAAAAGCCAGTATCTTTTTACCAAAATAATGGCAATAAAAATACTGGCTTTTATCAGCTTCTAAGACGAAAGGACTATCACGATCAAACGCTATAATTGCACACAAATCATGAGAAACAAGCCCGATGATCAGAGTAGATGTAACATTGTGCTTTTTTAAAACAGAACTCATTTAAACAAGCGCTTATTTTAAATAGTCTTTGGTAAACATTGTACCTTGCTAAATCTAAACCGACATCATCCTGTTAACCATTTATCTAGATAGCAAAATCTTCGATACTACGACCTGCTGCTAGCGCTTCAACCAACCACGTTGGCTTGCGACCACGGCCAGTCCATGTTTCTTCGTTGTTGTCAGTATTGCGATACTTGATGCTGCGTTTTTTCTCTAGCGTTTCACCAGCTTTTAGAATTTCTTCGATAGAGGCATTGCTATCTTCTGCAATTTTCTCAAACTGCATATAAGCGTCATACAAACGCTGATGTTGTTTTTTGGCAATAAGCTGCTGAGCATTTTCAGTGATGGCACGTAACTCATCAACGTTCAGGTTTTCTAAATCAATGGCGGTATTTTTGCTCATAATAAATCCAACTGTAAGATAAAAAATATAACCTTAATAGATATTATTCACTATTAAGAACTAAGAATGACTTATTCATCATTAAATACAACGATGAATGTCACAAATCGATATTTTTTCAACCAAATAAAATATTGTTAGCCACAGTACCTAAGGGCGTAGATAATATAAACAAAAAACCTTGCTATCACAACAGTAGATTATTATTTGTTCTATAACAAAGGTCAGTGAATAGTAAAATCGGGTAAATAAAAAACCACTATTTATTTAATAGTTATTCGTAAACAGTTATTAATTTTAAGATAAAACCAGTCTCTATAAACAATGTCCTAAAAACGGTTAAACGAATAACTCAGCAAACATAAATCCATAAAAAATAGCAACCGATTGTTTCCATATATACCTACCGATTAGTCAAAAGCGCCATTGATTAATCATGCTGATCACTAAGCTCATTCATCAAATTATAGGCTGCTTCGGCGCTCAATAAATAGGGATTAAAATCAATCGTTGTCGAATATTTTAAATAAATCGCCGCATTTTTTTCAGTCGGGGAAGCATAATTCATGGACCATTTAGACCATGCTCGATTTTTTAACTCACGTGTTTCAATAAGTTGTAAGTCATGATGACGCGGATCAGCAATTAAACTATATAACAGACGATTGATCTGTGCTCTTGGCCCTTCAATGGTTTGCAAAAAATAATCTTTATTAAACGTCAGCATACCAGTGATGCCATTGGCGGCATTATTTACTTGTGCTTGCTGCAAGATTTCGTTGAAGTCGTTGGCCGATACATCTGGGTTGGCACGGCTAGCGTATGTCATGCTCATCAAAATGTGTGCATCTTCCATTGCTGATGTCATATCTTATCTCTTGTAAAATGTCATGGGTGTGATGGTCCTTAGCGTTTATAAACGTCAGTCAATTAGCCAATAGAAAACCATGGTTTCTTCTTTTTGGCGGCGCTCACTGCTTCTTGCTCTTGAAGGTCTGAAAACGTCTCAATCAACATCATGATTTGATTGGTGTTCATCAAATAAGGATTAAACTGAGTACCTGTCGAAAATTTGAGCGCAAGTCCTTTGTTTTCATCGCTTGGAATCAAATACTTCATTGACCATTTACTCCAATGGCGCAACTCTACTTCACGGCATTCGATGATTTGTAAGGCATGATGCCGATCATCTTTAACCAGTTTTCTGAGCAATTCATTGATGACGGGTCTCGCTCCTTCAATACTTTGCAAAAAATAATTGTGATTGAACACCAAAGCACCTGTAATACCATTGCGCTCATTGTTTTGCTGAGCTTGTGTCAGGATGCGCGTTACTTCACCTTCAGGATTGTCGGTGTTATAGCGGCTAATATAAGTTAAACGTAAAATAATATGCTCGCCATGATGCATTTTTAGGCGATTTAATTCTGAAAGCTCAGCTGATTCCACAAAACACTCCAATTAGTTTGCTAAATTTTTCACCTATCACCACCCAGCTACTGCCTTTTATAACCGAGTATTTGTGGTATAAGTCATTTTTTTATAACATAAGTCGCGTATATATTAACGTTGAATTTTTTTGATAAAATCATTCATGCCGCGCGATAAATTACTGCTACTGGTGCTCTGTATTTCTTTGACCAAGCTCAATAATTGCGAGCTATCCGCGCATTGTTCTAAACTCAACAAGTAACCCCAAGCTTCTACTGGTGGGGCGTTTTTTTCAATATAGTTGGCCAACTCTGACTTTATCGTTTCGTAGCTCGCACCAGACAACCTAGCCTTGAAAATACTACTGATTGATTTCTTGCCTAATGCTGCCATTTTATTGAGACCTTTATCATTAAAGGTGCGATCAAACTCTGTCTCAATATTTCTTTCAGACGACGATGATTGAGACTGATAAGCCGTCGATGCTTGCGGCGCAGTGAATGTTTGGGAGGCAGCATTATCAGCGCCCACTATCTCTATGCACTCAAGCCCTAACAGCAACTCAAATAGTGGTGCAACACCGCCAAAATCGGCAAACATTTTGCTACGATCAAGCGTATCAAGATAGCTTTGATACGTGCGTTTGCCATCGATCATAATAAGCAATGTTCTCGCTTCACGCGGCAATATGCCGAGACTCTGAGATTTAATCTCTTCTCTGCCCAAATCAGTTTTTTGAAACACATCACCATCTTTCATTCTTTGTACTCAGCACTAGCAGTAAGGTGGACACTTTTATAGTCAATTGATTATAAAAGCGTGACAGCTTTAACCTTTCACATTGAACCAACCCTGTCCTAAGCGGTCGACCAGATGAATTTTTATTATTTCAGCCATTGAACAGTCAAATTTTGACTTTTTTTTGGTTAATAAAAATCACTTTAAATCAAAGCCCCACATTTAATATTGTTTGAATTATTGATTCGAGTGGATTATATCAACCCATTTAATGAACCGTTAGCACTAATTAAATCCAATAGAACAGACGGTCTATATAGGATATGAAAGGTAGTTTTCATAAATTTCAATATAAAATTTGATAAAATAATGAGAATAAAAAAATCGATAAAATCAATGAAGCAGGCTACTGTTTATCCGCTTTATCTTCTTACTAAATCGTTTGCCGACCAATAATTAATTTTCTATTCTTTCAAATAACTATCAAGTTACAACTATAAAAACCAACAAACGTTTTACTTTTTTAGCGAGATAATATAGCAATTGATAAAGTCTATCTTTCTAAACGCGCTCACTCTCATACGACCTTTATGGGCACTATAGAAAATTTATTTTTTTAAATTATTTATCACTAGGCATAAAAAAACCCTGCAATTGCAGGGTCTTCTATAGATTATTCTTAACAAATAACTCTATGTCTTATCATCATCAGAACGGAATATCATCATCGACAGGGCCATCTGGCATTGCTGTTGGCTTTGACTGTGCAGGCTTTTGCGCAGGTTGATTGAATTGATTCTGCTGAGCAGGTGCGCCTTGATTGTTAAAGCTGTTTTGACCACCTTGAGCAGCTGACTGGTTGTAACCGCCTTGCTGTGCTGGCTGATTGTTTGCTTGCTGACCAAAGTTGTTTTGATTGCTTTGACCACCTTGATTGCCATAGCCACCACCTTGACCCTGATTTTGACCGCCAAAGCTATTATCACTTTGACCACTAGTCGCACCATCTAGCATTTGCATTTGCTCAGCACGAATCTCAGTAATATAACGGTCTTGACCATTGGGATCTTGATATTTACGGGTACGCAAACTGCCTTCGATATAAACTTTACTGCCTTTACGCAAATACTGCGCGGCAATTTCACCCAAACGATTAAATAGAGAAATACGATGCCATTCCGTCGCTTCTCTTTTTTCGCCGCTTTGCTTGTCGGTCCACTGCTCTGACGTTGCAACCGAGATATTGGTCACGCTACCGCCGTTATTAAATTGACGTGCCTCAGGGTCTGCTCCAAGGTTACCGATGATGATAACTTTATTAACTCCGCGCATGATACCGTCCTTTTACTTATGAATAATTTTATGAATCGCTTTAATGACTGTGCAGCTAAGCGCATTCATTAATGATTTTACTGTAATCAAGTTTTATTGGAATATCTACAAGCTATCTATTAAAAACGATAATCTATGTCGTCTAGATATATATTATAATTTTTGGGTTTAAAAAACCATGATATTGCTATTTTGCCATTTTATTAAGCGAATTAATACTATTACCAGTTACTGACTTATCAACTCACTCTGCCCTTTATAAACTTATTTAGAATCATTGCTCTCGTTATTGTGATGCATACTCAAGGTGACGCTACCCAGCTCTACGCCAAATTTTTTCATCACTGAACGATTGAGCATGACGTCTTTATCGACCAGATACATCCAGTCATCAAAATTCACTTTGTAGGTTTTATCCTCAACGGGTAGCTCTAACAAGTAACTCCAATGCAAGGTATTGCCAACCACTTCCCCTGTTGCCTCGCCAATGACATCGCCTGCTGTGCCTTTCCAACTACCATCAGCTTGTTTGGTCAATCGCCATATACGCTGTGATTTTGACCCATCTGCCCATGAGAATTTTTCATCTAAAACAATGACATTATCGCCTTCGTGAGTGGCATCAATATCGACGTAAAAGCGTTTTTTGACCTCGCCATTGCGACCTTGAAACATGCCCCAACCATCGATTTGACCTGAGAAGAACTCATGCATATCAAGCGTGGGCGTGCTGTTCTGATAGGCCTGAATGTTTTGTGTGGCGCAACCTGAGAGTAGTAACGTGGCTGATAGACCAGCACCTATTGCCAGCCTGGCCATTACTCGAGGCGCAATATTTTTACCAATAGCAACACCGTGCGACAGCACTTTAAACTTACTCATATTAATTCCTTTTAAATAGAGATAAAGATTTAGCGTTCACTTATTAATAATGGCTGTCTATCTAGTCGTTGTCTACTCAGTTTTTGCCTATCCAACCTTATCTCTACTCGCCTAAGTACGTTGCCCATACCCTTTGTTAAATATCTAGCGGACTCTGTGCCAAACTCGATAACTGCTGCCGTGAATTATCTGTCAATTGTGTTTTGTCCAACTTTAAATAAGCCACTTGCTCTTTTGCCATCACGACCAGCTCATCCACGCCATCTACCGCTAGCATTTGCCGTGACCAGTCTTGGATATTGATATTTTTAGGAATAGTGACGGTCGTGCTTGATAAATACGGTGGCTGAGCAATCGGAATGATAATGAGTAGCGCCGCACCCATAATAGCGGCCAAAATACCCCACGCCAGCAAATTCGGCTGACTTAATAACAAACCACCCATCGCACCACCAACGAACGCACCAAAGAACTGGCTAGATGAATTTAGCCCCATCGCCGTCGCTTTATTAGCGACTGGGGCGCGCTTAGATATCCATGATGGAATTGTTGCCTCAAGCAAGTTAAAGCCCATAAAGTACAGAAGCAAACCTAATATAATACCAACGCCAACCTGACTGCCAATAGCCAATATCGCTAAAGCAGCGGTCATTAGCGCAATCGCGCCTAAGAATACTTGGCGCATTTTGCGTTTCTTTTCAGCGATGATAATAAAAGGAATGGCGACGGCAAAACCAATAAATAACAGCGGCAAATAAACCAAGCCTTGCTGACGTACCGACAGCCCCATCACTTCATTAAGCTGATGCGGCAAAATCACAAAAATGGCGGTCATGGTCAGATGCAGAGCAAAGATACCGATATGTAGGCGGTTTAAATCGCCGATTTTGAGGACGGTCGCTAATTGTTGACCAATCGATTTATTGTCTAAATTGTGTTTAAGCACTCGTAGCGGTGTCGGCACAAACAACAATAACAGCATCGCCAAAACAGCAAAGCCTGAGGTCAACCAAAATAAACCAGAGATACCTAGCGAGCCCACCAATAACGGACCAAAGGCAAAAGCGAGCATGATAGAAGTCGCAATGGTCAAGCCCATCGTTGCCATCGCTTTGGTACGCATTTCTTCGCGCGTTACATCAGCCAATAACGCCATCAATACCGCAGAAACCGCGCCACTACCTGCCAGCGCCCGACCAATGATAACCTCGTAAATATCAGTCGCATTGGCGGCAATTATGCCACCGAGAGCAAATAAGATCAGTCCTAAAAAGATAATCGGCTTACGCGGGAATTTATCCGCAGCAAGACTCATAGGAATCTGAAATATCGCCTGCCCTAGACCATAAATACCGACGGCTAAGCCAATCAAAAATGGCGTCGCGTGCGTATAATTGTCACCATATACAGAAAACACAGGCACAATCATAAACAGACCAATCATCCGCAAAGCAAATATACCACCGACTCCGAGGATTGCCCGTTTCTCTACGCTATTCATACTTGCCTCACTGGTTGATCATTGCTGGTTGCTCATTGCTATCTTTCGCGACTAACACTTGCGCCATGCCATGATTTATCACTACTGGTTTATCAAGGCATTGGCCTATAAATCAAGCCCCCTAGTATAAGACATTCGCCGTTTGGTTGCCGAGACTTTTGTCTTACTGGTGCAGCAATGTATGCGCCCTCAACCCAAGCCATTCATATTACGAGATTATTTTGTTACCAAGTGCATCAGATGCACAGTGACACCTTGAATAATGCTGTCACCGTGACAATAAAGTAAAACGTTGTCAGCACAATTAATGGCTCACTCACCACATCTACATAACGATGAACGCTTCTATAAAATGACATTTTTGGTCAAAACCATAACAAACGATGCCTGTTACTTAACACTAATTTGATTTAGATTTGCTTAGTCCTATAACAAATAGTCATAGGAGCGATAAGCAATACAAAGCCAAACAATAATGGAAAATGAATAACTCGGCTGGCTTAACTTTTACCTTATATATATGTATCTTTTATAACGACACTGTTCATAACGACTGTTTTGTTTATAACGATACTCTTAATAACAACGCTACTTATAATAACACCATAAATTTAGAATTATTCACGTTTTAACCAACCACTTTACTGATCTGTATTTACTTTTTGACTTGAGATATTTCCCAATCCCCTTTTAGCAAATAGGAAACCTGTAACCGATGGCACATGACCATATCGCAATACGCGGCGCACGTACTCATAATTTAAAAAACATCGATTTAGACATCCCACGAGATAAATTCGTGGTAATCACTGGCCTATCTGGCTCTGGTAAATCTTCATTGGCTTTCGATACTCTCTATGCCGAAGGGCAACGTCGTTATGTCGAAAGTTTATCGGCATACGCGCGTCAGTTCCTCTCGCAAATGGAGAAGCCTGACGTCGATAGTATCGAAGGTCTATCCCCTGCGATTGCTATCGAGCAAAAATCAACCAACCATAACCCACGCTCGACCGTCGGTACGATTACCGAAATTTATGACTATCTGCGTCTGCTCTATGCACGCATTGGTACGCCATATTGCCCTGAGCATGGTGAGCCAATGGTCGCGCAGTCGGTCACTGAGATGGTCGATCAGGTCATGGCCTTGCCAGATGACACCAAGATTATGATCTTGGCACCGGTGATTCGTGAGCGTAAAGGTGAGCATACCGTCTTGCTTGAGCAGCTCATCGGACAAGGTTTTGTCCGTGTGCGCGTCGACGGTGATGTCTATGACACCGATGAGCTACCAACACTGGATAAGAAGAAAAAACATACCATCGAAGTGGTGGTCGATCGCTTTAAAGTCCGTGATGACTTGGGCAACCGTGTCGCTGAGAGCTTAGAGACGGCATTACGTCTAGGTCAAGGACTGGTCACGCTTCACTTTATGGATGGCAACCCAAAGGAAGGCGGTGACGAAAACCAAGTGATGTCAGCCAAGCATTCATGCCCTGTCTGTGATCGTGCAGTGCCTGAGCTTGAGCCACGTATGTTCAGTTTTAACAATCCATACGGCGCATGCCCAAGCTGTGATGGCCTCGGCAAACGTCAATATTTCGCCGCTGAAAAACTGATTACTCATCATGAGAAGTCGCTTAATCAAGGTGCAATCAATGGTTGGGACAAGCGTCATGCGTACTATTTTGGTTTGCTTAGCACGGTCTGTAAGCATTTTAAAATCGATATGGATGCACCATGGCAGGATCTGTCAAAAGAGCAGCAAGACCTAATCATGCATGGCTCTGGTAAAGAAAAGCTGACCTTTAACTTTACCGATGAGCGCGGTCGCAAGACGAATAAGACTGTACCGTTTGAAGGTGTGCTTCCCTACCTAGAGCGCCGTTATGCTAAAACGCAAAGTAACTTGGTGCGTGATGAGTTAGCCAAATATCTAGCAGATACCACTTGTAACGTTTGTGATGGTGCGCGTTTGAATGAAATCTCACGTAACGTCCGTGTTGATGACCAAACTATCGCTCAAATCGTTAAGCTGTCTATCGGAGACGCTGCTGACTATTATAAAACGCTAAAGATTGGTGGTCATAAAGGTGAAGTAGCCGAAAAAATCTTTAAAGAGATTAATGAGCGTTTAAACTTTCTTGTGAGCGTCGGGCTTGATTATTTGACCCTTGCTCGCTCTGCCGAAACACTATCGGGCGGTGAAGCGCAGCGTATTCGTCTGGCCAGCCAAATCGGTGCTGGTCTGATGGGCGTCATGTATGTACTTGATGAGCCATCCATCGGTCTGCATCAGCGTGATAATGATCGCCTGCTAAAAACCCTAACGCGCTTACGTGATTTGGGTAATACCGTACTGGTCGTTGAACATGATGAAGATGCGATTCGCCAAGCAGATCACGTGATTGATATCGGTATCGGTGCAGGCGTACACGGCGGTCACGTGATCGCCCAAGGTACAGTCGATGACATCATGGCAAACAAAGAATCGCTGACTGGACAATATATGTCTGGTAAGAAAAAAATTGAGATTCCAACTGTCCGTCATAAAGCCAAAACTATCGATGTCGAAGTCAAAGGTAAGGCTAAAGCCAAGAAAGTACCGATGACCATCGAGCTGAAAGGCGCATCAGGTAATAACCTGCACGATGTGGATTTGACCATTCCTGTTGGTATCATGACTTGTGTGACGGGTGTCTCAGGTTCGGGTAAATCAACGTTGATTAACCGTACGCTTATGCCATTGGCAGCGACTCAGTTAAACAATGCCTCAACGCTGATTGCCGATAAATTTGAAAGCATTAGCGGTCTTGAGCATTTAGACAAAATGGTCGATATCGATCAAAGCCCGATTGGTCGTACGCCGCGCTCAAACCCAGCAACTTATACTGGTGTGTTTACCCCTGTGCGTGAGATGTTTGCCCAGACCCAAGAAGCGCGTGCCCGCGGTTATAAGCCTGGTCGCTTTAGCTTCAACGTGAAAGGCGGACGCTGTGAGATGTGCCAAGGTGATGGTCTCATTAAGGTTGAGATGCATTTCTTACCAGATATGTATGTGCCATGTGATACTTGTGAAGGCAAGCGCTACAACCGCGAGACGCTAGAGATTCACTATAAAGGCAAAACCATCGCTGACGTGCTTGATATGACTGTTGAAGATGCCGTTGAGTTCTTCTCAGCGATACCAGCCATCTATCGTCGTCTGCAAGCACTGATGGATGTCGGTCTGAGCTATATTCGCTTGGGTCAGTCTGCGCCAACACTATCAGGTGGTGAGGCGCAACGTGTCAAACTGGCGCGTGAACTTGCCAAGCGTGATACGGGACAGACGCTGTATATCTTGGATGAGCCAACCACTGGTTTGCATTTCCATGATATCGATAAGCTGCTCAATATCCTGCATGCCCTACGCGATAAAGGTAATACCATCGTGGTCATCGAGCACAATCTTGACGTAATCAAGACGGCCGACTGGGTAATTGATCTAGGCCCTGAAGGCGGTAAAGGTGGCGGTATGATCATCGCTGAAGGAACACCTGAGGAAGTGGCAGAAGTCAAAGCATCCTACACGGGTATATTCTTAAAGCCGATGCTTGAACAAGGTATGAAAGAAGTCAGCTAATACCATTAGTAATGATTGATAAAAGGCTACTCTTTATAGAGTGGCCTTTTTTATTAGTTGGAATAAGGCAAAGCGAGAACTATAAGCTATGAATGAAAATTGATATATAAACTGAGACTTAGATTACTTCGCTACGTTACCTTTCTTAATATCTATTAAAGATACTTAAAAGTTAAATGTATTAATATTTAACTAGTTAGATATGATACGTATACGCATACGATATAGAAACAACTGGTTAATAACGGTATAGCACGTACGAATTGACGCTACCCACTCTCGTACGACCCCTGAAACTCTTAAGGACTTCTTATGAAAAAATTACTATTTATTGTCTTAGCATCTACTGTTGGCGTTAGCGCCTGTGCGTCAAGCGGCACATCAAATGGCACAAGCGATCGCAATCATCAAAGACCTGCGATGTCCGCTGATATGAAACAAGCCATGGATGATTGTGCTCAACGAGTTGGCGTAAAAATGAATAAAGAGAGTCGTCCAAGTAAAAGCGATATGAAGAAAATAGATTCATGCATGAGTGCAAAAGGGTTTGAGAAGCCTGCAGGCCAAGGTCGTCACTAATAACTGGTATTTGTTAGATGATCATTGATAAAAGGCTACTCTTTAGGGAGTGGCCTTTTTTGGTGTATAGAATCCAAAGTTGCTGTTGCGGGCCGCCCCTTGTATTAAATGCCATCTAGCAAATTTAACCCTTCGCTATCAACCATGTGCCAGCCAATCCCATAAATGAAGACCCTACTCGGTTAAATTTCTGACGCGCTTTAGGGTTTTTTAGACGTTTTTGCGCGTAACTCGCCATAAAGGCATACATCATCATGGCAACAATGGCGCAGCCAAAAATCACCAGACATAGAATCGTAATGTCTACCCTTGTCAGACTGGTTACTGGAAAAAAGCTAGGTAACAAGCTGATATAGAATAAAATAACTTTTGGATTGCTAATGGACACCAAAAAGCCTGACATCAGACTTTTCAAACCCTCGCTTTTACTCTTTAACGCTATATCTCCAGTGATAATTTCACTCGGCTCCGTCGTCCACATCTTGTATGCCAAGTAAAATAAATAACCTGCACCCACAAACTTAACGACAGTAAACAGTGTATTGAAATTACTTGCTAACGCGCTCAGTCCATAAGCGGAAAACACCATATAAATAGTGTCGCCTGCGGCAAGTCCAATAATTAAAGGCAGCGCCGCCCAAGAACCTTGCGTCATGGCTTTGGCAATCGTGGCAAACACACCAGGACCCGGCGTCATGATAAATATGAATACAGCAATGATGAAAGTAAATAGCTGGATGGTGGTGATGGTCATGACAGTCCTTTATGTACTTATTGATCCTTAAGTATAATTGATTGAATAAACATATTTCTATGTTTAGTATGATTATTTTAGAAAATTTATAGGCTCAAAGACGTAAGCTAATAGAAATTGTTGAAGGAGTGATAAAAGGCTACTCTTTAGGGAGCGGGCTTTTTTGTTGTCTAAAAACTGTTTACTGTAGAGAGGCTACTTTTAGTTCAAATTTTTTTTGTAAAGTGAATTTTTTGAAGTAAACTAAAGTTAAATTATAGTAAAAACCTCAAAAGATAATTCATGGATTGGCTAACAGAAATAATAAAACAGCTACAGACTTCACGTGCGTTCGTTACAGCAGTGTTCATAGTATGCTTATCAATACTACTAGGAAATGCCTTTGCACCTTCCTTCATTCCTGAGGTTCCATATAACTGGAAACTCCCATTAATTGGAGGATTAATATTCTCTGGAACCTTATTATAGTCAGCTTAATATAAAATCGATACAGCCCATATCATGAAACAGTTTAGGTAGATTATTCTCCATCCATCCTTGGCGTAGAAATTTAGCCTGTGCCCACTTTTTCTCGATAGGGTTCAGATCAGGGCTGTAGGGTGGTAAAAATAAAAGGCGATGGCCGTGTCTATTAAGCAGCTTTTGTACTCGTTTATGAAAGCTTGCGTTATCCATTACGATTACGCACTTGGTTTTTAGGCTCGGTATTAGCGTGTACTTGCACCAGTTATAGAATACATCTCCATTGATGTTTTTTTCGAAGTAATCAAGTGCAAATAGTACTCTTTCGTACAGGGCACCAATGACGTTGGTACGTTTTTTACCTTGCCAGTTGTAGCGATCGATACAAGGCTTACCTATCGGAGCATAGCCATAAGGCCTGATGGTCTCATGCTCAAAGCCACTTTCATCCATATAAACAATGGGATAGCCTTGAATTATATAATCACTCAAGTGATTGAGATACTTAGCTCTTTTTTCCAGACAGGCTTTTGGATGCTCTAGTGTCTTTTTTTTGGCTGATGTTTAATCGTTTTAAAGCATGATGAATGCCGGTTTTACTACAGCCCAGACGATTTGCGCGCTCATATTGATAGTCATCAGGATACGCTTTGACATCCTGAAGCAAAGCGTCATCAGGTATTTTAGTCGGGGCTTTATCTCGCCCTTTCTTAGGCTCTAAGTTCTGTCTCCAGCTATGTATAGTACTGGTGCTAAGCGTGTAAAAAGCAGCAGCTTCTCTAACAGTCAGACCATTATCGATGCTAGAAAGAACCTGTTTACGATAGTCGATTGAATAAGTCATGGTTTATCTAAATAGTTGATTAGTTTTTATGTGTTGTATCGGTTTTATCTGAACTCTACTATAGCATTTATAATAATTCCATTTTTTTGGAGCTACTTTTCTAAAGTTTTAAACAGTAAAAGCCAAGAAATTAGATCTTTAAACTTATCTAGTAATGAACAAGGTTTCTTATACGTCATGGCTTTAATAATAGAAGATAGTCGAGAAGACTTTATAAACTTGAGTAGTTTAAATTATGATGCTATGGAAATCTCTAAGCTCGAAACTCAAGAAGTTGTATCAAATTTAGTAAATAAAGGACTTATCGAAACTAATCTTTTCGACTCTACTTTAGTGTCTTTTACTATTCCAGGAAGAAGCAAAGCTCTTGAAATTAAGAGTAGTATTACCCAAGCTCGTAGGCTACGCTGACACGGGAAACATAAAAATTTAACATTTTAGAGTATTGTATAAATTATGAAAAATTCGGCACTTGATAACCTACAAGTATTCAATTCAGCTAATACTGTTATTATTCCATACATAAAGAGGTGTGATTTAGAAAGTGGTATTACAGTCACAGCCAGTCCTTTAGAGCAATATACATTAGATTGTTTCAAAGCTGTCAGGAGTATCACTGATTGCATGGAACAATTACACTTTTCTATTGAACTTTTATCTGGCTATAGAACTAGCACTTCCCCTGACTCAATGAATCGTCATGATCATATAGTTTTTGCTATAGAAAACTATTACCTTCGAATAACTTCTGTTTATGATAGGTGCTTAAGGCTTATTAATATTCTCTATAACTTAGGACTACCTGAAAGAGACTGCAAAAATAGTACTATTGTCAAAAACATACACGTAAAAGGGTCAGATATAGAAACAAGCTTAAAGGCTCTGGATAAGTTTACAAATAGTTTTAGACAATTTAGAAACTCAGTTGCACACAATGAAACATATAGCGTAGATGACAAATTACAAATTATTGCGTCATACTATTTTCTTGAAGCTAAAGGAGTAACTGACATTATCAAATTTAAGCATCTATTTAAAACTGAAACAGATAAATATATAAAGGATAAAAAATCTGAATTTAATGCAGATCTTGTTGAACTTGAAAGCTTAATTATTGATTTTTTGAACGCTGTAAATACTAAATATCTAGGTATGAAAAGTAAATTCACATCATGAATGCCATATTTAAGATTAGCAAAGCAAACTAAGACTAATTAGCATTACTCAGAACCGCTGCCGAGCATCCTTCGCCATCAACACTAATTAAGTTCAGCTCGTAGGGTGGATTGACGAAGGAAACCCAACTGTCTCATATTCATCAAAACCAACTCGTTGGGTCTCATCCTTCGACACCAACCTACAATCTAAACACAGAATTACCTACAATCCGTAGGTTGGGTGGAGCTTGCGACACCCAACAAAATTAAGTAATATCAGTTATTAGTTATAATTTGTAGATATAGCATGCAGTATCGAAGGCACTATCAAAAAGGAGCAACCTACTTTTTCACTATCAATCTAGCTGATAGGTCTAGCGATTTGCTAGTCAAAGAAATTGCAACACTTAGACGCGCCTTCAAACTCGTTAAACAAAAACACCCCTTCTACATTGATGCCATTGTTATCTTACCAGACCATTTGCATATGTTATGTACTATGCCAAATAATGATGCAGACTTCTCTAAACGAATAAAACTCATTAAATATTACTTTTCTTATAACATTGCCAAAACAGAATCTATTTCGAGTAGTAGACTTAAAAAAAGCGAGCGTGGTATTTGGCAACGTCGATTTTGGGAGCATTGCATTCGCGATGAATCAGACTATCGAGCACATATTGATTATATTCATATGAACCCTATTAAACATGAGTATGTTAAACAAGTTAAAGACTGGCAATATTCCTCATTTCATCGATTTGTGAAGGATGGTTTGCTTCCTATTGATTGGGGCTGTTGAGAATGGCCCTTTCATATTTAGATGTTGGGTGTCGCAAACTCCACCCAACCTACCATTGAATTTATGAAGATTGTTTTGGGACGCGGTTTAGCCCCGATTGTAGCGGTTATCCTGCTCAATTGAACGAGTTGCGAGGACTAGGTTTTGGCTTGGCTACGCGCAGCAAGAGACAGAACAAACCGTAGCCCTCGCCTCGTATCAGTGAGTAGATATGAGCGAAAAGCGGGATTGGCTCCAATACTTAGTTGTTAGATCTCGTACCTCGCCGCTAACCTACTTGACACCCAACACCAAGACGTAAGATGAAATTTAAACCAACCAATTTTCAACATTTATTCGCAAAAAAAGGTAAGTCGTTTGACTTACCTTTTTTGATAACATTCACTGATTTGATAGCATTTACTGAGTTATTTACGTTTAATGGTTCTAGTCGTTACTCCAGTCGTTGCCCCACTAGTTGCGTTAGTAGGTGCTTTAGCCGCCGCTTTATAAACTGGCGTAACCTCAGGTAAGAGTGCCTGAATTTTAGCGATACGCTGCCCAGAGTTTGGATGGGTAGACATCAACGTGGCTAGAGCGTTGCTACGACCATTGGCAGCCTCCATTTTTTGCCATACTGCAACGGCAGATTCTGGATTGTAGCCTGCCTGCGCCATTAAGCGTAGACCACCCGCATCGGCTTGTGACTCTTGACTACGAGAAAATGGCTTATCAAGTCCGTAGTCACTAATCAAACCCAACGCATCATCACTTAACCCTGTTCTTGACTGTAGTTCGGCACCACCTAACTGCAGCGCTAAGCCGGTCAGAATTTTTTGCCCAGCATCCTTTTTACTGTGCTCAGATAACGCATGGGTCATTTCGTGTCCCATGATTGCCGCGATCTCTGCATCTGTTAACTGTAGCTTTTCTACAATACCGGTATAAAAAGCCATCTTACCACCCGGCATTGCCCAAGCGTTTAATTCAGGTGAACGTATAACCGTGACCTGCCAATCAAAAGGAACGCCTGTTGTATTAGCGCGAACGGCGTAGGGCTTCATACGATTAAAGACGTTTTTCACTCGAATAGCGGTAGCAGAAGTATTATCTACCGCGCCTTGACTACTGGCTTTAGAGACCACTTGAGAGTAACTTTTAGCCGCATCAGTATTTAATGTAGCCGTATCGTACCCTGCCATATCGGCGACCGTAGTACACCCTGCTAAAGTAGTAATAGTAGTCAGCAATAGAGCATTTTTTATGTTATGAAAACTGGTCATTAGACGTCCTGGTTGAGAGATGCAATTGAGTTAAATAACTGAGCTAAAGGCAATGAATTGATAGACTTAACATTCCACGATCGAAATTCATGTCTTGCCACACATTAATTGAGAGCGATACGTCATTGAGAACGTAACTAAAATTCAATCAATATGTAATTATAATGTAAGTAATGTGTCTAAATTATCGAGGAAGAGATTATCATTATAGAAAACAAAAGTCTATTAATTTTATAGTCTATTATTTGTTTGATATTATTTGTTTGATATCACAATTCCCAGCCAACCTCCATTTGACGCCTACAACTTTATTCCTTTAATTAAAATCGCTGCTCAGAGAGCAGCCTGCAATAGATTCCACTAAATAAACGCTCGTATCACATTGATCACTCACGCATCTACCGTACGTTCTATTTTCTCTTTGCCAAAAAAATTTATACTTTATAGTAGCATCCAATATAATATCCGATAATGTCTGCGCGTCAGCATCCAGACCCTTTATAATAGCGTATCAATACCAACCAACCTGCGTATCTCACCCATGACCTCTATCAGCTACGTAAAGCAGCAGCGCATTACCCGACTATGCGTGCGCTGCGGATTACTCCTTATGCAGTATGGCGCTGAGTCTGCCGTGGTGGTGGACTTGTCCAAACGCTTGGGGCTTGCCTTGGGAATGAATAGCGTCGAATGTTCGCTGAACTTTAACGCCATCACCCTGACGACTATCTGTGACGAGCGCTGTATCACTACTACTAGAGACACAATCAATCAAAGCATCAATGTCAATTTATTGGTACAAATCCAGCAAATCGTCAACAAGACCGAAGCCACTATCGACAATAATGACTTGATTGACCGCACTACCCTTGCCTTTGATGAGTTGGATAAGACTGTGTATCCAACGTGGCTAGTAAGCGTGTTTGTTGGCGCGTCTTGTGCGGCGTTTGCTTATCTAAACGGTGGCAGTTGGTCGATTACCGCAGTGACATTTATCGCTGGTATGGTAGCGATGTTCACCCGTATTTACCTGTCCAAACAACACTTTAATCCTTTTATCACCGTCATTGTGACAGCATTTATTGCTTCCTTAATTGGAGCGACGACCTATTATTTTGATATTGGCAATAATGCCGATATTGCCGTTGCCTCTAGTGTGCTCTTACTAGTACCAAGCTTTCCTTTGATCAATTCTTTCTCAGATATCTTAAAAGGCTATGTCAATATTGGGATTGGACGTGCGGTTTTTACTTATATGCTCACCCTATCAGCGTGCGTTGGCATCGTGATGGCACTGGTTTTACTTCGCATACAGCACTGGGGGTTTTAAGATGTGGTTCATTGAAACCGTTGCGCTGTCGTGTATTATTACCCTTGGTTGGACGCTGATGTTTAGCGTACCCAAACGCTATATCCTGCCTTGCTTGCTGATGACTGCGTTTGGCTTCGGACTAAAGACGGCTCTTGTTTATCAGCATGTGCATCTCGTGGTTGCTAGCTTTTTTGGGGCGATGCTTGCCAGCTTTTTAGGTGTATATTTTTCCAAGAAATACACCCTACCGCCTAAAGCATTAATTTCGCCCAGTGTCATTTGTATGATGCCCGGTATCGCCGCTTATAAGGCGATGGTGAGTATGGTACAGATTGGCTATTTTGGCTTTTCAGACGAGTTATTTAGCCAAATGATGGTGTATTTGTTTGAGGCCTTATTTGTGACCTCGGGATTGGTATTAGGCTTATCCATTCCCGGACTGCTATTTTATAGACGTCGTGCCATTGTTTAAGTAGGTTTAGGCAGGTATAGACATTTAAATATTAGGCTGTTTCTAGTGAGATACTAACCACATCGAAGCGACTGAACATACCCTAACCACAAAAAACTTGTAAGATGGATGATAAGACCCATTACGGTAGAGTCCAAGATAGCACCAATAACAACTTAATAAAGAGATTCATTATGACCAAACATTATGATTATATCGCCATAGGCGGCGGTAGCGGTGGCATTGCTTCAATCAACCGTTCGGCGAGCTATGGCAAAAAATGCGCCATTATCGAAGCCAACCAATTGGGCGGTACTTGTGTGAACTTGGGCTGTGTACCCAAAAAAGTGATGTGGTATGGTGCGCAAGTTGCCGAGGCTATTCATAAATATGCACCAGATTATGGGTTCGATGTGGATGTTAAAGGTTTTGACTTCCAAAAATTGGTGCAGAGCCGTCAACAATATATCGAAAATATTCACCGCTCTTATGACAATAATTTGGCTAAAAACGGCGTCGAAGTGATCAAAGGCTTTGCCAAATTTGTCGATACCAATACCGTAGAAGTAAATGGCGAGCTGATTACCGCTGACCACATTTTGATTGCTACGGGCGGTCATCCTATTCAGCCAGATATCAAAGGCGCAGAATACGGCATCGACTCTGACGGATTTTTTGCGTTGAATCATTTGCCAAAACGCGTGGCGATTGTAGGCGCTGGCTATATCGCTGTCGAAATCGCAGGCGTGTTAAACAGTCTGGGTGCCGAAGTGCATTTGTATGTGCGCAAACACTCGCCGCTGCGCTCATTTGACCACAGTGTAGTAGAGGCGTTGCTGATAGAGATGGAGCAAGACGGTATTCAATTGCATACCAATACTACGCTCACGGAAGTCAATAAAAACGTAGATGGCAGCCTGACTTTGTGTACCGAAAATGGCAGCCTAGACACAACAGATTGTTTGATTTGGGCGATTGGTCGTGCGCCATCGACAGACAATATCAACCTGCAAGTGACGGGTGTGGAAACGAACGAAATTGGCAAAATCAAAGTCGATAAATTCCAGAACACCAATGTTAAGAACATCTATGCGGTCGGCGATATTATCGAAAACAGTGTGGATTTGACGCCAGTAGCTATTGCAGCCGGTCGCCGTTTATCCGAACGCTTGTTTAACAACAAACCTAATGAGCATTTGGACTATACGTTGATACCGACGGTGATCTTTACCCATCCTGCTATTGGTACGATTGGCTTGTCTGAAATCGACGCGGTTGAGCGCTATGGCAAGGACAATATCAAATGCTATAACTCAACATTTACCTCGATGTATAGCGCGGTGACCCAGCATCGTCAGAAATGTATGATGAAACTGGTGTGCTTGGGCGATGAGGAAAAAGTCATTGGTCTACACGGTCTTGGCTTTGGTGTTGATGAGATGATTCAGGGCTTTGCCGTCGCCATCAAAATGGGCGCGACTAAAGCGGACTTTGACAATACAGTTGCCATTCATCCAACTGGCTCAGAAGAGTTTGTGACAATGCGTTAAGATTGCGTTAAGATACGCCTTAGTTTGATAGGGTGTGTCAATAGAGAGGCTATTCTTAAGAGAGTAGCCTTTTTTTCTAGATTTGAGGGCTATCTGTCACCTTAACGAATTACTTCAATATTCTTTATTTCACTCTGACATTCTTAAACTGAATGACCTCATCCAAACTGCCAATCACGCTCTTAGGTTGCGTCTTTAACTGAACCGTCTTATTAGGTAGTTTTACCGTAATGCCTTGGTTATTGATTTTGTAGAGCACAGGTCTGTTGGTGAAGCTCAGTGTTTTCTTTGTTTTATCATAGTCAAACTGTCCTTCATAAAGCAGCTCAATTCGGCCCTTCTCATCTGCAAAAGCATAATATAATTGCTCGCTGCCCTCTTTATACTGACTATCGAGCACCATTTTTTTATTATTATCTACTGTCAGCATATAGATATAGGGAAATGAGCTTTCTGCTTGTTCGACATAGGGTGGTAACATTTCATAGTTCTCGACTTTCATTTTGCCATTGATCTTTTTGCTTTCAGTAATGGATAGCAGACTTCTGTTATTCCATTCTTCCTCAATGATATGGACAACGACTGGTTTATCGTTGATGACCTTAAACTCTTTAAACTGATGCCATGCTGCGCCACTTTTAGTCATAGTGCTCAAGATTTCACTGTCTTTATCAATGTCAAAAAAACCACAGTATCCCTGTGCCAGCTCTGTAAATCCATCACTATGCACGAAAGTATTATCTTCTTTTAGATAGACTTGGTAAGAAGGTCCACCATAACAGCCGTTGCGTCCATCTCTGAGTGCTAAGTCTTTTTGATCATCAAAATTAAAATCATCGTATATCAGCACGCTATGCTCGCCATAGTGCCTATTGGCAATATTGGCGCTAATTTTTTCACCTAGCTGACGCGCTTTACTGTTTTCCAACTCATAGTCAATATCGAGGCCGGCGGACTGACTAATAAGGGTTTGCCCAGTTTTTGCATTGACAACGTTAATAATACTGTTTGACTCGCTGTCTTCATCCTCTATTGTTGTGATGGTGGCAGAATAATCATCAGAGAATGCTTGAACTTGATAATGTTGATTTGAGGCTTGAGCCAAAGCTGGCAATATTGACGCAAAAACAAGGAAGCCGCTTGCTATTGTCGTTGCTCTGAATGCTCTTTTAAACAAGACCTTCGATAGAATATTGCCAGACATTGAGTACTCCTTATTTGCTTATTTTTTATTATCACAAACTTTATAAAACCATATAAACCACTCATTAGCTATTGTTAAGCACAAAAAAAGGCGCTACTTAAGCGCCTTTTTTATATCACTAACTTTGATGACTTTGTAAACCATTATTGAGTCAATACCCATTTGCCATTCACATCGTTCACCTTAAAAGCGCCACTATCGATACGACTTTTACCACCAATGGTTTGCGTGACGTCAGCAGTGCACAAATAAGTGTTGTCACCTTCGGTAGTATCGCAGCTTACGTTTTCTACTTTTTCAAGCTTTGGCATCATACCCTCCATCATGCCGCTCATCGCCTTTGCCATCTCATCATTGCCTGCGTTCGCCATCGCATCGTCCATCATACTATTGGCTTGCTCGTATTGTGCCTCGATTAACGCTTCAACTGTGCTTTCAGAAGGTGCATTAGAGCATGCGACAAATAGCGGTGTTAGTAATGCTATGACTGCCAGTTTTTTCAGATTAGTCATCTCAATCTCAATGTATCTATAATGTTACTTCACTATACAGAATTACTTAAAAATACCCAACTTAATTTTAGAATACAAGTTTAGATTTATGATGAATAGCTTTTATCATGCAATGAAATAAACGAATTAACGGGCGGTGCATACTGACAGTCCATTCACGATACTGCTATGATGTGGTATTCAAAACCGTTGCGAGATAACTGTGTGGCAGGTGTACTTTTTTATATTACCGATTGGTCTGGGAATTATGACCTTGGCAGCAAGTTTGTTATTTTTGTTTGCCTATCTGATGTCTGATGACAATGCCACGCGCTTGCCCGCTTTTAACTGGTTCAAGCGCTTAATCATCGTGGCATTTATATTACTAAGTGTTGGGCTATTTATGACCTTTGGTCATTTTTGGGGTTAATAAAATCAGCCTTTAAACATTCAAGATTTTTCAATGAACCATTTTTTCTAACTCCAATAATTCTAAATCTTCACGCTTTGGCTCGCCATTATTGCCGTCATTTGGAAATGGCATTTTATTACCATTTAGCTCATAACCTCGGCGCTGATAGTAAGCCAACAGCTCAGGACGATGACTCAAAATGGACATGGTCAAACGCGCAGTGTTTTTAGCTGCTGCTTGCTCATCTGACTGTAGATGATGAGTAGCAAAGGTTTCTGCTGCTTGCAAAATAACATTACCAACGCCCTGCCCTTGCAGCTCTGGATCTACTGCAAACATGCCGATGTAGGCTTTGTTATTTGAGTCAGCATCGGTTTTGATATCGACAGCGATACAACCGAGTATCTCACCCGTTTCCTTTCCATCACGGTCGCCCGTTGTCGTTTTTGGATAGACAAAGTAATAGTGATTAGGGTCATTAATCACGGCAGCGAGCTCAGCTGACGTGGTTCGAATACCGCCAATTAAATCCGCCTCATTGGTCCAACCTGCGGTCTCGCGATAACAGCGATTTAATAATTGCTCAAGTGCACCAATATCATCGGCTTGCGCTTGTCGTAAAAACACGGACTCTCTATCCAAGTAATTTTTATCTATAGTGTTTTTATTCATATTATAATTTTTCCTTTCCTTGTTTGTATTAAAAAAACTGACCCAAATCGATAGGTCAGCCTTAATAGTAATATGTATCCATCTTGAGTACTAGGGCGATAACGCCTGTGCTTGGTCGATAATATTAAATCCTGCATTGAGCTGTGCACGCGTTGGTGCATGACCACGGCGAAGTAGTTCAGAAAAGGCAACCAACTCTTTATCACGCCCTAAAGTGCTAGCCGCACTAGCACGTGTGTTTTCCCCAACATCATCAAAGTAGTATTCGATATAATCTAACGTATCTGGCGAACCAAACAAGATATTATTATCGGGTGTCTTCGCATGTCCACTATAGCGTAGGCTCTTGCCATATTGCATCGTCCAAAAGAAAGGGATACGCGCGGCGAGCGAGTTGACACTATCATCATTTAATATCGCAGCCGCAGTCACTAAGCCATGTTGCAAGGCCACGCGCCAATGTTCAATGCGCATGCGCCCCATTTGTCCAGAAGCTTTCGCAATATCGCCCAATGCATAAACACCCTCACGCAGCTGCAAATGCTCATCCACTTGCACGCCATCTGTCGCGTTTACTCCCTCGAACAATTCTGTACGTGGTGCTACGCCAGTCCCTAAAATCACGATGTCTGCATCGACTTGCTCACCATTTGCTAATTTAATAGCACCAACTTGTGAGAAATTGCTACCGCTATTCTCATTCGCTTTTTCGACCTCAACGATTTCGGTCACGCTGGCATCAAAAACAAACTGAATCCCATTTTCTTCATGCAGCTTGATCAGCGCATTACTGACGGTTTCAGAGACGATATTTCCCATCACGCGATGGTCTTGTCCGATGACCGTAATAGAAGCCGTCGTGCCTGCTTGTGCCAATGCGGAAGCAACCTCCATACCGATAAAGCCAGTACCGACAATCACCACACGCTGATCGTGACTGGCCGCTTTGATCAATTTGGCATCATTCATACTACGTAAGGTATAAACGCCATCAAGCTCAGCCCCTTTAAAAGGCGGTATCTTTGGCTCAGCACCTGTTGCGACCACTAAGAAATCAGCGGTTTGTCTGTCACTATGACCATTTTTATCTTTAATAATAATCGCACATTCATTGGGCAATACTTCGCTGACGGTTTGATTCAAGCGCAAATGAATATCGTGTTTGCTCGCCCAATCTGCACCCCCTAGTAGAAGCTTCTCTTCAGGCATATTGCCCGCTAAAAATGCTTTGGACAATAATGGACGGTTATAAGGGGCTTTATCATCAGCACTAATCAAGGTGATTTTGCCGCCATAGCCAGTGTTACGCAGCTGATGCGCTGTCATAAAACCTGCTGCGCCGCCGCCCACGATGAGAGTATGCGTATCGATAAGCTTATCATTTGCAATCTGTTTATCTCTCTTCGCTGAAGTATTCACCGTCAAGCTGTCGCCATTATCGGTCACTTCATATTGAGTCAATCCTGCTGTCGCGACTGGCTCTAATAGCGTCCCATCGCGGCTATCAAAAGTTGCATGATGCCAAGGACAGACCACGCGATTGCCACAACGTAATCCTGTGCCTAAATCTGCCCCTGCGTGCGGGCATTTACCATCGAACGCCTGAAACTCATCGTCGTCGCGGGTGATTAAAATGATACTATCATCATCTTGCTTGTAAGATTTCATGCCGCCACTGGCAATATCAGCCTTATTAATAGTCACTGTGTCAATCGTTGCATTGGTCATAAGTCTTCCTCAACAGTTATAATGGTGCCCTGAATCAAACGTGTTGAAAACAACCCTATCGCATCAGCCAGTTTCAACGAAAAACACCATTCTCGATACGTTTATTTAAATGTTTTTTTAAAACGCTATCCATTGATAGTAGCAAGACACTTTCGCACACGCTGTTTTTTTTGTATGTTTCCTGCGTTGCAAAACGTAATCGTTAACTGTTAATCCCTATGCTTACCTATTTTTTTTAAATCTTATCCTCAACATAAAAGACGACTTTATGAATTCTCGTGATGACATGACCGATATTAATGCTAGCCCTCAATCCGCTCTCGAAAAGAGTCAATTTGATAATGAGCAGTTTGATACGGCAAGTATCGATATTACCGCAGCGACGGATACTGCGCAGTTACCGCAGCCTATTCAACCACCTGTACAGCAAGCAACCTATAAAGCCCACGCAACAGACTTTATCGTTAATGAGCTATTGCCGCTCGAATTCACCGGTGAAGGTGAGCATTTATGGCTGCATATCCAAAAATCAGGGATGAATACCGCTTATCTTGCCAAACTACTATCAGAGTGGGCAGAGATTCCTCTGCGTGATGTTGGTTATTCAGGTCTTAAGGATCGCCATGCATTGACAACGCAGTGGTTTAGTTTGAGAATACCAAAAAAGCAACTACCAACATCTGAGTTTGTACCAGTCGATATTGGAGCCAATGAATCGGTTACGATCATTGACCAGCAATGGCATAATAAAAAGCTCAATCGCGGCACGCATCGCGCCAATCAATTCACCATCACCTTGCGTGATATCCAATTTGCTAATTTTGATACAGCATTGCCAGCACCTGAGCAATTATTGTCGGCGAAGCAAGATGTCGAACAGCATTTATCAAGCATCGCTATAAATGGCGTGCCCAATTATTTTGGCCCTCAGCGTTTTGGACGAAATGGCAATAATATTAGAGAAGCATTATCACTGTTTGCGCGTCCACTACAGCAAAGTCGAGCACAACCCAAAAAGAGCAAACGCAAGCACGCGCCACGTGAGCAAAATACAATGGAGCTGTCTGCCGCACGTAGCTTAATTTTCAATGAGATATTGGCAGTACGAGTGCGTGATGGCAGCTGGAATACTGGGCTGGCAGGCGAAGTGTTTAACTTAGAGGGTTCAGGGTCAATATTTACTAGCGAAGCCATAGACGACACGTTGCGTGAACGCCTTGAGACGGGTGATATCCATCCCACTGCTGCATTATGGGGCAAGGATAATGATAAAGTCAGCGGCATGGCAGCAAGTACTGAGAAAAATGTGATTCAACAAAATCCATTACTGGCGCGCTTAGCCAATGGCTTAGAGCAGCGTGATGTAAAAGCACAGCGCCGCGCGCTGCGCCTACCTATTGAAGCGCTGTCTTGGGAATGGCAGGATAAAGATAATGAACAGACATTGGTGCTGAGCTTTACGTTAACGACAGGTAGCTTTGCCACCAGTGTCTTGGCAAGCTTAGTAAAACAATTAATATACTAAAACGTATTTGACCCTTCGACTATGGCAGCTAGCTATGTGCCATAGAGCGCTTCAATATTATTATTTTTTGCTGCCAACATCTCGTTGGCACTCACCACTTGATCACGGCCACGGCCTTTGGCTTCATACAAAGCCTTATCTGCCATACAAATTAAGCGCTGGCAAATATCGTGAGGTAGCTGCACTGCGGGAATTTTACGATTCACGCGTTTGCTACTATACGAGGGAATTCTCTGCGGTTTAGCAAGCGACTGCGATGCATCCTTTTTATTCAGAGTTTCGCAGGCTTGTTTTATACAATTACGCTCACCATGAGTCAGTGTATATAGTCCCAAGCTGGCAGTCACACTAAAGGCTGTATCGTCATCGAGAATGATGACGTGTTTGGCGATAACGCGCCGTAATTGTTCAGCAATTATCATAGCTGTGTCGTGCTTCGTATCTGGCAATACAATCAAAAACTCCTCACCGCCATAGCGACTCACGATTGTTTCATCAGTTAAAGACTGCAAGAGCGTCTGTGCGACCTCCACCAATACTCGATCCCCAATCTCATGGCCGTAACTGTCATTGACCTCTTTAAACCAATCCAAATCCAATAAAATAACGCTGATATCTTGATGGTCTTCTACTGACTTCAGCACCTGCTTCATTTGCATCATCCCGTAACGGCGACTTTTGAGTTGGGTTAGCTCATCTTGATTGGCATGCTGCAAAATTTCCTTTTTACTGTCATCTAATATTAGCAACAAAGTACGAAACATATAGATAATAAAAATAGCTTTTGGTAGCGCCATATAAATATGCGTAGAACGCCAAAAAAAAGCGGAAGATCGGCGCAATTGATCAACACTGTCCCAATTTAGCGTGCCATTTTGAAAAATAGAGGCAGAGATGGCGTTTTCGATTGTCGTAATTTCACTATAATTGATATAACTATAATAGGTATCAAGAGGAATGACCGTGAGCGTCATTTGACGCAGATTGGGTAAAGTAACGCCAAGATAAGGAATAAATGTGACTGCTAGAATGACGGCTGCGTGCCCTAAAAATGCTCTCCATACATAGCGCCGACGTATAAGCATCATCCCCAATATCGCACCGCCGACTAAAGAGACGCCCGCGACCAAGCTACTATGTCCTAGAACTAAAATAACCATTGCAATATAGGCACTATAGACCGTAATTAGTATGCCTTGCCACTTATACAAATTGCTATTGGCTTTTTTGACAGGTGAAAAACGACTGGTCATCCATAATAAAAACAAAGCTACCAGTGTCACGCCGAACCATAGTGGATACAGCAGGGCTATATCAACATAGGTATCATAAACATCACGGCGCCACCAAACAAATAAACACCATAGCCAGTGTAAAGATACCTCCATCACCATAAATAAAGCCAGTAATGACGTTTTATCAGCAGCTTGCCACTCAAAAATTGCTTGAGATAGCTTGGTGTAGCCTAGATGAGATATCGATACAGCCATAGTAGGGCTACCGCAAATATTGAAAGTTATTAAGTTGACATTAAAACCATTAAATAAAAATCAAAAGCCTGAATCAACAATAATAAATGATATGACTTTTTACCTTATACCATTCCCAAAAACTTAAGTAGATAAGAATGCGAGTGTCGGTACTACATTTTGTAAACTAAACGGGAGTTAACCCCGACAATTTCATTTTTAAAAATAAATCCCACTTATCTAGTGTGGCAATTTCTGTCGCAGTTATCAATCTATTTAGTGCCTTCATGCGTCAATATATGACGCATGGTTTTTGGATAACCTGTCAATTGATATTTCAGCTGAGTTAACATTCAAAACTGTATTCAGCAATGAATTTTCGGCTAAGAAAACATCGCAAAAGACTGCCAAACTCCTTGCTGATCAGGGTTCATTGTCGGTACATCACCCAAACGACGCCACGGCATATTGCTACCATGAAAGTCACTGCCGATCGAGGCGACAAGATTGTGGGCAGCGATACTGCGATCGACCATTCTGCGAGTACTAACCGGTTCGCTATTCGACGGCAGCTCACAAGCATCGCCACCAAGACCAGCAAACTCTTCAATCAGTTTACGGACTCGTGTTGCTGAAAGCTGATAACGTGTGGGATGCGCCAACACCGCCTTGCCACCACAAGCCTGAATCAGCTCAATGCCGTCAGCCATGCTCAGTGCATCAATCGCCACATAAGCAGGCTTATTGTCTGCCAAATACTTATCAAAAGCTTTTTGTACCGTCTTGACTTCACCGCGCTCAAACAATACTTGACCAATATGCGCGCGCCCGACCGCTTGTGGATTGCCGCCAGCTTTATCAAGTACGGCTTGCCACAGCTCATCATAGTTAATATCTAATAGCGCGCTGAGCTTTTCAGTGATTCGTTGACCACGCGTGGCACGGCTATCCTGTAATTGTTGCAGCGTTGCATGCATTTTTTCGCGATCGGTAAAATCTAGCCCCAGCACATGGATGATTTTATTGGTTGATTTATTTTTGCCATACCCACCAATAAGTGTGTGCTCACAGCTTATCTCGACCCCATTAATCAGCTGCATATCGCAGGCAATGGCAGCCGCACGCGCCTCATCAATTCCTGCCAGCGTATCGTGATCGGTCAATGCCAATACATTGACGCCGGCCGCATGGGCGCGCTGCACTACTTCCGTTGGTGCATAAGTACCATCAGAGCAAGTGCTGTGACAATGTAAATCGAATTTCATAAGAGAAGCCTTAGCATTAAAAATTAAAAGTGTAGAAAACAAAAAAATGAGCACATTGGCAATAAGCCGTTATATTTGGCAGTTGTCATGATTATGAGTCATAATCATCAGATATTGCTACGCAGGCCTGTGATATAGCATGATTATCGTGTTGATTGCTTTTTTTTGGCGCAGTAGACGTGTAAACTACCCCATACGTTTTTGTCGGACATCCCCTTTGCTATGAAAGCTTTATTAGACTTTATTCCCTTAATTGCCTTTTTTATTGCTGCTCGCTACAGTGGTATCCTAGCGGGGGCAGGTGCGTTGCTCATCGCCACCATCATCGTTTATGCCATTCATTTTATTCGCCAAAAAGGCACGTTTGATAAACAGCAATGGGTTGTCTTACTATTAACCATTTTATTTTGTGGTGGTACTTTATTATTGCGTGATGATATCTATCTGCGTTGGAAGTCACCCATTATCAACGGTATCTTTGCACTAACACTTCTGGTGAGTGCTGCGATTAATAAACCACTGATGCAACTGGCGATGAAAGATGTTTTTTTGCTGACGATGAGTGGTTGGAAAAAACTCACTCTCGCTTGGGCACTATTCTTCGCCTTTATGGGCATACTGCATTATATCACAGCGTTTACGATGTCAGATGAGGCATGGATTAACTTTAAAACTTATGGCTGGATTCCGATTATGTTGGTATTCGTCATCGCCCAGTTTGCCGTATTAAAAAAGCACCTCAACCCTGCGCTCACGGATAAAACCGTCAAATAATACTCAATTTATCATTTTATAATAGAGCCAATGCTATTTCTAAATGCCAATAGCGACAATCATTAATCGCAATTAGCTCGGGCGCATTAAGCAAAACACTTTAAATTAATCATAATTTTCATTAATCGAGGAAGTCTCATGTCCTTATTTGCCATTATTGGTCATGACGTGGCCAATAGCAGCGCACAACGTCAGATTACCCGCGCTGAACATGTCGAACGCTTGCAAGCTTTAGATCATGACAATCGACTGATTATCGCTGGTCCAACACCCATCGAGCATGGCAAAGGCGAGATGTCAGGCAGCTTAATTATTGCTGACTTTGACTCTGCAGAAGCAGCGCAAGCATGGGCAAACGATGAGCCTTACTTACGTGATGGCGTGTACAGTCACGTAGATATCAAACCCTTTATTCATACATTGCCAAAAGCGGATGACAGCGCATCAGTTAAAGTAGCAAAATCGTGATTCAGTGCCTATCTTTGTTAAAAAGTCGCTCTTATCAGCGTAGCATTGTTAGTATGATTTTTATGGCTACTGTTTCAGCACAGGCTGCGCCGACGGTGACAGCTATCGATGTGGCTGATCCAACACTCACGACACCCGTGCCAGCTCAACCAATATCGACCGCTCAACCAACGAAAAACTCAGTGATGAATATCAGCGATACATTGGCGGCGCAATTA
The DNA here is from genome assembly GCF_904846065.1 of Psychrobacter immobilis. Classification (NCBI taxonomy): domain Bacteria; kingdom Pseudomonadati; phylum Pseudomonadota; class Gammaproteobacteria; order Moraxellales; family Moraxellaceae; genus Psychrobacter; species Psychrobacter immobilis. Next base: position 2,591,646 of record NZ_CAJGZV010000001.1, read on the forward strand.
CAACCATCTGATAAGGCGTTATCCGATGCCAATCAGCAGCTATTAAGCCGTAATGCACAGTTGCAGCGCGAGTTGAATGACTTGCAAACTCAAGTAAATGTTTTGGTCTACGAGAGCAAAGGTCAGCTTTTTTTATACGGTGCATTTACTGTGTTAATTAGCTTACTGGTCGGTATTTTTATTTCTTGGTTGGTGTTTGTCCGCCGTGAACGCTGGTAATCCGCCGTGAACGCTGGTAACTAGTACCACGCGCTTTTTATTGATTTATCTTATGTGACTGTCTATGTCTAAATCCACGTTCGAATCAAAAGATACTGATACATCGTCGACATCCTCTAAAAACACTCAGTCACTAAGCATTCACTCATCAAATATCACCCCTGCCAAGATTGATTGGCAGATGGATGATACGGGTAATAAAGTGCCTGTATCGGGTGAGTTTGGTGATGTTTACTTCTCAAATGCTGATGGTTTAGCGGAATCGCGTCATGTGTTTTTGGCGCACAATCAATTGCCTGAACGACTGACCAATCTTGCACCAAAGCAATGCTTTACGATTGCTGAATTGGGCTTTGGTACTGGACTGAATTTTCTCGCTACGTGGCAGCTATGGCGACAGCTGCGGGATATACACCCTCAATTAGCAACTGCAAAACTGCATTTTATTACCACTGAAAAGTTCCCGATACCCCTTACCGACCTTACCCAAATACTTGCCTTATGGGGACAGCGCGCGCCTGAATTGACAACACTAATAGAGCTATTATTGGCGGCCTATCCGCCTCTTATCGCGGGCTGTCATCGTTTGAGTTTCTTTGATGATAATTTGACTTTTGATATATGGTTGGGTGACGCAGCTGAGAGCTTAGCCAAACTATCAAGTAACTCTTCTAGCTCGCATGCACCTTATGTTGACGCTTGGTTTTTAGATGGTTTTGCGCCCTCTTGCAATAGTACCTTGTGGGCGGATAGTATTTTTGCACAAATGCAGCGTTTATCACGACCCAATACAACTGCCGCCACCTATAGCTGTGCCGGTATCGTCAAACGTGCGCTGCAAGATTGTGGCTTTCAGATTAAAAAAGTGAAAGGCTTTGGTCGTAAGAACGAAATGCTAACGGCGATCATGCTGGATACCATAAATTTAACTGACAATAGTAAAGACATAAATAGTAAAGACATAAATAGTAAAGACATAACCTCTTACAATAATGCTAGCACCGCCGCGCCCGACAACGATAGCCAATCTACCAAACCCACTGACAACCTGCCCGCCCATAGCATTGTCATTGGCGCTGGCGTTTCAGGGCTATTAACGGCTTGGTCATTGGCCAATCGTGGTATTCAAGTGACTTTGCTAGATAAATCAGCACCTTTGGCAGGCGCATCAGGCAACCCTCGTGCTCTGCTCGCTCCTAAGATGACGCCCATTCATCATGTCGATGAACATTTGCATACCATAGGCTATCTCTATAGCAGCAGGCTATATCGATGCTTAAATGTAGATGCTGAAAAATTAGGATTAGTGCCAATACTTGAACCAACGGGTGCTCTTGATCTGCTTATGAAAGCCAATATTGGCACAGAGCAAATCGCTGATTACCCCGATGAGATGGCCACCACACTATCCCATGAGCAGGCGCAAACTGTCAGCGGGTTAAAAACACAAGATTTATCAGAGAATTTGTATTTACCGCAGTCTGGCTTGGTCAATCCGCAAGCATTAAAAGATACTATCCTAATGCATCCGCTCATCCACTTTCAGCAAGTAGACGTTAAGAGTATTAGCGAAACAGAAGAAAATGCTTGTATCGAAGGCAATAATCAGGATAAGCAGACGATATCCATTAGCGCTGATAACGTGGTCATTTGCGCAGCTTTTGAGAGCCATCAACTGGACAAGCGTATTTTTGATTGTCGTAAAATTCGTGGTCAGCTTTCTTGGTTTACGCCCACAACCGAACAGCTCACCATATTGCCCAAAATACCGCTTAAATATAGTGGCTACTGTGCATTATTTACCGCGCAAACAGGCGATGCACAATTGAACGATGTTATAGAACAGCACTCTCAGTTTTTATTAGGCGCAAGCTTTATACGTAATGATACAGACATAGATATCCGCACAGAAGAGCATCAGATTAGCCGAGACAAACTAGTGACTGCCATTCCTGAGATGGACTCGATTATTCCAACAGATATTAGTTTGTGGCAAGGACGGGTGGGGATTCGCACGCAAACGCCTGATTACCATCCTATCGTTGGAGCGCTAGCAGATAGTAAACGAACTTGGGTCATGAGTGCCATGGGAGCTAAGGGGTATGCCATTGCACCAATATGTGCTGAAGCGCTAACAGATATGATGTTAGGAGCATTTGCCCCCTTATCAATAGCGATGCTTGCGCGCCTGTCGCCAAATCGTACGCGTTTACAAACACCGCTTACTTGAGATTTTTAGTCAAAGGTTTAATCACTGCCTTCCATTCTAGATTTAACCGCGCCAAAAAGTGATTTTCCAGTGTCAGAGTCGCGGGACTCTTGATGACCAATTTTAGTACTACTTTGAGTATCAGTCGTAATCATTGGTGCAGTTAAAGTCCGAATCTGTGCTTCGTCACGGGTGTTTTTTTGAATGGTCACTGCAGCAAATAAACTCATGGTAAATGCCATCATATAAAAGCCTTTTTCACTTAAGCTTAAACTTCCCGCATTCATCAAACCAATAGCGATTAGCGCAATGGATAATCCAAGAGCCGCCCAGCTGATTAGATAATACATATTGGTTGTTGGAATACCTTCACTACGATCACGAAGGGTTTTTTGCAAACTAATTGCTGAATAAAGACCTAGCGCCAGCACCGCTATATAATAGCCTTTTTCATTTAATAACATACTCTGTGCATTCCATAAGCCAAGTAAATACGCTAGGACACCCACCAACATCACCGCCCAAGAAGTCCCGACATAAGCAGTAGTTGGTTTATAAGCGGCTAGCTGACTCTTCGTAATCGTGTCATTATTCATCATCTTCCTTAATTAGAAATAGGCAAACACTTAGTCGTAAAATATATAGTGGTAAGATACATAATAGCGAGATACAACTTTTATCGACCGCTATTTTGCCTTAACATAACACAAGCATGTTATATTGTAATCTAAAAACTTTTTTTTAATAAATAGCATTTTTTATGACAGAGTCCCGACATGTCTTTTTTTACCTTACTCATTTTGCTTAGCCTAATTGTTATTGTGCCCATATTTTTTGTGATGAAAGAAAAGTCTAAGCACACACAGATTGCTTCTATACAGCGGCATCAAGAATACTTAGCTTCTGCGAATCTTGTCGCTACCCAGTCTAAAGCAGATATGACTGTAAACAACGAGGTAAATCATGAGCGAGCTAACGGGCTCAGCATGATTAACTTTTCAGCTCGACATCCTTTTATCAAGCTACTTTATGACGAGCAAGTACCTAAGGCGTTTCGATCTGTGATGGATGATATTGGACAACAATATGAGTCTACCCATCATGAAGAAATCACTGAATCACAGCTATTTACCCTCAATAAACTCATCACCACACGTGTTCCAGAATTGATTGGCGACTACCTTAGCCTCGATCAACATTATGCCAAAACAGTCATTATTGATACCGACAAACAAAATACCAGCTATGACATGGTATTAGATCAATTAAACTCGATTTTAGACTTTTCTCAAAAGCTCAATATCCAAAGCCAAAGTGGCGTTGTAGACAAGCTACTTGCCAGCCGTCGATACTTAGATGACGTGTATAAAGAAAGCGGTATGGCGGCCGACAATCTAAAACTGAAATAAGTAATGCCTGTAGATAGTAAGCAAGAAATTGATAATAATAATAGCAAATGACGGTCATATTTAACTGTGAGGGATAAATAATTCTACGTCGTTCACTATATTTGAATAAAAAAACAACCAATGGATAGCCGTATGATTATTAAAACCGATGCTCTTACAATTGCAAAATCAAAGCCCTATTTTCAGGCGATTTCTGCTATTTTTTTAAGTCTCTCACTATTGAGTGCTTGCCAAAAACCACCAGAGCCTGAGACAGATAACGAAACAATCTCTGAAGCGGCGGTACAAACCACACCCGTGACTAGCAATATTAATGTTGATACGACCGCTGATAATGGTGATGATATCGCAAATTCTGAAGTAAGCTCAGAACAAGATGTAAGCTTAACTGAGCTAGAGAATGACCTTGGTGCAACAGAATCGGCAGTAAACAATACTGCCCCAGCACCAAATCCAGAACAAGCTATTAAAGGCGCGCAAATTACTGATGTCCGTTATAAAAATGCGGCTGGTGAAGCACTCTCGGTCGTTTTTGAAACCTCAGCAGCAGGCGTACTCAACGCTATCATCAGCCTACCGAACAAACCAAAAATGACACTAAGTGCACCTGAAGGTCAAGGCAATAACCCGACTTATCGATCAAGCGATGGCAGCATCGAGCTGGTCAGTCATGCGGGTGGTGGTACTATCGACCTTGTCCAAAATAACAAAATTACTAGCTTTGATGCAGTCAGTGCCGAAGCAGAAGTCATCACTGAGTAATTGATTAAAAAATACAGCTTAGCACCTTTAAAAAGTTACATAAAAGAAATCTCTTGAGCATTAAAAAGGCGGCAAATATTTATGATATTTGCCGCCTTTTTAATGCTATTAACTTTTCTCTAGCCAAATCCAGTTACTTTGCCAAACAGACTGACCAGCCAACTGATTACTGCCCACAGTCCCCAACCAATCACTACAATAACGATTAATCCCAACAGATCAGGAATGTGCAAATACAACCACGCAATGATAGGATTGTGCCAAAAAGCGCCAAAACGGCTACGCTGCTTATCTTCTAGCGATTGATGCAAAAACGGCCGATCCATGTGCATCGTTTCAGTAATGCCATATTCATCGTGCAGATGCTCATGCACGATGCCTAAAGTCTTACGACTGGGGCGAATAAAAATATCGAGCAGCGTGCCAATACCCGGTACGATACCAACGACCATATCAATAAGTGCCAGTCTGACCGCAGGCGTCATTTTATGCGCTGGCACACCCAGCTGACGCCCTAATACAAAAGCATAGCTGGTTAAAGCCAGTCCTGCTAAATCTCCTGCCAGCGGAATCGTCGAAAGCGCCGCATCTGCACCCATGCCTTGTTTGGTAAAAGGCACACGTACCAGCGAATCCATCGTATTAGCAAACTTAGCCAATTTACGCTCGGTGGCGATCACTTGTTCGCGTGTTAGCCCATGCTCAGCTAACTTTGCTTGATAATCGATAACAGGTGCATTGGCATCAGAAGATTTTTTCGCTTTTGACTTTGAGAGCTTTTTGAAGTTATCCATTAAAAGTCGTCCACAAACAAGCGATTGCAATGAGAGCAAAGACGTAACGCCCTACCCATATATTGGCTAAAAACGCCTGAAAACAGGCTCTTGCATTACGAGTAGCACAAGCGCTATTTTGCTTAGCAAACATCATTGCCACTAACGCCAAGCCAAATACTGGCGTCAGGCCTAAGCTTGTCGGTGCAAAGTAATGCCAAATGACCGCGCCCATGATAAGCAAAAACAATGTTTGTAGCAGCGAGATAATAATCACATCATAGCGACCAAATAATATCGCCGTTGATTTGACCCCAATTTTTAAATCATCTTCACGGTCAGCCATAGCATATTGGGTATCATAAGCCACGGTCCAACACATATAAGCGACAAATAACAGCCAACACCATATATCAGGCGCGCCTTGTATCGCCACATACGCCATCGGTATCGCCCAACCAAAAGCCGCTGCTAAAAACACCTGCGGCAAATGGGTAAAACGCTTCATAAATGGATAAATGAATGCCAATAACACTGCGCCAAGCGACCAGTAAAATACGGCTATCGGCAAAAAGAACAGCAAACTGGCACTGAGTAATACCAATACTAAAAAAGCAGCGATTGCTTCTTTAGCAGACAGACGCCCATCAGCTAATGGACGTCCTTTGGTGCGCGTCACATGACCATCGACCTTACGATCGGCAAAATCATTGATCGCGCAACCTGCCGCCCGCATAAAAATTGCGCCAAGCGCAAAAATCACCAACATCTTAAGACTTGGTAGACCTGCACTTGAACCTTGCTGTTGCGCTTGACCCATCGCCGCCAGCATTACGCCCCATAGCGTTGGCCATAATAATAGCTCAATACCTACTGGTTTATCAAAGCGCGTCAGCTGCAGGTAAGCTTGTAGTTTGTCATCGAATGTCATGGTATTTTAATTATCACTGATAGAATATTCTGTATGCCTATTTGTATTTATATAACTGTCTGAAAGCCAATAGATTAAGCTAATAGATTGGCGAGCTACTGAATTTGCTGCCACAATTTGTTGGCCTCGATGAGCGAAAGCTCAGGATATTGTTTGCGTAAGGCTTTAATGGCAGGGATTTTGTCTTTTGGTGCGGCTTGTTGACGCAAAAATGCCACATAATCTTCAGGACGACTGAACTCTTTTAAACGGGCTTCTAGCCTTAATATTCGAGTGCGCAAAATGATATTTATTAATAATAATCCTGCACCCATGATCCAAATAATTAGCGTCGACATTCCCTGCTCCTAAATTCCCTAATTCTAAAAATACAAACTTGTTAACTGAGCACAGTCATTATCATAAAAAATGGCTATTAAACAAAATAACCATCAAAGCGTACGGCTTCGTTATGCCAGCTCTCACTTGGTTGTTGATGCGCAAGTAACGGCGCAAATTGCGGACGCTTAACGACCACGCGGCCAGACGTTTGAGCATTTTGACGGACGACTGCTTGCGCACTTTGTAGCAACTGTTCTTCTTGTTCTAGCGTTGGGGGGCTAGCCAATTGGTGTAAGGCTTGCATGTGCTTACCCACTTTAGCGCCTTTACCCGTTTTGCTATCTTGGTAACTGTCTTCCGGAAACATAGGATCCAGATACACCACATCGACTGCTTTCTTATCGATTTCTTTAGTGTCATTTATTGTATCAGCTGCTAGAGTTGCAAAATAGCCAAGCGCATCGGTATTGATAATATGCAGACGGCTTATCAGCTTTTGCCAATTTGCTAGCCCACTCATACGCTGCTGCTCTACTAACAATAACAATGCCATCAAGGGCTGTTGCTCAAGCATGATGACCTGAGCGCCCGTACTGGCTAATATCAAACTGTCATGACCAAAGCCTGCTGTGGCATCGATAACATGACTGTCAGACGTGATTTTGACTGCTTGTAATAATAACTCAGACTTACGCCCCGCACTCACTACACGGCGTTGCAGCTTATCCCATTCTGGTGCAACGCTTAACCCATCGCTCAGCCATGATAGCTTATTTTTTTCATCCAACAACAAAATAGGTTGGGTAGCTGTCTGGCTTAACTGCTGGCGACGTTTTTGACTAAGCTTATCGGTAAACAGCTCAAGGTGTAAAACAATGGGCAGCTCATGTGCAATTATTAACGCTTGTATATCTGCAACCTGACTATGCTGCGACTCACTGACATAGTATAGTTGGCAGCGCATAATGTTACTACTCTCTTTGAACCCTTGGCGTGAAGCGGTCATCTCTACTTTCCTATTCGCGGCTTATAGACTCATCCTACAATCGGCTCTAGCCTGCCATTTGATAACCAAAACCCCAAGCCGCTATTAATACAATGATGCCAGTAATAATGCGTAACCACGCAAAGATTTTAAAATCACGACGACTGACCCATTCTACTAGCAAACGGATACAGAGTAAGGCGACGATAAATGACACCACCGTACCTATACCTAATACCAGCCAATCCTCGCTATTGGTCAATACGTCATGATGCTTCAGCAAATCTAATAATGCCGCGCCCACGATGACTGGAATACCCAAAAAGAAAGAAAATTCAGCGGAAGCTTTACGTGAGACGCCGAGCCATAGCGCGCCGATAATTGTCGCGCCTGAGCGTGATGTTCCCGGTATCAATGCCAGACATTGCAGCAGACCAATCATCAACGCGGTTTTTAGACTGACGTCTTCTGCTTCTTGCGCAATAATCGTTTTAGGGCGATTTTCTACATAGAATATCAATAAACCACCGATAATCAGCATAATTGCCACGACGATAGGATTAAATAAATATGATTTAATCTCATCGGCGAAGGTAAAACCAACGATCATCACCGGAATAGTCGCCACAATCAAGCTAAGTCCAAGCTGGCGTGGATTACTCATGCCTTCAGCTTTGCCTGTCAGCAGACCCATCAGCGCTTGCCATAGTCTGTCCCAGTAATCATAAATGACCGCTAAGATAGCACCAAGCTGCACCACTACCACAAATAAATCGACTTTTTCTTTGGTCCAAAAGCCCATCAAATCCGCTGATAAAATCAAGTAGCCAGTGCTAGAGATGGGTAAAAATTCAGTGATACCTTCAACGATACCCATGATAACAGCTTGAATTAATAAAATGATATCCACGATGGCTTTCCTAAATATGGATCTATTGGCTAATAGTGTTTTAGAGTATTTTTATATTTTATATAGCACTGATAATGGCTGGCATTAATATGATGGTTACGCCTTACCTTGCTCTTTGAGCGTTTTCCACGCTTGATTACGCAGATACTTTGGTAAAGCTTGCGAGGCTTCTGTACCGCCTGTCGCCATAAATTGAGCAATACCAAGCTGCCCTATCACAGTAGCATCAGGGTGAATATCTGCCTGAATGATCTGACCGTCATGTAATGTTAATAACGGCGCACCATTGCCAGCAATGGGAATATTAAGCAGGGTCCGGCTGTCATAATCGAGCAACTGCTCGGTATCTTCGCCATTTTCTTGATTAACCGCCTGCATAAGGTTGTCTATTAGCACATATTGCCCAAAATAAACTTGCTGCATACGCGCATCAAGGGCGCTATACACTTCAGTCACACCATATTTTTGATACGCCGCTTGCGCAATCGCTTGTAGGCTTGAGACTCCTACACAAGGAATATCATGGGCGACAGACAATGCTTGTACTACTGCCGTATTAATCCGTATGCCACTAAAAGCACCAGGACCACGGTTAAATATCAAGGCTTGTAAATCAGCAAGGTTGAGCTTAGCCTCGGACAAAGCGACGTCAATCATCGGTAGAATTTGCTGGGTTTGTTGGCGTTTACCCGTCTCCGTATGACTCGATAGCACTTGACCACTGGCATCTAAAATCGCGATCGAACACTGATCAAACACGGTATCCATTGCTAAAAACATCATAACCTCGACCTATTGACTTAGCATTATAAAACAGCGCCTATCATAGCATTTAGGATAGGCAAATTTTATTAATTTATAAATTTTCATACTTAATCCATCAATATTTATGGGAACATGACAGACATAAAAAACCCCAAAGTGACTTGCACCTTGGGGTTTTCATTAAGAATTCAATACTATAGCAATCTAAGCATCTATCAATTAAAAACGGGTTTTAAACTTTTTTGGCGCTTGATTCTGCATTTCCTGCATTTGTTTTTGCATCTCTTCGGTGCTTGGCATGTTGTTTGGATCCAGACCCATCTGCTTAGCCATTTGTTGTGGATTCACATCCTTGACGCCGCCTTGCTGACCGCCGCCACCAAATAAAGGACCGCCACCGCCGCCACCAGCACCGCCGCCACCCATCAACCCTTGCATTGACTTCATCATTTTACTGATGCCTTCAGGCTTGGAGATCATTTTCATCATTTTTGCCATTTGCTTGTGTTGTTTGAGCAAACGATTGACGTCTTGAATCTCACGTCCCGAACCTGCGGCAATACGGCGCTTACGACTTGGGTTAATTTTATCGGGATTTTTGCGCTCAAATGGCGTCATCGAATTAATCAACGCTTCCATCTCACGTACTTTTTCTTCTGGCTTAGCATCTTCGACTGCTTTTTGCATATCCGAGCCGCCCATACCTGGCATCTTATCTAAGAAGCCTGCCATGCCGCCCATGCTTTTCATTTGTTGGAATTGGGTCAATAGATCCTCAAGGTCGAAATCGCCGCCCTTTTGCATCTTTTTCGCCATTTTTTCGGCTTTATCACGGTCGATTTTTTGTTCAACTTCTTCGACTAGGCTTAAGACGTCACCCATACCAAGAATACGCTGAGCGATACGTTCAGGATGGAACAGCTCTAACGCGTCTAATTTTTCACCGCGACCTAAAAACTTAATCGGCTTACCAGTAATCGCGCGTACAGAAAGTGCCGCACCGCCGCGCGCATCACCATCAGTTTTGGTTAAGATGACACCCGTTAATGGCAGCGCATCATTAAAGGCTTTGGCAGTATTTGCCGCATCCTGACCCGTCATCGCATCGACGACAAATAACGTTTCAGACGGATTGACCGCTGCAGTTAACGCCTTAATCTCAGCCATCATAGTCTCATCGATAGCCAGACGACCAGCGGTATCAATAATCAGAATATCTTGGTACTGAATCTTTGCTTCTTCGATAGCACGTAAGGCAATATCAATCGGGTTTTCGTCGCTACTTGAATTAACAAACTTGGCATTCACTTGACCTGCCACTTGCTCAAGCTGAGCAATCGCCGCTGGACGATAGACGTCAGCGGATACTAGCATCACCTTTTTCTTATGACGCTCTTGTAAAAACTTTGCCAATTTACCGGCAGTCGTGGTTTTACCTGCCCCTTGCAAACCCGCCAGTAAATAAACAACTGGTGGCTTACCCGTCATCTCAAGCTGCTGATTGGCGCTGCCCATCATTTCGGTCAGCTCGTCATGGACGATTTTGACAAAGGCTTGCCCCGGTGCCAATTCTTTCAGCACTTCTGCACCAAGCGCTTGCTCTTTGACGCGCTTCACAAAGTCACGGGTGACGGGTAGCGCGACGTCGGCTTCTAGTAGCGCCATACGCACTTCACGCAGGGTATCTTTGATGTTGTCTTCGGTCAACTGCCCAGTACCGACGATATTGCGCAGGCTCGACGATAAGCGTTCTGTTAAGGTATCAAACATAAATAACTCTCATTTAAAATAATTCTTGGTGAAAACAATATTTACTTAAAATAATGCTTACTTAAAACAATACTTAGTGAAACTGGCTTCAGCTCAAATGGCGGATAAATATTATTAGGGAATACTGTAAAGTATTTAATCGTATCTTCATAAAAACAATGATAAAAAATAGTCTATTATCAACACTATAGCACCAAGACGACGCCAAAATTATAATGATTTTGCAAATACAGCATTACCAAAGCTTAGCGCAGCGCTTTATGACTTATAGACAATCGCTTTATAAGCTAGGCATATGAGCGCTTATTCAAGCAAACTTGGCCAAGCATTTATAAGGAATAAGCAAGTTGGTGCTCAATTGGCACCCATTTTATGATAAATTGGACGATTATTCTAATCATTCCGATAATACCACTTTAGCATTAAATTGAGCGGCTATTTTACGCTCAGTATGAGATGAGGCATTATATCTGTGCACTTTGCATTCTTACTTGCTAGCCTAGCCTATATCTTAGTCAGCGCTTACCTTAGTTGGGCACTGACTCGGGATAAGCCTATCCATAAAGGCATCAGTTTGGGATTATTGATGGTCGGCATGCTCGCGCATGCGGCGCTACTTTATCCTTATGTTGTGACGCTTTACGGGCTAAATTTCAATCTTTTTAATATCATCAGCCTAATCAGCTTATTCTTTTTGTTCTTCTATTTTTTATTTTGCTTGTATCGCCCTATTATCAGTCTGGGCATACTGGCAGCGCCAACAGCATTGGTAGGGTTGACAATTGGCTATATTGGCCGTGCGCCTTATCAACCCATTACAAATATCAGTATTGGGCTTGAAGCTCATATATTACTATCACTTGCCGCCTATTGTGTGCTGCTGATGGCAGCGGTGCAAGCGCTATTTTTGCGCCTACAAATACGCGAACTCAAGCACCACTCTATTCATCGGTTTTGGGTCAATAAACTACCGTCACTACAAAGTATGGAGAGTCTATTATTCGATATGTTATTGGTCGGTTTTGTCCTGCTGAGTATCGCATTGGGCATTGGCTTTATCTATGTAGAGGATTTGATGGCACAGCATATTGTGCATAAGACTGTGTTTAGCCTGCTGTCTTGGTTATTGTTTGGGGCGCTACTGGTCGGTAACTGGCGTGCTGGATGGCGGGGCAAACGTGCCGCCAATATGACTATCTATGCTTTTCTCCTATTAGCCATTGGCTTTGTGGGCAGCAAGTTTGTGTTAGAGATGCTGATATAAAATCAGCGCTGCAATAGCAATAGGTCCAGAAAAAAGCCGTGAGTATTAATGAATAATACTCACGGCTTTTTTTAACCTTATGTTAACCAGCACTTTTCAATTTGAAATAGCTCTAATTAGAGGCTAATTAAAAACCACGGTTTTATTACCCGCTACAATCACGCGGTTTTGTACATGCCAGTTCACGGCGCGTGCTAAGACATTGCGCTCGATATCACGACCAATAGCGCGCAGCTCGGTCACACCTTGACGGTGAGTGACTCGGTGTACATCTTGCTCAATGATAGGGCCTTGATCAAGCTCAGCGGTGACGTAATGCGCGGTCGCGCCAATGAGTTTCACACCTTTATCATAAGCCTGACGATAAGGGTCAGCTCCCACAAATGCAGGCAAAAATGAATGGTGAATATTAATGACTTGCATCGGCCATCGCTTGACAAAATCAGACGATAATATCTGCATATAACGCGCCAACACTAGCAAATCATTGCCTGCCATTAGCGTATGAATCTGCTCTTCTGCCTCTGATTTATTGTCTTTGGTCACTGGCACATGATGGAAAGTAATACCGAAGTTCTCTACCGATTGGCGTAAGTCTTCGTGATTACTAACAACAGAGGTAATCTCGCAGTCAAGTAAACCTCGCTGATGCCGCCATAACAAATCCAACAATGCATGATCAAACTTTGATACTAAAATACCAACTTTCGTCTTAATCGCATTATCATGTAAACGCCAAGCCATATTATGGCGCTTGGCTACCGTATGCGCAAAACTGGCTTCAAAATTCTCAATAATCTCGCTCAATCCTGCTAAAGCAAACTCTAAACGCATAAAATATTGACCACCCTCATGAGCAGTTGAATACTGATCGAGAGTGATGATATTAGCGCCATAACGATGGATAAACTCAGATACCGCTTGCACGATACCGGCTTGATCACGGCATTTAATCAATAGCGTGGCAGTATCGATTGTCGTCTTGTTAGACAGGTTATTAGATAGTTTATGAGATGAGTTTTTTGCTGAAGTAATCGTTGCAGTGTCTGACATAGTGCGCCCAATCAAAAAATTAAACTTGCTACTGACTTTCAATACGGTCATTAGCATAGGAAACCGACTATTCTAATCGCTTTTACCTAACTTTGCTGATTGAGTTGGTTGTATTTCGTTATTGAGGTTATAAATATGAAAACCCCCAACGCAGGGTTAGGGGTTTTTGCTTGATAGTAGTATGTGATTGACCAGATTACCTACTAAAGTGTCGTTTATTCGATTGTAATATTTCTAGAAAATCCTGAACCGTTACTGTTAACACCTATTGTAGAACCCAAATCAAATGCTTGATTGAAGTCTACAATAAAGCTGTTATAGCCTTGTGCTGTTGTCGTTGGAATTACGCCATTAATAGACACAGAGTAACTTGTTTGATAAGGAGATAATACTATTTTAGATGTATTTTTCTCGGCATTAATATTCACACTCAAACTGTTTACACACACCACACCAGCATCACCAAACGGACTGGTATCACCAATCCAAGGAGAGAATAAGTTTGGATCCTCTACTCTCAAGTCACTTGCCAAATATGGTAGAGAATAGTTAATACTTTGAGTATTTTCACTGCCATTCAAGAAAGTAGAAGCCTCAAAACGCACTTTTACCCAGCTTGAATAACGAATTGGATAGCGAATCTCAAAGTCTGCACGACCTTCTTCATCAGTCACGAATGAATAACCGTCATCAGATAGTGTGCCACCAATAATTGCTACGGGATTGATAGCATCAAGACTATTGTTGCTATTCACATCTTCATCACTATCTAAAGTATAGTTATATTCAGGACTGTCTTCACTAATAATCCAATCCGTCTTCTGCAGTACAGGAACTAATTCTGCAAAAGTTATAGGTTCAGGTGTATTCACATTGCCATCGGCGTCTGTAGTATTGGCCGCTTGATAAGTCACATTGCTATCAAGCAAACAAACTTTACCTTGAGCATATTCAATAGCATAAGACTTGATCGATACTTCTTTATTTGGTACCGCGCGCCCTGAGCCATCCATAACAGATATTGAACCGCGAACCGTGTAATAAATATTATCAGTAGATAAGACATTACTAAACGCTAAGGTTGTATAAACCGCTTCTTTCGATACCGTAATATTAGTTGTTTTGGTACCAATGCTGGCATTGTCGTTTAATAAGCGAGCATTAATAATCACGCCACCGATAGGTGAGCTGGCATTGGCTTGATATACCACACGCGCCTCGCCTTTGCTGTTTGTAACTGCGGTAGCAGCAGATAAGCGGCCAGCTGATGAATCTGCAGCACGACTGAATACAACCGTTTGCCCTTCTACTGGCACATCATTTTTGTCTTTAACCGTGGCAACAACTTCTGTGCTACTGCCGGGTGTGATGACTGATTTCACTGCTTGAAACAGCATCTTCGCAGGTGTAGTGGCTCTAAAACGGGTATCAACTGTGGTTTGATATTTAAGCGCGCCGTTAGTCATTTCACCCAGCACAGTTGCCTGTAATACAGTTGTACCAGCAAGCGTAGACGTTAGCACCACAGGGACAGTAATAATATTGCCTTGAATATTGCCTGCAGTGATTGCTTGAGTAACAATCACATTATTGTTAGCAAATGTACCAATCGTTGTTTGTACCTCTACAACCTTACCAATAAGCGCAGTCGCTTGGGCTGGAGAGTCAGTACGGATTTGTACATTAATATTTTGTGCCGCATTGACATCATAGACATTTTCAATATTAATAAAACTAATACCTGCTTGTGATACTTTAACCAAATCAAGACTGCTAGTACTACGCTGTGCAACTAGTGCACGCTCACCAGTGGCTCTGGCAAAAATACGTAAGTTACCGTTATTATCAAAATTCAAATCAGCTTCGTTAATATTAAATACTGCTTTACCATCTACATTACTAGTAGCAGTCGCACTAGAATGGATAATATCACCGTTCGCGTCGACTAACTCCATATCAGCATTGGCAATAGCACGTCCCGCACCATCTACTAATGTGGTCGTGATAGTAGTAGATGCGCCATCTTTTAGATTAGCGTCTGTAGCTGTAATAGTAATTTCTGTACCGATAGCTGATAGGCTTAATGATTTCTCTTCACGCACTTGCATGCTGACTTTGCCATCTGCATCATATTGTGGCGTGACGATTTTGGCATTGATTACTACGCTATGATTTAGACGTGAATTGATAGAATTGGCTGCTAAGATGACGCCAATATCGATCTGACCATTAGCATCAGTAGTTACCATGCTTGGTGTAGTTAAAGCCGCTCCACTTGCTTCTAGAGCTTCGATATTCAGCTGTACAGGCACCCCTGCTAAGATACCACCTTTACTGTCAGTCACACGGAAAGTGGCATTAGTTTGATCGCCACCAGTGTTTAAGGTAGGTTTATCCGAAGATGCTATTAGCTGATAACTATCAATCGTAGCCGTATCGACTGCAACGATGTAATTTTGCTCCAACTTGACATTTTCAGCAGTCGTCGTGGTCGCTGTTAATCGAATACCAGCTTCTAGAATTGCTTGATTAACGTTAGCACCATTTTCAAGTGTCAAGTTAAAAGTTGCCACGCCATCACTGTTAGTATTCGCAGTCCCATTAGAGACACTAACGCCTGTTCTTAAAGGATCATCAACATTTAAACTTACTTCACGATTGGCAACAGCGCCATCTTCATTCTCTAAACGAACAAATACTTTGAAAGTATCACCTTTGGTATTAACGACTTTATTCGCACCTATTGTTAAATTCTCTTTAGTACCGTTTACATCTGGTGTCACAGTTGTGACATTGGCTGCTTGAGTAACAATATTACCGTTAACGTCAGCAGCAGATAAAGCAATACTAATGCTACTGCCGATAGCAGATTTTTGTGATTCAGTTAAGTTGTTTGCCACAGCGATAGTGAATACTGCTTTACCTGAGTTATCAGTGGTTTGACTACCAGATATTAAGGTAACTCCTTTGCTAGCGATAGAAGCTGGTAATGAAAGGAAGATGTTTTGTCCAGTGATAATATTACCTTTACTGTCTTTTGCTACTACTTCAATCTGTGTTTGACCACCATTTAGGTTTAAAGCATCTACTGGGTTAGCTAATAGAGAAATGGCCGATGTCATCGACTGGACTTTGATTTTAACTTGCTGTTGTTTTCCAGTCAGTGTTTCTGTCAAAGTAGCTGTTAATACTTGCTTTCCAAGCGTCTCTTTTTGCGCATCTGTCAAGTTGGCTGGTACCACCACATTAAAACTAACAAGGCCAGTAGCAGTTGTACTTGCAGTAATAGTTGATGATCCAATTTGACCATTCACGGTCAACAAACTGGCCAGTTGTTTATTAGAAAAGGTCAATTTAACAGGCTGACTTGCAATTTGCTCACCAGAAGACTGGTCATTCAACTGGGCTTGTATGCTAGCATTACTACCAACGTTATTGAGGATATAGCCTGCTTGGCTGTTAATATTATTGGTAGCATTTAGAATATTTAGAGTGACCACTGGAGTGATAATAGTGACTTTTATGGCTGCAGAGTTATAGACAATACCGTTTTCAACATAAGACAATTGATAATTAATACCAGTATTTTTAAGGTCGGTACGTTCAGCGGCTGTTAGATCACTTGGTATATTAACCGCAAATAAGGCATCACCATTGAAGTCAGTCATCGCCGACTGTGTGACAGTGACTCCATAACTAAGTGCCTTGGCCCCCAATTGAATAGTAATTTCTTTATCTGAAACCGGCTTAACGTTGCTACCTTTAGTCGTCAGCTTAACACTGATATTACCGTTACCACCTAGCTCACTGATAGATGGTGTCGCAATAGAGGCAAACTGAATGCTGGTTACTGGCTGCTCAACTTTGATATTTCCTGGCAACCTAGACTGAGTGCCATCCTCGTCCGTTATTACCGCTGTATAACCAATTCCCGACTTTATCAAATTTTCACGTTGCGTTGGCGTTAAGCTTTTGCTGATGCCAATACTAAATTCTGCTATTCCACTACTATCAGTAATAAGCTCATTACCGATAATAGTGATTCCAGTACTTGTACTTTGATCTAACACTACTTTGACTGTACGACCCACTGCTGCACTACCGTTCTTACGTTTACCAGAAACTTGCAGTTTGAACTGTTCTGCTAGCGCGCTAACCGTCGTAGGTAAGCTTTGTGCTGATAATTGGATATCGCTCTGACCTATGTCTGAACCAATACGAATCTGCTCGCTACTGACAGAGCTCGGTACTCCTGAAGACTCGATGATGCTTGCTGTTAAAGCAAATGTTGTCGCCTTTTCTAACTGTAGTTTCTGATCTTCTGTTAAGTTGTTAGGCACTCGTACTGTGTAACTCACTTCCCCTTTACTGTCTGTTACTTGCTCAGAGTTATTCTGTAGCGTTAATAGACCAGCATTAGCTAAGTCCTTGGGCAAGCTTGCTGTAACTTTCTGACCTGCAATGATACCGCCGCGACTATTGTTAACACGGAAGCTAATAACAGCACTACCACCTGAGCTTGATAGTTCTTTCTTGTTGCTTTCATTAAAGTTGATTTTATATTCTGCAGTAGGTAGATAAACTATGCTAGAAGCTGTTTTTGAGGTTGATGAACGATTAGGCTCAGTTAAGACAACCGTATAACTAATGCCGTTTTTGATAAGCGTCTTGCGGTCAGCCTCACTCACAGCTGCATCAATGTTCAAGGTCACATTGGCTTGCCCTTGAGCATTTAGAGTCACTTTGTTAGTGCTTAAATTCACTCCAGTCAACCCATCATTAATTTTGATGGTAGCTGTCGACCCACTGATAGCTGTCGGTACTTTAGAATTTTTAGCAGTGGCAGCAATAGTAATAGTTTGACTGTCACCATAAGCACTAAGACGACTAGAGCTACCAGTCACTGTTAAAGCATAATCAGAGACAGGAAGCGCTGCTTTGAATTCACCTTTAGTTTCTTTAGTAGCGCCACTTTCTTCTGCAATATTGATAGCATAAGCGATCGCTTTACCCACTAGCGCTGTACGGTCAGCGACTGATAATTTATCATCAACTTGAATTGTAAATGTCGCTAGACCGTTATCATCAGTAACTTTAGTGCTACCGCCAACGATAGCAATTCCTTTGACGTTGGCAATACCTAAGCCAACCGCTACATCTTTGACGCGTGCACCTTTACTATTTTTGGCAATAACACTAAGGGTTGCCGTATCACCATATACGTTTAAAACGTTATTGGAGACCGAGCTCGTAGTTAACGAAGTACTGATATCAAGCTCACTTTCGATAACTTGGGTACCGTCACCACTACCTTTTTTGCTGACTGAAACTTTTAGCTCTTGCGGTGCAACCGCAGTGCCATCTGCTTTCTTAGCAGTCGCTACTAACGTAAAACCATTTTTTATCAGGTCATCTTTATCAGCAACTGCTTGCGGATTGAGCTTTAATGCATATACTGCATTGCCATCATTGTCCGTGGTTTGGGTGCTTTGACCTTCGATGGTGATACCGTTATTTTCAGAATCCACTACTTTTAGAGTCACAGCTTTACCAACCATCGCTCCACCAGATACTTTTTCAACAGCTTTAACCGTAACGCTAAAGGCTGCTTGCTCATCAGACAACTCAATAATAGTAGGCGCTGTGCTCAGTTTTTGGATAAAGAAGTCTGGCTCAACGTCTGGCACTTGTTGGCCACCACCAGTATTACCATTACCACCAGTACCAGGTTGCGTGACACCCAAATCAGGCGCCGGTGCAACAGAATCTACAGTATCACCGTCACCGCCGCCACCGCAGCCTGCCAATGCTAAAGCACAAGTCAAAGAAGTGAGCTGAAACAGTTTAGAGGTAAAAGGCAATGAGCTATATGACATGTTTTGGACTCCGCGTCAGCAGTAATTTATTCGAGCAAATAAGCGAAAATCATTACACAGAATCATAATAGATTGGTAATGATACATAGATTTACATTAATACCAGTTGTATTAACAGATTGTATTAAATATATAACAGCAACTTTACTGACTTTTGTCATAACTTACAACTAAAAATTAATTTTTACTATTAAATAATCAACAACATAGCCAGTGAATTTCAGGGTATAATAGCCATCCTTTAGATCGACAATAATCATAAAAATATTTGAGTATTCATCACTTTTATGGTATAAATGTCGGCTTTAAAATTTTCTGAATTGGTACGCTTGTTATTTGCCTTTAGATAACAGCAATATCAACTCAACATTCATATAGTTTTGTTTGGTGCAAAGCTGCCGCTTGCTGTGTCCATGCCGCAAAAACGTGCAACTTGCCCAGACTGGTATGAGAAAAACTCATACCTCATAGATTAGGAGTTCGCCATGTCTCGAGTTTGCCAAGTGACTGGAAAGCGCCCTATGGTGGGTAATAATGTTTCGCACGCAAACAACAAAACCCGTCGTCGCTTTCTACCAAACCTTCATAACCATCGTTTTTGGGTAGAGTCTGAAAATCGTTTTGTACGTCTACGTGTGTCTACCAAAGGTATGCGCACTATTGACAAACTTGGTATCGATAAAGTGTTAGCAGATATGCGCGCACAAGGTCAAAAAGTATAAGTAACGACTGGCAGCTTAATATCTCGATAATTTTCGTCGTTTAAGCTGCTTTTCTGCTACATCTTATGTAGCGACTTAATATTTTAGATCCGTACCTATCGTTTGAAGACCCCTCATTTACAGGAAAGCTATCATGAGAGATAAAATTAAATTAGTATCAACAGCTGGTACTGGTTATTACTACACCACTACTAAAAACAAACGCACTATGCCTGGCAAAATGGAAATGAAGAAATTCGATCCAAAAATTCGCCAGCACGTGATGTTTAAAGAAGCTAAAATCAAATAATTACTGTTATATATAGAATATATTTTCATAAATACTTTCTATATATAAGTTATTTGAAAAAAAAGGGTATATCAATTGATATACCCTTTTTTATGCTTGCTATTTTTCATTATGATTATTTTAATAACTGCTGCTAGCCAGCTCAACAGCAACCCATCTCATCACTAACTATAGTGCGTCGGCTCTTTGTCATAAACATGCGCATGCCATTGGCTCATCTGCTTTTGCATAATCACCTGAATCGCGGCATGAATCATATGCTGACCTATCGCTTGGGTGTCACTACCGAGCAGCTCTTTAAGCTTTTCAGAAAAATCAATGGTCATCAGCGGCGCTTCGTCTTGTTCCGCGTCACGTAACAATAAGCGACCATCTTCTGCCTCTACCAACTCAAGGGTCGTCTCTTTGGCAAATCCTGCAAATTGATCCGTACTTTCGTTATCTACTTCTATATCATTATCGATATCGTATGGCATGAATTGCTTCCTCATTGTCCCGTCTAATACTTGCAAGAAAAATCGCGCACCGCAACATTATTGTTTTACAGTAATACGGGTAAAACTATCTTAGTCATACAATGGACGCTTTGGTCTTGAAATTCAAGGCTTGTCACATAAGTCTTCTACATAAAGGCTCTTTGGATGTGCTATCACTGATAGTATTAGCGCCAGTAGCGTAATTTTGCCACAGTAAATAAGAAGGCAACAAACATGCCGAGATAATACATGAGCTTTAACTCTAATGTCGGATCTCGATATTTAAACGGTAAGGCTACAGTGGCGGTGGCGGTCGGAAATATCAACAGCATAAGCAGCCAGTTTTCGATAACATTGAGCCAGCCTTGTAAATCAGTACCGTTACGTAATGATGCCAGCCCTAGCAGCAAACAGGCGATAATTAAGCTGGTGAATAAGCCATTGGGTAGGTCTTTTGGATAGATGATATTGGCAATCTTGGTCGGTATGATTCTCATGTAAAATTCCAGTCACGCTTGCAGCGCGTGACTTAATAATTAAAAATTGTATAAAAACAGCCTATCATAAATATTGCAGTGCACTATTTACCAAACAGCTTTATCTCTGCTCATAAGACTCTAACTGTAAGTACCCATTAACCAAAGCATCGATATACAAGAGGTTAAATAACCCAAGCTAATGGCATTCCAGCTCTCTATATGCATGCCTTTAACTTTGTTAAGTATCTTCGAACCTAGCCAAAAAAACAGGGGAATGCCCAGCATAAATGCAGGCACAATGACCGCAGCATGACGTAATACTTCACCAGTATCATCACCCACCATTAGCCGAAAGCCGTAACCTGCCAAACTTAGAACCAAGGCAAATACAGCCAAGCCAATAGTAATACCCTTTGGCACCAAGCTGCGTTGCTGTGTCTCATTCTGAATTGGCTGCTCAGTGATTTGCTCTGACTCAGGTGATTCTGACGAATTGATTGAGTTTTTTGTGTCCATATTTCACCTTTACGTAACTTACCGTTATGCATCGTTATCCGTTATACAGCACATTTTGCTACTATTCTTTTATGACAAAAATGACTGACGAACGCATTTATCGATCACATAAGACCGTAGTTATTCGTTACCATTAGCCAAAGCCAGCTCAGCACGCATAGCATCAATAGCCGCTTTATAGTCATCTTGGTTAAAGATCGCCGACCCTGCCACAAACATATCAGCACCCGCTTCGGCAATGGCTCGGATATTACTGGCTTTGATACCGCCATCTACTTCTAATCTGATATCACGACCACTGGTGATGATGCGCTGACGGACTTGGCGCACTTTTTCTAACGTCCCTTCAATAAATGACTGACCGCCAAAACCTGGGTTGACGCTCATCAATAAAATTTGATCTACCTTGTCCATCACATAGTCTAAATAATGTAATGGCGTTGCGGGATTCAATACTAAACCACATTCAGCACCGCCATCTTTGATCAGCTGTAAAGAGCGATCAATATGCCCACTGGCTTCTGGATGAAAAGTGATAACACTCGCACCTGCTTCCAAAAACTGCTCAATCATGCCGTCAACTGGTGATACCATCAAATGCACATCGATTGGCGCATCAATCCCATAATCACGCAGCGCCTTACAAATCATACTACCAAAGGTGAGATTGGGTACATAATGGTTATCCATTACATCAAAATGAATCACATCAGCACCTGATTCCAACACCCTTTCAACTTCTTCACCTAGACGTGCAAAATCAGCTGAGAGTATTGATGGGGCGATAAGGTAAGGTTTAGAAGGAATAATCATAGTTGAGCTACCTGATTCTGTTGAAATAAAATACGAATAAAATAAAAAGAAATTAAGGACTGACTTAAAAAATTAAACCTTTAAAGCAATAATATTAAGAACTCAAACCACTAGCGCTGCTTATACTGGGTTTTGCAATAAGCACGACCGACATCGAAGCCTCGCTTAGCTTGGTGTTTGGTAGCGCGATTGCTCACGCGCTGACGCCATAACCGAAAAGACGACGGCTTTAGCGCTTGGCGCATCAGCTTAATCACGCCTGCTTCATTGAGACCATAGCTATGCTCTATCGCCCCAAACGGTGTTCTGTCCTCCCACGCCATTTCTATCACTCGTGAGACTTGCGCGTCATCTAGCACTTTATCACCCGACTCATTGACTACAGTTGCGATAAGCTCATCTGAACGTGTCTGTCTGTCATGTGATTCAGTACTAATATCAGCATGCTGATTATTTTTTAGAGCCGCGGTCATATCGGCTTGCATGGTCGCAAGCGATGACTGAACGGTTTGCTGCTTACAAGCCAAACCATCGACTACTAATGCTGTCAGATTACTTACCATAAAACCTTACCTTTAAAGATGCTTAACAGATATTCAGTCAACTTTCATTTTATATCAATAAGTACGCTTGACTAAATAATCAGCGTAACTGTCTGTCAATTTATCGATCAGATCATCATTCTAATACTGGACTTAGCTCATTTGCGCCATACGCCAGTGATGTTCAATATGATCGTTAATCACCGTTTGAATAAAATAGTAGCTATGATCGTGACCTGCCTGATAACGCAAGGTTAAGGGCTGATTGGCTTTGTCACAAGCGAGTTGCAATTGGGTGGTTTGCAGTTGACCCTCTGCTAAAAAATCATCAGCCGCGCCTTGATCCACCAAGATACTTGCATACTGCTGCCCCGATTTTTCAATCATCTGCGCAGCATCTGCCTGCGCCCATCGTGATTTATCATCGCCGAAGTATTCTTTATAAGCGGCTTGCCCCCATGCCGACTCACTGGCCGCGCACACAGGCGATAATGCTGAGACACTCACAAACTTGCCTGGAAACTTAAAGCCCAATAGTAATGCTCCGTGACCGCCCATCGAATGCCCTGTCACGCCAATACTGTCAATAGGAAATTCTGAGCGTAACAAGTCATATAACTCATCAACGATGTAGCTTTGCATATTAAAATGGTCTGACCAAGGTGCTTGCGTCGCATCGACATAATAGCTGGCACCCTGACCGACAAAATAGCGGTCGTCGTTTGGCACATCTCTGTCATCACTACTTCGAGGTGATGTATCAGGCGCGATAAATATCATGCCAAGCTCGCTGCATTTTTGCTGAAAGTGCGCTTTGTGGGTGACATTATCAGCATTGCAAGTGAGACCTGATAAATATAGAATCGCTGGACAACGGCGACCAGCAAGCGCTTCATCTGGCAGATAAATGCTAAAGGTCATCGGCGTTTTGGTCGATGATGATTGATGGCTATAGTAATGCTGCTCACCATCGAAACAGCGGTTGACGCTGATCTGCGTGATTTTTGAGTTGGTAGATAAACTGTGTTTATAAGAGTTGTTCATAAGCGACATCCTTTTTATCCAAAGTAAAGTACACGATGACTTATAAAAAGCATTGGTAAAGTAATACTAGTACTTCTCCAAACTCACTTAGTACTCAATCATTATACCATTCACAAGAATTAAAGTAGTAAGGAAAGCGAGTGTCAGTATTACAGATTCTAGACTGAACGAGCTTAATACGGCTCATCGTGATTTTTGGGTTGCGGGTTTTGGGTTTACTGTTAGTTGTTAATTGGCAGTGATCGCAGTATTAGCCACTGGCTGACCAGAAGCACTATCCTCTGCGATATTAATGGCGATAGAATCACTGTCATTAATAATGCTGGCGACTGGTGGTCGGGTTTTATCAAACAATACTTGTTCGAACGCTGGCAAAGCAGTCTCCATCAGACTACCAATCACCATCTGCGGCTCTGATGGTTCAAAACCCATCGCACTTTCACGCTCATTCACACGCAAACGGGCATCTTTAAAGGCAGATTCAAAACTGGTATTGCCACGCAGGCTTTCAGCAAAAAACGCTTGCCCAAAATAGGTCATCTCAGCTGTGTTGGTGCAGCCAAACGATGCTTTGTCAGCGGCTGATGCAGTAATCACTACCGTAGTCGGTGATGCCAATTCATCGATAAATGAGCCTGAATAGCAAGCAGATACCACAATCACCCGCCAGCGAATACCTGAAGCGTCTAGCGCCTCCCGTAACCATGCGGCGTCTAGATTCTCCATTGCTAATGGTGGATTTGCTAATTGAATGATATTTTCGTTGCCGTGTGAAGACAAGGTTAGGAATAACACATCCTCATCGGCATTCATCTGCTGACCAATTTTCTTTAATCCACGTAGAATGCTGGTTTTGGTAGCGATTGGCTCATCAAGCCAACTATAAGTATTGTTGATCAACGAGAGTGAATGTCCACTAGTGCCAAAACGCACATCGAACAGCTCACGCACTTTATTAATCTCAGAGCGAAAAACATCTTGACCAGAGAATCCTGCCACACCCATAAAATACCAGTCGGTCTTGCCCGAAGTGCTGGGATCGATACTATTTAATGCTTGCTGTAACAAACGAGGCTGCTCATATAATGCTGCTTCTGCTAAAACAGGCTCTACAGGAATCTGCTTAAATATAGGCTGATCCGCGACATTACGCTGCCAAATCGTCAACAGTGCGACTGCACCTACCAATACAATGACCCGCTCCCACCACGGTATGCGTAGACGACGAGAAAAAATCCATAATAACGCCAACGTCTGCCATAAAAACAGCACCAAAAACAGTATGGGTAAAAGTGAATAGCTCCAATCTGGTAACCAACCATAACTGCCCAAAAACTGCACCAAACTTTGTAATAGTGCAGATAAGGTATCAGCCACTAGCCACAATACCACGGGCACAAACACCAACGTTTGATTGCCAGAACGCCGTGCCAAAATGATGCCGCCCAATAAAATTATCATCGGCCAAATTAAGTAGCTGACCAACCCTTGCTCATTAAAGATACTGCCATTTTCCGCGGCCAACCACGAAAAAAGTACATTACTACCGAGTGCCAATAGTGCAAATACGGCAAACTGGATAAAGGTAGGTTTTACCCAAGAAAACGCGCGCGTCGACCCTACTAGCATCCACAAGGTTGCAATAATATTGGCAGCGAAATTGAGCGAAAAACGCTGAAGCGATACGGTTTTTAACGACGCAAGTGACAAAGACTTAAACCTCTAGCCAGTCGAGAAAAGAAAGTGAGTTGATGATGATTTTTGGTGTGGCAGCTACCTACGAAATGTCATTAATTCACATTTTTTATATAGCATATGGACATCAAGATTACATGCAATTCACAATGAGATAATTTTAAGAGACGAATAGCAAAGACTAAAAATATGACTAGACAGTTTAGCTCGCTAATATAACGCGATTGTAACGAATTGTCGGTCAAGAGGATAAGGCTGATTTGTAAAATTCGCTTAAATTTGGCTAAGAACATATAAAAAAGGAGGTCTTGAATCCAAGACCTCCTTTTTTCTCAAAAATGACTGTATCAAAGACTCACTACTATCTCATCAAAAGCTCATTCACACGTTTTAGATAAGCGGCTGGATCATCTAACTGACCGCCATCTGCTAGTAAGGCTTGGTCAAAAATTACTTGGGCCAATTTATCAAAGTCGACGTCAGATTGCTCGCTAGTCTCTAACTTTTTAATCAATGGATGATCAGGATTTACCTCAAGCGTTGGCTTGCTTTCTGGCACATCTTGACCCATTTGCTTAAGCATCTGAATCATTTGTGGTGATAGCTCACCTTCCCCAACGACCAAGCAGGCAGGACTATCAACCAAACGCGTTGATACTTTAACGTCTTTGGCACGTTCGCCTAACGCTGCTTTAAGTTTATCAACGACTGGCTTCATGGTTTCTTGCGCTTTTTCAGCTTCCGCTTTTTCGGCTTCGTCTTGCAAGTCGCCCAAATCAACGGCACCTTTCGCGATATTTTGTAGCGGTGTCTCATCAAATGAGGTCAAGAAGTTCATCGCCCATTCATCAACACGGCTGGTCATCAAAATAACTTCGATACCTTTCTTTTTAAACAGCTCAAGTTGTGGGCTATTTTTAGCAGCTGCTAGATTGTCAGCCGTGAGATAATAGATGGCTTTTTGACCGTCTTTCATACGCGCTTTATAGTCTTCAAAGCTGGTCGTCACACTATCCTGAGTACTGGTTGCATAACGCAGCAATTTGGCAATACGTTCTTGATTGCCCATGTCTTCGCCAACGCCTTCTTTGATAACATCACCAAATTCAGCGTAGAACTGCGCGAATTTTTCTTGCTTATCACTGTCTTCACTGTTGGCAAGACTGGCTAGCAAAGTCAAAATGCGACGGGCGTTACCATCACGAATAGACTTCACATCACGCGACTCTTGTAATAGCTCGCGGCTGACGTTCAATGGCAAGTCTGCTGAATCAATGACCCCTTTGACGAAACGCAGGTACATTGGCAATAATTGCTCAGCTTCATCCATAATAAAGACGCGCTTCACGTATAGCTTTAGACCATGCTGCTGCTCACGAGTATATAAATCGACAGGGGCTTTTTTAGGAATATACAATAGCTGAGTATACTGAACGCGACCTTCGACACGGTTATGCGTCCATGCTAGTGGCGCGTCCATGTCATAGGTGATATTTTTATAAAAATCGATATACTCTTCATCTTCAATCTCAGATGCCGTACGTGTCCATAGCGCGCTGGCTTTGTTGATAGTTTCCCATTCATCGGTCAATACCATCTCGCCACCAGCAGGTGCGTCGTCGTTCTCATCTTCTTTGACATCTTCTTGCCAAACTTCTTTACGCATCTGAATCGGTAAGCTGATATGGTCTGAGTATTTATTAACCAACTGCTTAATTTTGCCACGGTCTAAATAGCTGTCTTCACCCTCACTATATTGCTCTTTTAAATGCAAAGTAATGGCGGTGCCACGAGTTTCTTTCGCGATAGGTTCAACCGTAAAGCTACCCGTACCATCTGATACCCAGCGCACGCCCTTATCCGCAGGCTCGCCCGCTTTGCGTGATTCGACGCTAATCGTATCGGCAACGATAAAACCTGAATAGAAGCCAACCCCAAACTGTCCGATTAATTGACCATCTTGCTTTTGTGATTCAGACAGCTTGTCTAAAAATGCTTTAGTACCGGACTTGGCAATCGTACCTAGGTTTTCGATGGCATCTGCTTCATTCATGCCAATACCATTATCGGTAAAGGTGATGGTTTTGGCGTCTTCGTCGACCGCAATG
Source organism: Psychrobacter immobilis (assembly GCF_904846065.1). Classification (NCBI taxonomy): domain Bacteria; kingdom Pseudomonadati; phylum Pseudomonadota; class Gammaproteobacteria; order Moraxellales; family Moraxellaceae; genus Psychrobacter; species Psychrobacter immobilis. The sequence continues at coordinate 2,619,577 of NZ_CAJGZV010000001.1, forward strand.
CGAATTTTTAGCTCACCATCGTCTTCATAAAGGCTGTCATCATTGGTCGCTTCAAAGCGCAATTTATCACAAGCATCAGAGGCGTTTGAAACCAGCTCACGCACAAAGATATCAGAATTAGAGTAAAGCGAATGTGTGACTAGATGTAGCAGTTGCGCCACTTCCGCCTCAAAGGTATGTTTTTTTAATTCTGGGCTGCTTTTATTAACATTGATGCTATCAACTTTTTGGTTATCAACTGGGGTCTGTTCACTCATAAAAAACTCCTTTAATTTATCTCAAAAATTTATTATAAAATAGCGATGCTCAAATAAAACTTACTCAAAGATATATTAGAAAACACAATTTCAAATATCGCTAAGCTGTTTATACTAATAGGGGCGCAGCAGAATATTTCAAGATCAAAGGCGTAATTCAATAAAAAACACCGCACTAGTTTCCTAAGGCGGTGTCGTTATATCGATAATAGGTTTAGCAAATAGATTTAGTAATACGTTTTTAGATAAACCTATCAACTATAAGCAGCTAGGCAAATGCAGCGCTGGATCTGACTCACGAGCATTCATCGCATCTTCAACCGTTAAGCCTAGTGCTTTGGCAACGCCTTCGCCATAAGCGGCATCACACCAGTTACAGTTACGAATGTGGCGATACCGAATAAAGTCCGGTACACCAGCCATATTATTTGCTGTGTTTTCAAATAGCACTTGTTGTTGCTCAGCACTCATCAAATTAAACAATGCGCGAGGTTGGCTAAAATAATCGCTATCGTCTTCACGGAAGTCATAATGCGCCGCATAGCCGTCAATTTTTAATGGTGGCTCAGCATAATCAGGCTGCTCTTGCCACTGGCTAAAGCTGTTTGGCTCATAATGCGGGCGACTGCCATAGTTATCATCGACACGGCCTTGACCATCACGATGATTGCTCATCACAGGGCAACGCGGCTTATTTACCGGAATCTGTTGATGATTGACACCGACACGATAACGCTGAGCATCAGCATAGTTAACCAAGCGGTTTTGTAGCATTTTATCTGGTGAAACGCTGATACCCGGTACCAAATTACTTGGCGCAAATGCAGCTTGTTCCACATCGACAAAGTAGTTATCAGAGTTTTTGTTTAACTCGAACTCACCCACTTCAATCAGCGGATAATCCCCTTTTGGCCATACTTTGGTCAAGTCAAACGGATGATAAGGAACGGTATCCGCCTCAGCTTCTGGCATGATTTGCACATACATTTTCCATTTTGGGAAATCGCCATTTTCGATGGCATCGTACAAGTCTTTTTGATGACTCTCACGATCAGAACCAACCACCTCTGCCGCTTCTGCGTCGGTTAAGTTCTTGATGCCTTGTTGCGTGCGGAAATGGAATTTTACCCAAAAACGTTCTTTGGCTTCGTTCCAAAAACTATAGGTATGCGAGCCAAAACCATGCATATTTCTGTACGAGGCTGGCAGACCGCGATCACTCATAACGATAGTAACTTGATGCAAAGCTTCTGGTAATAAAGTCCAAAAGTCCCAGTTGTTGGTCGCCGAACGCATATTGGTACGCGGATCACGTTTGACGGCTTTGTTTAGATCTGGGAATTTGCGCGGATCACGTAAGAAGAACACAGGTGTATTATTTCCCACCATATCCCAGTTACCTTCTTCGGTGTAGAATTTCAAAGCAAATCCGCGAATGTCGCGCTCGGCATCAGCCGCGCCGCGCTCACCTGCGACGGTACTAAAGCGCGCAAACATCTCAGTCTGTTTACCCACTTCGCTAAAAATATCCGCACGGGTATAATTAGTGATGTCATTGGTCACGGTAAAAGTACCAAATGCGCCAGAGCCTTTGGCGTGCATACGGCGTTCTGGAATCACTTCACGGACGAAATTTCCTAACTTTTCATTGAGCCAAACATCTTGCGCCAATAATGGGCCGCGTTTGCCGGCGGTCATGCTGTTTTGATTGTCTGCCACTGGTGCGCCATTGCCCATGGTCAATTGGGTCGGTGCGTAAGGACATTTTTTATCGCTCATATCGTTGCTCATAGTCATACTCCTGTGAATAGCAAATGGATTAAAGTACAAAACCTATTCTGAATACGCTTCTATTAATAGTTCCAGAATAGTTGTCAGCTTGTTCGAAAAACGGTTTGTTTTTTTCATAGTAATGTCTAATGACAGTCATGTTCTGTGGTTAGATACTATTACAACCCATTACCATTGATTTGTATAATTAATTAATTACATTATTTCGTTTTGTTTTTCAGAACCACTGAACTTGTTTTTTACTCATGCAAATACTTTACTCCTTAGGATGGTTGTTATTAATAACGATAAATATTAACAGTGCAACTACTCTCTATCAGCCTTGCTATCACTTTTTTAAAGCGAATTGACCATATTAAATAGAGCTTAATTAAATACCACAGAGCAATTAACGCGGCATCAGACGAATGGTCAAAATTTGCTCACTACGACCAAAAGGGCCATGAACGTCATGTAACACAGCGCTCGTTAAGCCAATGCCATCATTGCCATACTGCTGCACCGCTTCGATGCCAAGCCAGCGACCTTGCGGCGCGCGATGCATATGAATTTGCAAATCCGTATTGGGAAACATCCATTCTAATTCTGACAAGCCAAGCCCAAGCCGAGGCACAACGCCATTGGCCGTGTCGACCATGCCCAATAGATGCACCAAGTCATCAGTTTGCTTGCCCTCGATCATATCCACCTCATTAGTAATCCAGACCATACCGCGTCCTGGGCGACGCTGCGTATCATCAGCGACCAAGCGCACACTTTCAATAAACCCGCCCGGCCAGCCTTTCATGTCTTCCCAAATAGGCAACTCTTCGGGCTTATGTACCGCTTTTTGGTCTTCAATGCCTGCAATATCGCTGGTATCTTGGGTCATTAGACGCCATGCCCGCGCAATAATCGCATCACGACCGCGACTGCTCATGACTGATTCAATCAGCTCAATGGTCTTGCCCGGACGAATACAACGCGTGGTAATGGTAAAGTCATCCAGTGGAATCAATCCTAAGATATCTAGGCTAATGCGAGCGATACGCATGTTTTCTTGCGGCGCATAACCATTGAGCTCAGCCGTGAGCAATCCTGTCGCTGGTGCCATATGCTGTTCATGCTCATTCCAAGCGCCTTGAGCATGTTTGGTTGGCTGATAATGTGCGACGTTGACGCCGTCTTCTCGCTGTTCGCGTTTGATAAAGTTATAATAAGCTGACATGACTGTCCTATGATTTATTTGATAAGCTCTTGTTGTTTTAATTTAAGAACCTGTCGACTCTTAATGACAAAAAATAACGCAACGACCATCGCGGCAATTAATACGCCATAAAAAACACTCTTTTCTCGCATAAAATGCAGAATATTACTGCCTAACACGAATCCCACCACCACCACGACAAACAAATTCACTTTCAATTGTTTGTTAACCTCACCGAGAGTAGCTTCTGCCAATACAAATCCTTTTTTTTGCTTTTTCATTTTGCGTTACCTACTATACGTTACCTATTAGATGTCTTGTACAAAGCCGTATCTATTTACCCACTTGGGTGACTGGGATACGCAAGGCTTTAGGCAGACTGAAAGTGACATTTTCTTCGATGCCTGATAGCTCACTCGGTAAATCACCACCCCAATCTTGCAGCTGCTGTAGCACTTCTTGAATCAGTACTTCGGGTGCTGATGCGCCAGCGGTGACGCCAATACTCTGCACACCATTCAACCAGCTTTTATCCATCTCACTGGCATTGTCGATTAAATACGCACGGCAATTCATCCGCTCAGCCAGCTCACGCAGACGATTAGAATTGGATGAATTGGGCGAGCCGACCACCAATACCACCTCACAGCGACTGGCTAAGTCTTTTACCGCATCTTGGCGGTTTTGCGTGGCATAACAGATATCGTCTTTGCGCGGACCTTGGATACTAGGGAATTTTTCACGCAGTGCATCGATGACGCGCGCTGTGTCATCCATAGATAAGGTCGTTTGGGTAACAAATGCCAAACGTTCGGCATTTTGTACGCTCAATGCTGCCACATCAGCTTCGTTTTCAACCAAATGAATGTGACCACCGTGGCGACGGTTAAAGCGCCCCATCGTGCCTTCCACTTCAGGATGTCCAGCATGCCCAATCAATACCGCATCCATACCCTCTTGCGCAAATTTAGCGACTTCGATATGTACTTTAGTGACCAGCGGACAAGTGGCATCAAATACTGTCAAATCGCGGCGCTCAGCCTCATCTTCGACAGCTTTTGATACACCATGAGCAGAAAAAATAACGATAGAGCCATCTGGCACTTCATGAAGTTCTTCCACAAAGACCGCACCGCGATTGGCCAAATCAGAGACGACAAATTTATTATGTACCACCTCGTGACGGACATAAATGGGCGGTTCAAAACGTGTCAATGCTTCGTTCACAATCGCAATCGCGCGATCCACACCAGCACAAAATCCACGTGGATTGGCAAGATAAATTTGCATAAGAGGGCCTATCATTAGATAATTTATTATTAAAGTTTAAATACACAACATTACTGTCAAAAGCTTTAACTCAAAAATTGGGATGAATTCATTACGCTACTTTAGCATAATTTACTTTTATTGCCTTTGAAAATAGCACGGTACTAGAGGCTGTTTTAACTAGAAGCACACACATATTCGTACGTTCAAAGTATTTCTCCATAGTGGCAGCGTTAACTGCACTTAATTCACCAAAAATGTGATTTATACTAAGTCGCCCTATGCCATCTTTAGATCGCTTCGATGATAACGACTGGTCAAAGGCGGCTTTAATTAAAATAAAAGCCACAAAAGCAGTTTATAATAGTGCATCGATGACAATTTCTATCGCCATACATGATGGCGATTTTTCTTTTTACCAGTTTTGAATTGTTTACTAAAACAGCTTTGGCTTTTTTATTCGCACAGATTTGACTAGCACACACTCCATTAGGACACATTGTATGACAGGTTCATTATTTATTATTACCGCTGCCTCAGGTACGGGCAAAACCTCACTGGTAAAGCAGCTACTTGCCACGACTAATGACTTAACCGTCAGCGTATCACACACCACGCGCACGCCACGTCCCGGCGAGATTGATGGTCATCATTATCATTTTACCGACGTCGAAAAATTTGTGACTGCCATCGGTGAAAACAAGTTTTTAGAACATGCTGAGGTCTTTGGTAATTACTATGGTACCTCGGAGCAAAGTGTGCGGACGCAGTTAGAAGCAGGCGTCGATGTTATTTTAGAGATTGATTGGCAGGGCGCACTACAAGTCAAAAAAATCTTTACTGACGCCATTATGATTTTTATTTTACCGCCAAGTATTGCCACTTTACGTCAGCGTCTATCGACGCGTGGGCAAGATACTATGGAGGTAATAGAGCAACGTCTGGCTGGCGCAGTGACTGAGATGGCGCAATATGTCCATTTTGATTTTGTGATTATTAATGACAATTTTGAGGTCGCTTTAACTGAGCTAAAAGCCATTATCGTGGCAGACAGGCAGACGCTTAAGCGTCAACAGCAGCGGTATCATCGCACCATCAGCAATTTACTTAGTAATAAAGTAGAAGAGTAAAGCAAGAACGAAATACTACTGTCAACTCAGTCGATGAGCGCTTATTAATAGATACGTTAATAGACACGCAAAAAGCAACTACGCGGCTGGGCAAAAAATGCTATAATGTCTCGCTATCCCCCTTTATATTTTGATATTATTTTTATTGAGTGACGGGCAAGCTCCGTGACTAATAAAAACAACCGAGGTAGCTACATATGGCACGAGTGACGATTGAAGATTGTTTGGATAATGTTGATAATCGCTTTGAACTGATTTTAGTGGCAAGCAAACGTGCACGTCAATTGGCTAAAGGCATTGCAGAACCATTGGTTGATGTGGATAATGACAAGCCTACGGTATTGGCATTGCGTGAAATCGCTGCTGGTAAAATCACTCGCGATATCCTAAATCAGCCAGAGCACAACTTTGCCACCAGTTCATTAGATTTGGCACTGTCAGGCGATCATGGTTTTTAAGACACTGTATTATTAAGATACCGCATTGAAGATTTGTCGTATGAAGCCTATAAAGCTAACCACTGCCTTATAAGACAAATCCACACAGTGATGACATATTGACGAGAGACCACAGCATAGGCTGTGGTTTTTTGGTTGTAATGGCTGATTGCTGTGATATTGCTTTGACTGTTTTAGTCACCATTTATACTTGAAAACCTACCATTGAGTTAGAATTTCTAAATTTTTATAGCACCTGTTCGCTTAGCAGTTGACATTGAATGCGATTTACGATTAATTAGAGGATGGTCTACCTATTTTTATCTTTTTTCTCGAAATTTTTTATATTTATAGTATTCCAGCATTCATTCAGTCACCATTTACCCGATAGACAGTCAGGCAAACAGGTAATGGAAAATAGGATCGTTACTTTATGAGTCAAACCTTACCCAAACTCAGCCATCATTTAGTCGATGAGGCTCAATATAATTTACTGCGCTCAGTAGGTTACCTCACTGCTGCTGAACGCCGTGATATTATTGATGCCTGTGAGTTCGGTGATATTGCGCACATCAAAGATAAGCGTAAATCAGGAGAGCCTTATATCACCCACCCGATTGCGGTGGCCGAGATACTGGCAGGTTTTCGTTTGGATCGAGATACGATTATTGCAGCGATTTTGCATGATACGGTCGAAGACACCGAGGTGAGCGATGAGCAGATTGAGCAACGCTATGGCAAAATAGTGGCGAGACTGGTCGACGGTGTGACTAAGCTAAAATCATCCTCACACAATAAACAGCAAAACAAAGCAGCCACCTTTCATAAAATTTTGACAGCCACCCTTGCCGACCCACGCGTATTGATTATTAAGCTTGCTGACCGCTTACATAATATGTCGACACTAGATGCAGTACGCCCCGAAAAACAACGCACCACAGCACAAGAAACGTTGGACTTTTATGTGCCGTTTGCGCGGCTGATGGGTCTTAATGATATTGCCGATTATATTGAGGTGCTCTGTTACCGTAACCTTGATTCTGATATGTACAACAAACTGTCTGACAAGCTACTACAGCACGGGCTTGGGCGTAACTTTCAAAGAGAGGCGATACATCGCTATTTAAGTATTGTCCTCAATAATTTGGGGTTGAATGGTCTGATCAAAGTTTTAGACAATCGCGTGGTCATCTACCGTCAGTTTTTCCGCAATCGCGGTGAAATCAACGCTCTACTCCGTCATTATGCCTTTGAGATTGTCCTCGATAATGTCGAAGCCTGTGACAAGCTGGCCTATTACTTAATTAAAAAATACCAGATTGATGACTCTCATATCGCTGATAATATTCGTCGTCCGCTACCGGGCGGCAATCAATCGCTCACGCTTATCTATGAGCGCGATAACGATGTCGTCAAAGTGACGATTTTGACCAAGCAAATGCAAAGCGCAGCGCGGCTTGGTGTCATCGGTGCAGAGCATGCCTCAGACGTTAGCCAATCGGTTATCCAAGCCTCATTACGCAATATGAAAGACTTGGTCGATGAAGACAGCTTAGATGAAAATAGCCCAGACTTTTCAGCGGCAGTCTCTACCATTAACGAGCTGATGGATTACCTACACTCCAGTAAAATCATCTGCTATAGTCCAAAGGGTCGCGCTTATGAGCTACCACAAGGCGCAACCGCGCTAGACTTTGCTTACGCTGTCGGACCGATGGTCGGCAATGTAGCCGTTGGCGCCAATATCGATGGTAAAAAAGCCAAACTTGGCACAGTCGTTAAGAATGGGCAGCTGGTTGAAATAGAAGTCAATAGCCACTCAGAACCAAAAGCAGAATGGCTAGGATTTGTCGTGACCAATAAAGCGCGTGAAGAGATTTTGCGGTGGTTTAAAGATTTGTCTCCTGCTGATAAGCAACACCATGGTCAACAAGCCTTAGATCGGGCGCTAAAAACCTATCAAAAAAGTCTCGATGACTTAACCGATAGTGATTGGAAAAACCTCACTGAATGGCGTGGCTTGACCGAAAAATCCGAACTATTTGAGCAAATAAGCTCTGGTACGTTACTACCACAGCTGGTGGTGACTCGCTTGTTTAGCGATGAAGTCAATGATTTGCAAGCACAAGAACACAGCGATGATATGACCCAACCACAGCAGCTGATAGTCAATGCGTCTGGGGTTGAGCTTGATTTTGCCAATTGTTGTCATCCTATTTATGGTGACCCTATCGTCGGTCACTTGTCCCGTCACGGTCTGGTTGTTCATCGACACAAGTGCTTTTCACTTGACGATATTCGTAAAGACAATCCTTATCAGGTTATACAGCTGCGCTGGCGTAATGACAAGGCAGTAAAACAAGGTGACGCTGGCGAGCATGACATAAAAAATACCGGAAAGATTCGCTTTCCAGCCTATTTAAAACTATCTATAGCCCTCAGCGACGAACAAATTACTGAAGTAATCTATCATTTACGCCAATTAAATATAGGGGTAGAAAAAGTAGATGTGCGCAGTAGTGACACCATCATCCATATCATCGTTCGCAGTCGCAATCATCTAGCACAAGGCATTCGCGAGCTACGCTCCTTGCTAGGTTTCCCAAACATCATCAGGCTGTATCAGCTGTAGTGCTGGTAACAAGTTGTAGTGCGCGTGGTGTAGTGCGCGTGATACATCGCCACCAACACTCACTCAATAGAACATTGAATGACGGATTTAGAAAATTTTAGAAAGACCTGAAATAATGATAAACTGTGTTTTTTGATTTTTAGCAAATAAACGTAGAGCGTGTCATCATTTGTATGGTGAAAAACGAGATGTAAATGATGAATAATGCGCCCTTACCTACCAAACCAGAAAAAGATAAAAAGGATATATAATATGACTCGTCAAACCATTCAAACTGATAAAGCCCCTGCTGCCGTTGGTACTTATTCACAAGCCGTCAAAGTCGGTAACACCGTCTATATTTCAGGACAACTGGGTTTTGACCCTGATTCCATGGAATTAAAAGAAGGTTTTAAAGCACAGGCTGAGCAAGTGTTCGAAAACATCAAAGCCATCTGTGAAGCGGCTGGTGGCAGCTTAAATGATGTGGTTAAATTTAACGTGTCATTAACAGATTTGAGTGATTTTGCTGTTTTAAACGAAGTATTCGTTGCCAATTTGAGCGAGCCATATCCTGCTCGTGCAGCTGTCCAAGTAGCGGCGTTACCTAAAGGCGGTGTGGTCGAGATTGAGTCAATTTTATATATTGAGTAACTTAAGCCGTATCATCATGTAAATGGTAAGGCTTAATACATAGACGTACTTAATTCTCAAGTCGTTACGTCAAAAAAGCCACTGCTAAAAGGTAAGGCCAGAGTAAGCCCAAATATCACTATTTGGGCTTACTGCTATTATTCTTATCAATATTACGATTTCGTTATCTAAAAGCTGGTTATCTAAAGTCCATTTACCTAAAAACTGTTTATCCAAAAACCATTTACCTGAAAACTAGGAACGCATTCTATGTTGGTACAAGTTGCTCTACCCGTGCCCCTTTATCGGGTATTTGACTATAGCGTACCAGCAGATATAAACACCTTATCAAGCCCTTCTTTACTCCCTATTGGCTGCCGTGTCGAAGTATCCTTTGGTCGTCAAACTTTAATCGGTATCGTCGTCGCTCATATTCCAGAAGCAAATAGCAGCGTGCCACTTAATAAGCTAAAACCTATCAATAAATGCTTGGATGCTGAGCCTATTTTAGAGACCAGTATGCTAAAGCTGGCACATTGGCTAGCGCGTTATTACCACTACCCGCTTGGTGACGTTTTAGCAGTCATGCTGCCAACTCTCGTTCGTCAAGGTAAGCCGCTGGATTTACTGATTACCCATTGGCGAATTTTGCCACAGGTAAGCGACGCTGACTTTCGTGCCAACGCCAAAAAACAAAAACAACAATTTGATATGCTTAAGCTGCATGGCGAGCGCGGCGCGAGTGAAGATGTTTTATTACTAGAGGGCATGGAGAGGAGTTTTTTAAAGGCGCTCGAAGACAAAGGGTTAATCGAGCGATATATTCAGCCCAAACAATCACCTGCGCCTGTTAAATTAGCTAAAATGCCCCTTGATCTCAATGACGAGCAACAACTCGCCGTTACCGCCATTATTGCGGCTCATGAAGCCAATCGCTACACGGGATTTTTATTAAATGGCATCACTGGTAGTGGCAAGACAGAAGTCTATCTGCAAGCGATGCAAGCCGTATTGGAAGCTGGCAAGCAGGTGTTGATTTTGGTACCAGAGATTGGATTGACACCGCAAACGCGCGCGCGTTTCGCCAGTCGCTTTGCCGCTCACATTGTCTTATTGCATTCTGGCATGAACAATACTCATCGCTTACAAGGCTGGCAAGATTGCCGTACCGGTCATGCTCAAATCATTATTGGGACACGCTCAGCGGTGCTATATCCTTTTGCAGATTTGGGCTTAATTGTCGTGGATGAAGCGCATGATGGCTCTTATAAGCAGCAAGATACCTTGCGATATCATGCCGCTGACGTCGCGCTGTATCGTGGACTACAAGCCAATATCCCTGTCGTATTGGGTACGGCGACGCCATCTCTTGAGCATCTAAAACTGGTCGATGACGGTAAGCTGGTAGAGTGTCAACTGCAAACTCGTCCCGGTAATGCGAAGCTTGCAACCATGCAGCTGATTGATGCGCGCCTGCAAAGTACTCATCAACAAACAACGGACGACGGCGCACGCTATGATACTGGGCTGACTGATGCGCTTATTGGGGCAATACGGCAAACGCTAGAAGCGGGTGATCAAGTATTAATATTTTTAAACCGTCGTGGCTATGCGCCAGTTTTGCTATGCGAAGCTTGCGGTTGGCAGGCAGATTGTCCGCGCTGCGATGCGCATCTAACCGTTCATTATAATAGCCAGTCCCAACACAACGCTTATAGTAGCTCCTATCTAAAATGCCACCACTGCGACTGGCAAGCTTATATTCCGACAGTTTGCCCTGATTGTGGCAGTCAAAATTTGGATGCCAAAGGAATGGGCACAACAAGGCTCAGCGAAAACCTGCATGCAATTTTTGCCAATCCGCAAACCAGCAAAGAGCTATATCCCATTATCCAAATCGATCGCGATACCACCAGACGTAAAGACAGTTGGGAGAATATCTATCAGCGTATCAATCAAGGCAATCCTGCCATCTTGGTTGGCACGCAGATGGTCGCCAAAGGTCATCATTTCCCCAATGTTACGCTTGTCTGCTTACCAAACGCCGATCGTGGTTTCTTGTCCGCCGACTTTCGCTCGCCGGAACATACTGCGCAATTGATGGTTCAGGTCGCAGGACGTGCCGGTCGCGGTGATAAATCTGGTCGTGTACTCATTCAAACGCTGCAACCAGACAATGAATTATTATTGAAACTGGTCAAAGATGGTTATTTGTCTTTTGCTCGCGAGCTATTGCAAGAGCGTAAAATGATGGGTTTACCGCCGCATAGTCATGCTGTCCTGATACGCTGTGAAGGTAAAACCCTTGCTACCACGACCCAAGCCCTTAAAGATGCCATTGCCATTCTGCCAAATGGACATAATCTCGCTGTACTAGGACCTATCGATGCACCAATGAGTAAAAAGAACAGTCGCTACCACGTACAACTGCTACTTTTAGGCAAAAATCGACAACAATTACACCATGTATTAAACCAATGGTGGCAGCCTGTACTTGCCCTTCCAAGCGCCAAATATCTGAAGCTGACTCTGGATATTGACCCTGTTGGCTGGTAACTTCTCACTATTACTCTTTAAACCCAATTACTCTGCTGTAGCTCGCCGTTAATAAAGAAGGTTATTCAAAATAGGAAATTCATCGTTTACTGCCCAGATACAGCAAGCGTTTATTAAATATGCTAAATTCTTTATATCTGGCTAGTTTGCGAACAGCAAGCCCAGCCTTATAAGCAATCAAATTTCCTCTTCTGTCATTCTGAGTGTTGTTATGAGTCAAAATAAATCAAACGCTGAGCAAGGCAACCATTCTCATCAGAATGATAATATTAATGTTAATGTGGCTAACCATCTGCATAAAGACGATGAGAGCAACTACACTCATGACAATCAAGCCACTCACGATCACGATGAACACTTAGAGCAAACAACAGCCCCGCGAGATACCAAGGGCTATCAGCGCACCTTGCTGTTTAGCTTTATCATTATCACAGGCTATATGTTTATTGAAGCCATCGGTGGCTGGCTGACTGGCAGTTTGGCGCTATTATCTGATGCAGGTCACATGCTAAGTGATGCAATCGCACTTGGCGCGACGTTAATAGCATTTAAAATTGGTGAAAAAGCAGCTACTCATCAAAAGACGTTTGGTTATAAACGCTTTGAGATTTTAGTCGCAACAGTCAATGGTGCGACGCTGGTCATTATTGCGCTAATGATTTTTTATGAGGCGATTAAGCGCTTCAATTCACCGCCTGAAATTGCTACCCAAGGCATGCTTATCGTTGCTACTATCGGTATGTTGGTCAATATTTTGGTTGCGTGGCTGATGCATCGAGGCAGTCGCGGCGAAGATGCACATGGTCACAGTCATGCTGGTAGTCATAAAGACAGTCACGAAGACACTCAAGGAAAAAATGCGAGTAAAGCACCGGTCAACCTTAATATGCAAAGTGCTTACCTGCATGTATTGAGTGACTTAATGGGTTCGGTTGCCGCTATCATGGCCGCGCTTTTGATGATGAGCTTCGGCTGGGTTTGGGCGGATGCAGCAGCCTCGGTGATTGTCGCAATACTGATCTTATTTAGTGGTTACCGCGTCGTGCGTGATTCGGTCCATATTTTGATGGAAGGCACGCCAGAAGGCATATTCTTAGTGGATGTCGAAAAAAAACTGCTTACCCATCCGCAAGTACAAGAAGTCCATGATTTGCATGTTTGGAGTATTACCAGTGGTCTAAATGCCTTGTCTTGTCACGTCGTTGTCGATGGCGAGATGAATATTCATGAATCCAGCATATTGATTGAAAATTTAGAACAAAGCTTGCTTGAGCTCGGTATCCATCATGCGACCATTCAGGTAGAAAGCGCATCACATCCGCAGACTGAGGCACATAGCGATGCGCTGGTCTGCGATATCTCAGAACAACAAACAGAGGGTAATAATCATATTGGTCACAATCATTAAGCATGAGACATTGAAAGTCAGACTTTGAAAATCAGACTTTGAAAGTCAGACTTTGAAAGTCAGACATTAAACATTGAAAAGACCATTCTTCATTCAAATATCAATTTAAACGTTGCCTATCATTGATTAGCGACATTTTATCAAATGGTGGCAATCATAATTCCATATGCACCAAATGAGCCAAAGCGCTGTTATTGACCAAATACCTAACCCCAACGATAAGAATATGATTCGAATCCGAAAATCTCATGCGTCAGTCATGATAGGTGTCAAATAAGCGGGTGCCATATATGACGTAAGCGGCGACCAAAATCCAAATAACCGCGTCAGTCCTGCCCCGAAAATCCTTAAAATTATTTTGCTAAAAATCTTCAATAATCCGCGCAACTTACTATCAGTGGGCGAATCATCGTGCATGAACATAACGCCTTATGCGCCGACATAAATAGGCTTTATCTTAAATAAACTTATATCACGCCGATTTTTAGCATTGTAATGGCATGTTAAAAATGATGGGAAATTTAGCCTCACCGCCATATTTTTCATATAAATTCTGTATACTTAAAGCTGAAACACTCAATTTACCACTAATGGATTATTTTCTGCCATGTCGAGACGCTCAGCTCCTTTTGTTGCTCCAAGCCACATTGATGACCCTATCTCAGCAGAGGGTAAAAAGCATGCCAAAGCATTGTTATCGACGCTGCAAGAAGACATTGCTAGCTTTCGAGATGAGCAGTTTCCGCCTGATATTTTGCGTCAAGTTCGTGATATGCCAATTTATGAAGGCAATATCGCCGAAGTCCAAGCCTATCAGCAGCGTTGGCGTAATCTGCTTGAGCGCGCCATGGCGTTTTATCCTGCGGCCAATCTACCGCCCGATCATCTGCCGCTACCAGCCAGCCTTGAGATACCGCAATTTATCTATCATGTTCAAAGACTACATTTGACCAAGACCCGTGCAAAAGAATCCAAAAGCTTCGGTTCGGTCGGTGCGCTTACTGATAAGTGTGGTGACTATAGTGCTGATGAAATTGTGCGTATGAGTGCCGTATTTGATAATGATGATGAGGCGCGTTTGGTGGCGCATCGTGAATTTATTGATTTGCGCGCCTATGTATTTTGCCGTGATAGCAAGGGCGAGATGCTGGAGCCTGAACGCGTACGTTTTTATCGAACGGGGCTTATCGTCCATGCGCTGCCCGATTTCAAAATCGTAGACAGTCGCCAGACCCCGCGTAAGCGCCGTAACGATGCTTATAACAATCCACTTGCCGATAATGGTGTGTGGAAGATTTATCGTAAAAAATAACGTATGCTAAGATTTTTTTATTTTGCCATGCCCATATTGTACCGCTTATTTTATCATGATTGCTAAGGATTCCAGATGTTCGCTGCCGCCACCGGCTCACCAAATTTAATGTTACAAGCTACAATCTTCTTAGGAGCAGCCCTGCTCTTTGTACCCCTTGGTAAACGTTTTGGCATTGCGACGGTCTTAGGTTATCTCATTACAGGATTGATATTGGGGCCCAGTGGTCTAGACGTCGCAGGCGATGCTGAGAGCTTGTTACACTTCTCTGAGTTTGGCGTGGTCATGCTGCTATTCATTATCGGGCTTGAACTGCAACCCTCACGATTATGGGCACTGCGGCGTTCGATATTTGTCCTCGGTGGTTTGCAAGTTGGTCTGACTGGCACATTATTAATGGGGCTGTTACATCAAATTTTTGGCTTACAGCTCGATACTGCTTTTATCGTCGGTTTTGGCCTTGCCTTGTCGTCCACAGCTTTTGTACTACAAATACTGACTGAAAAACAGCAGCTTTCTAGCACCCACGGTCGTGAAGCGTTCACGATTTTATTATTCCAAGATATTGCAGTTATCCCTTTGCTAGCCGTCATTCCTTTCCTATCAGGGGTGCGCGAACAAAGTTATGATTTGATTTATTTTGGCAAAGTTTTTGCGGTTTTTGCTGGACTGATTTTTGCTAGTCGTTATGTCGTTCGTCCCTTCTTTAAGTTTGTAGCCTCTAGTGGTGCATCAGAACTGCTGACCGCCGTTGCGCTATTTATCGTGATGGGTGTGTCTATTTTGATGGGTCAAATTGGTTTATCGATGGCATTGGGTGCTTTTTTGACAGGGGTACTGCTCGCAGATTCTGAGTATCGCCATGAGCTAGAAGCCAGTATTGAGCCGTTTAAAGGGTTGCTACTTGGCTTATTTTTTATGTCGGTCGGTATGCTGACTGATGTCAAACTTATCTTGGCAAAACCTATGTTTATCATTGGCTGTGCAATGGCATTGATGGCTATCAAATTTGGTGTCATTACCGCCATTGCAAAGATATCAGGCAATCGCTGGCCAACCAGTATCAGACTGGGTGTGACGCTCGCTCAAGGTGGTGAATTTGCTTTTGTTTTATTCAGTGTCGCTACTGCTCAAAATGTCTTACGACCTGAGCTTGCCAATACCCTGAACCTTATCGTCACTATCTCCATGGCACTCACACCGCTGGCATTTTTGTTACTTGAGAAAATCGGTGAGCCTTTATTTGCCAAAAGCAAACCCAGCCGCGAATACGATGCCATTCCCGATCATGAACATCAAGTCATTATTGCTGGCTTTGGGCGCGTCGGTCAGATTATCGGTCGTGTACTACGCATGCATAACATCGAATTTACCGCCATCGAACGCTCAGCGAATCGCGTCGATTTCGTTCGTAAATTTGGTAACCAAGTCTATTACGGCGACCCAAAAAACCCTGAGATATTGCGCGCGGCTGGTATTAAAAAAGCCCGTGTGTTTATTTTGGCCATTGATGATTTAGAGCGCTCTATCACCACGGCTCAATACTTACGTAAAAACTATCCAGACTTGATTGTCTTGGCACGGGCACGTGACCGTCAGCATTATTATCGGTTACGTGAGGTCGGTGTGCGTCATATTTGGCGTGAGACTTACCTATCGTCCTTGGATATGTCGCGTGAGTCGCTACAACTGCTTGGCATCTCACCAGAAAAAGCGCGCGAGACGGTGCAAACTTTCCGCGATTACGACGATGACTTGATTGAACGTCAGCAAGCGATCTACGATGATGAAGCCAGCATGATTGAATCCGCACAATCAGCGATGGCAGAGCTAGAAAGCTTGTTTGATGAAGACATTGATAAAGCCCGAAAAATGGACTTAACAGATTTTTATGACGCGCTAAAAAGTAAAGCAACACCCGTTGATAGAAAGGACGATGTTGCAACTGACTCTAACACCTAAATATTTATATATTTTAAAGCGTGTTTGATGATTCACAAATAGTCAGTGTCATGGTTAAATCATCAAACATGCCCTAATCGGGCATACAGCTTGCTGGTGCCAGTTTCTTATTTAGTGAACTTGTACAGTTCCAACTATCGCTGTCTGGCACATGGTAAAAAACCAGTGTCTGCTGATTTAGATAGCGGATAGGGAACTGAACATTTTGTATGGTCGCAATGACTGCACAATCCGTTTCTACTACGCCAGCGGCCTCTTTATCGATATCAATTCGTATCTGCTGAGTGCCTGTATCGATAGGCAAATCCATTGGACATTGCCCTGTCTGTTGATAAATCAGTGCCACACGATTTTGTGCCGTTTTGGCTATATCATACGCATCGAACAGCACTTCATTGGCTTTTGGCTTGGCAATAATTGGCAGAAACTGTATCTTAATGACCATTAAAGCAAAAGCAAAAATACCAAACCCCAATCCTAACCCAAATAAACTGACCCCACCTTCTCGGCGCAGATGTGCCTTTTGCGCTGCTTCGTCATGCGGATAATCATCGATAGCATCTGCAATCTCACGTCGCGCCATGCGGTAATAATACGCATCCGTCCAACGCGCCACCATGAACGACCAAAATAACCAAATGATCGCGGCAATGCCTATGCGTGTCGCCATCTGGTAAGCATCAGGGATGAAGGACATCGCCAAAAATTCAAACGCAACCAGTACCAATGCCACATTGAGCTGAATAAACGACCAGCCTGCTACGCTATAGACAATCGCATCCATATAGCGTTTGCGATAGAGGAGCCAAGGAAAAGTCACAAAAAATGCTGCCCAATGCCATTTTGGCGACAGATAACCTTGCGCATCGAACTGCTCAAAACGTTTCAGATAATAATGCTGGCTACGGTGACCGATAAACCATTTATCAAGTTGTGTACGCTTAGCAGGAGTCAGCTGTTCTTGATAAAAAGGGGGCGGCGAATCCGTCTCGATAAATAGCATAGATGACCCCTATTAACGATGAAGAAAAATTTAAATCCATTACTCACTTTATATGATAACGCCAAAACCGATGCACAAAACAGTAAAACGACAGATAAATACCGTTAATTCAATGTAAAGGATAGTCAAGGCAGCTGAATGCCAATCTATATGTGATACGTCAAACAAGATCAACACTTTCACTTTTTTATGCTGAATGAACGATAACAATATTAAAAAAGCATTGTCCGTTCACAGCTGTATAGATTTAACTTATAATAAGCGTACATCACCCATTTTATGAAGCCTTGTCAATCCTATGAGTCCACATCCTGATATTAATGATCACATCGATAGTACGAGTACTACTGATGAGCAAAAAGTCCTCAGTACTAACACCGAAAGCAATACTAATACTGACATTGAAGCCCGTATTAGTAATGAGAGTGAGCCTGAAGAAAGCAAACATCTACGTATCGTCAATACTTTTATGAAACGACGTACGCACATGAATAAAAATGCCGAACTGGCACTAACCGCGCCAGAATTTTCTGAGTACCTGGTCAATAACAGTTTCGGTGATGGCAATCTTGATGGTATTGACAATCTACGAACGCTATTCGCTGATAGCCCTAACGGTAGTGAAGCACCGCTTACTTTAGAGATCGGTTTTGGACTGGGTGATTCGTTCATTGAGATGGCGGCAGCAGAACCTAGCCGCAATTTCGTTGGTGTCGAAGTGCACGAGCCAGGCATCGGTAAATGCGCCTATATGGCAGGTACGCAAAATTTAAATAACGTCAAAATCATTAACGGTGACGCTATTCAACTGCTCAAGCAACTACCAGAAAACCATATTGATCGTATCCAGCTTTACTTCCCTGACCCATGGCAAAAAAAGCGCCATCACAAGCGCCGCTTCGTCAGCCCTGAACGTATGGCGATTGTGACTCGTAGTCTAAAGCAAGGCGGCTGGTTCCATACCGCAACCGACTGGGAGCATTATGCCTTTTGGATGGTTGAAGTTTTAGACGGTTTTACTGGTTTAACCAATCAAGCAGGCGCAGGTAACTTCACCGACCGCCCTGACTTTCGTCCAATGACCAAATTTGAGCGCCGCGGTATAAATAGTGGACATGGCGTTTGGGATTTAATCTATATCAAAGATTAGATTCGGCTCACTTATCTTCGGTGACTTCTGTATAGCGGCTAAATTATTTAGCCGCTTTTTTGTGCTTGCAAATTATCTAATGACAATATTATTTGATTTTTTTCGGCTACAACCCTTAATGGACAAGCTATAAGTATTTTTATTAAAAATAATAAAATTTTTTTAATACGTGAAACATCGTCTATTTTCATAGAATTTTTAAATTGATAATGCTACATATAGGGGTAAAAAATATATTCCAGCGCCACACTCACAGGTTACCTATCTACTCAAACATTGATAGTATAAGGGATTCATGAGTTCTCCCCATAAGCTGTGGATAACCCTGTGCATAAGTACGCACTTGACAACAATTTCCCTAGATAGCTCAAAGGATGAGGTAAAATCGTTCATTTTTTATACAATTTAAAAAACCTTTTAAATCAGTAAGTTAAACTGTATTTCATAATACTGTAATTTATTTTTAATATATTTTTAAATTAAATTAATCCTCACTGATGTTTCACAAAAGCTAAATTTAGACGCTTTATTTCTTGTGGACAACTTTTAATGCTATTGACAAAGGGCAGCATTATCCTATCCAAAATTAGGATGTATTCAGCAACTAGATTACACAAGTTATCACTTATATACAATGCGACAGTTAGTGTCGTTTAGCATCATTGAATCCTCTATATGCTCCTTGGTTTTTGTTATAATCACCTTACCTAATCAACCGCATTTTAGAAAACAGTTAAGGCTCAACGAGCATAATGTGGCCTACAAATCACACCTGTTGGCGCTGATTATGAACTTAATTTTACTTTTATCATAATTCGATTTTACTGTATAGTAGAGTGATATATCTAATATTACTGTCTACATCATCGATACCTTAACCCATTCATCTTAGATAGACATTGAACGAACGCTGCCTATTATTTAGATAGCCATCAGTACTATTGAGCCGTTAATCTTCGTAGCTACAAACATTTTATTTATCATATCAAATTTATAGTTTTAACCAATGATTGAAGACAAGGAATCCAGTATGGACGACAATAAAGCCAAAGCCCTTAAAGCAGCACTCGGTCAAATCGAAAAGCAGTTTGGTAAGAATACCATCATGCATTTAGGTGACGACTCAGCTATTATGGATGTCGATGTAGTATCAACAGGTTCGTTGGGTCTGGACATTGCACTTGGCATTGGTGGTCTACCAAAAGGCCGTATCGTAGAGATTTATGGCCCAGAAAGCTCAGGTAAAACGACCATGACGCTACAGGCAATTGCAGAATGTCAAAAACAAGGCGGCACCTGCGCCTTTATCGATGCTGAGCATGCGCTTGACCCTGTTTATGCGCGTAAGCTTGGCGTGAATACTGATGAGCTATTGCTGTCTCAGCCTGATAATGGTGAGCAAGCACTTGAAATTACCGACATGTTGGTGCGCTCTGGTGCTATCGATATGATCGTCATTGACTCAGTTGCTGCCTTGACGCCGCGCGCAGAAATTGAAGGCGAGATGGGCGACTCACATATGGGTTTGCAAGCGCGTCTTATGAGCCAAGCCCTACGTAAAATCACAGGTAACGCCAAACGCTCCAATTGTATGGTGGTATTTATCAACCAAATTCGCATGAAAATTGGTGTGATGTTTGGTAGCCCTGAGACCACGACTGGTGGTAACGCGCTTAAGTTTTACGCCTCAGTGCGTATGGACATTCGCCGCATCGGTGCGGTCAAAAATGGTGATGAAATCATCGGTAACCAAACCCGTGTCAAAGTCATCAAAAACAAAATGGCACCGCCTTTCCGCCAAGCAGAGTTTGAAATTACTTATGGTGAAGGTACCAACCACTTAGCCGAAGTGATTGACTTGGGTGTTGAAATTGGTGCGGTTGGTAAAGCAGGCTCTTGGTATAGCTATGGCGACGAAAAAATCGGTCAAGGTAAAGCCAATTCTGTGCTGTTCTTAAAAGAAAACCCTGCGATTGCGCAAGAAATCGAAGCTAAAATCCGTGAAGAAAAGCTTGGATCAAAGAAAGAGACCAAAGCCGAAGATAAAGCCAATGAAGCGTTGGTCTCTGACCCTGTACAATAACGGCGCAATGATTAACCGTTATCAATAATCATGACTTGTTATGAAAATTAAATTGTTATGAACATTAAAACCTTAGCTGAAATACTCGCTGAATCCGATGCCGATTCAGCGAGTAGTCTTACTATCAAATCAAAAAAACCGTCCAAATCTTCCAAACACTCTGAATCCTCCAAATTTTCTCAGCATTCCTATCAAGGCAATCCTAAAAAAACAACTAAGACGCGCAAGCATTCAACCTACTCTCGTGAAGACCATTCATTATCTGACGATGCTGAATTTTCAGTAGAATCCGTTGAGGCTCACTCTTCTACCAATAAAAATCCTGCTAAAAATAAGAAACGTAAAAAGCGTTTTCACCCAGCGGCTAACTTTAGCCCTGAGCCTAGTGACGTGCCTGCTTATCAGCAACCAAAAGCGCAAAGTATCAAAGAGATGCTGGCTGAAGTTAAACAAAATATTCATAGTGAACCAGACGATAGCGCGGCTACTGATAATGAATTTAACAAAGAATCACAGTATATAACCGATGCTGCCATTACCAATACTTCTGCGCATAGCACAGCCGATAACCTACCCGCGGCGCTTAAAGCGTATTTGCGTACCCCTGAACAACGCCAAGCGGATATTGATGCCATTAAAGCCGAAAGCCGCTTACGTTGGTTGGCATTTTATTATTTATCGCGCCGTGAATACGGCAAGGCTGAGCTCAAGCAAAAACTGCTTGATAAAGAGCAAGACCCAGACAAAATCGATGCCCTGCTCGATGAGTTTGAAGAAAAAGGTTATCAAAGTGATTATCGTACTACCCTGATGCTTATTCGGGAAAACATCCGCAAAGGGCGCGGACGTGGGCGTATTAAGCAGGAGTTTTATCGTAAAAAAATTGCTATGCCAGGTAATATCGACGAGCTTATCGATATGGCGAATGCCGAATCGGAAGAATTTAGCGAGTTTATAGACGACAGCGCCGAGAATTTAGTTGAAGGCATTGACTGGCTAAAACTGGCAGTCAGTGCACGTACCAAAAAATACGGCGATGACATACCGACTGAACAAAAAGACAAAGCCCGTCAGCTACGTTTTTTACAATATCGCGGCTTTAATACCGATATCTGCTTTGAGGCGCTAAATTACACCTTGGAGACATTGGATGAGCGTTTTTAGCTCGTTTAAGCGCACATTATTAACCTTTAACCTTTAATAATAACCAAGCAGCTTCCACCAAATCAAACCAGCGCCGATCCATACGACCAGATTTACCACACTCATAATCGCGCCAATACTCCACCACTCTCTTAACGTCACATAGCCAGAGTTAAAAATGACTGGCGCAGTACCAGTTGCATAATGCGTAAGCGTCATCATGATGTTGCCCGCTGCGGCTAAAATAAGCGCATATAACATCGGCGGTGCGCCCAAGCTTAAACCCACCGCATAAAATGCTGCAAATAATGCAGTAATATGAGCCGTGGTACTAGCAAAGAAGTAATGGATATATAAGTATACTAGGGTCAAAATAGTCACAGCCCCTATCCAGCCAAGCCCAGTCGTGCCAATCATCGATTCGATATTGCCAGAGAACCAGCTTATCAGTCCAAGCTTATTAAGATAAGCGGCCATCATAATAAGGGCGCCAAACCAAATAATGGTATCCCATGCTGACTTCTCTTTTAAAATATCGTCCCAAGTCAGTACCCCAGTCAATATTAAGGTCGTCAAACCAATAAATGCTGTGGTTGTAGCATCAACGCTATATTGCTCACCTAACATCAATGCGGGAATATTCGCCCACAATAACAGCATCAGAGCAAATACCCCGAGCATGATTTTTTCTTGGCTACTTATTTTTCCCATTTCTGCCAAATTTTCCTTGGCAAAACCTTTTGCATCGGGCGTGATTTTAACATCAGGTGGATAAATTATATAAATGACTAACGGCATCACAAGCAGGCATAGCATACCAGGTACAAACATCGCCACTGCCCAAGTGGTCCATGACAGCTGAATATCACCGCCTGTGGCTTTATTCACTAAATCTACAACCAGAGGGTTGGGCGCAGTAGCCGTGATAAACATCCCAGAGGTAATAGGATTGGCGTGGTAGTTCACCATCGCCAAATAGCGACCAATTTTGTTTTGAGTGCCTTCTTCTGGCGTCGAATGAAAGCTTTGCGCGATAGACTTCATAATAGGATGAATAATACCGCCGCCACGTGCCGTATTAGAAGGCGTAATAGGTGCTATCATCAATTCAGCTGCAGTCAAAGAATAAGCCACGCCGATGGTTTTTTTACCAAAAATAGAAATAAAATAATAGGCAATACGTCGACCCAAACCCGTTTTTATCAAGCCACGCGATATCATGACTGCAATACCAATTAGCCAAATCAACGGACTTGAGTAGCTTGATAATGCATCACTAATGGCTTGTGCTGGGCTATCACTAGTCACGCCTGTAAGTGCGACTAGGGTGACTGCAATGATAGCAATGGCACCAATGGGTAATACTTTGCCGATGATGGCGACAATAGTGGCGATGAATAACGCCAGCATGTGCCATGCTTCAGGCGTAACGCCAGTAGGCACTGGTATCACAAACCAAATGATCAAGCCGACCAAAATGGCAACCGCTGCTTGAATAGGCTTAAATGGCATGATTAAGTATCCTTATAAATGCTTATACCATCACGCAGTCATATTATATAAAGGATCATCAAAGTAGCCACTGCGACAAAAGACTCAATGAATCATATGACCATCCTATAAGATTTATAGAATTATTTTTCTATTATTCACCATTTTTAACATATCTGTTTAGAACAAAGAGTAAATATTCAGTAATAGAGTACCAATAGTAAGGTCAAACTAACAGCCATAAAAAAGAGCACATTGGATAACGTACTCTTTTTTATGGTATTAACTTTTTGGCATTAACGATTGCGACTTTCTTTAAAAGATAAATTTATTTTAACGCACCTAGTCGACTAGATAGCTGATTGATGATTTGATCAATCTCTTCATTGGCTTCAGATTCATTATCCAAATTGCCACTTGGTGTCAGCTGATTCATTACTTCTGGCAGCAATTCAGCAAGACCTTGACGGACTTCTACGTCATTAGCACCAGTATGTGCTGCAACCTGCTGAATCTCATTTTCATCGAATAACTGACTGATATCATTTGGATCAAGGTTGTCATTGTCTTGTTGGTTACTCATCCAAGAACGCGCTTGGTTTTCATAACCCATACCTGTGATTTTCGATAATGCACCACTCAAGCCGCCATTGCGTTTGATCCAGCTTAGTACCATTGGCATAAGTGCAGCGATTAGCATACCTTTACCACCGAATCCAGATTTTCTCGTTTGACTACCCATGGCTTGACCACCTAGCACACTGCCTAATATGTCTCCAAGACCGCCGGCATTAGAATTGACGCCGCCACTTTGATTGCCACCAGTGAGTCCACCGCCTGTTAACCCACCGAGAATATCATCTAAGCCAAAACCATTGTCTGGCTGACGATCATACTGGCGTGGATTATAGCCACCAGTTTGACTAGCACCGCCTAGCACGCTACCCAATATATCCCCAAGACCACCTGTACGACGTGGATCAATGCGTTGATTTACAGGATTACGCTGCGCATCTTCAGGATCCATCGCACGACGGGCCACCTGACTAACCAAATTCCCTAATAAGCTCATTTTCGATTCCTTTTTGTCATATTATTTATTATCTATAAACCGCTAAAAACTTCGCTGCTAATTTAATATATTAATCAACAGCTCGATTTACTTATGCGATTCACAATTCTCTTGCAATATAACAAATCTATTTCGCTATCCAGATAGGTGTTTTGTTATGACATGTAGGCGTTCGTAAATTCTTGAAAAAAATCCCCCATTGGACACTATAAAAAAATACTACCTTAACTCGTATTTTCGGCGTTTATGTTAGGCATATTGAACATTCGGCGATGGGACTGATAAGCACCATTTATGAATATTCAATATAATCTAGCCAAAACATTCAACTCTCGCCATTGTTCAAGGCTCACTTGATCTCGAAAGATGGTCACTGATAAAGAGCGCTGATAAGGCTCTATAACATTGAATTCAAAGCTTATCGCCCATCGATATCCAGAGACAGCGATTAATTGTGCCTGCCATAGCTCATCACCGCGACCCGTACGGAGCAGTAGCTGCCAATGCTGCTCAACACGATGACTAAGTGGTGGTTGGCTAAGGTGCAGCAGTATGGGTCGTGATAATGTCAAATAAATAATCACCGCGGCGGTAACGATTAAAATAAGCACATATTGCCATAACAGTAAAGAAGCAAGCCACGCCAGTACAGCCATGACGGCGGTCAACCCACTATAAAGCAGCAAACGCACATAGCTGGCAGGCCGAATAGCCGTATCAATACGTAACGAATTTGCCAAGGTCATATTTTATCACCAAAAAAAACGGCAGACCATTATGTTGCTCAGGCCTATCTATGCCAGCTCTGGACAACCATTTTTTATATCTAAATCAGTCTTTAAGTCAAATCTTTGGTATGACGCCATGTCTTAATTTTATTGACTAACGCCCATATTTCTTCGTTTTCTGGACGATTTTGATTGGTGAAATAATCCAACAAATCAGGGTCTTCATGAGTCAGCATTTCTGCAAACGTCTCTTGTTCAGCAGGCTCTGCCGTTAAGTAAATTTCTTTAACATAAAGGTCAATATAAAAGTCTAACTCTTTTAATCCGCGGCGTGCTTGATAGATAATGCGGCGCTGTTCATTGGTTGGTTCTGGCTGAATCGGGGTGGTCATAAAAGTACTCTCATTATTTTAAATTGGGATTAAGGATAATTATGCGCAGATAATTGGCGCCACAAGGCGACTGCTTGCTGCATCATCGCCACATTATGGGTGCGTATAATGCCAGCGCCTTGCTGTAGGGCAAAGATACCAGCCGCCGTACCTACCACATCACGATCTACCGTGTTGGTAGTAGCAACGACTTCGACGCCACCCTTGCTCAATACTTCCGCTAAAAAACGCTTGCGTGAAATGCCAAACATCATCGGAAAACCAAGCGCTTGTAGCCTGCTAAGCTGGCTTAATAGTGCGCAATGATGCTCATAATCTTTCGCAAAACCAAAGCCTGGATCGATAATAATTTTCTCACGTTTAACACCGATTCTTGTTACTTCGTCAATACGCGATAATAGCTCATCCCTTATGTCACTAATGATGTCGTCATATTGTGCCAAATTATTCATCGTTGTTGGCTCGCCGCGCATGTGCATCAGCATGATGGGTATATCAAGCTCCGCCGCTAGTACTGCTGCACCCTCGCGTTTGAGTGCTCGTACATCATTCCAAATATCAGCACCAGCGTCAAAAGCCGCTTTCATAACCTCTGGATTACTGGTATCAATGGATAGCCAAATATCCTCCCCGCATTGCTGCCTAATGGCTCGAACCACTGGCACAACACGCTGCATCTCTTCAGCAGTGCCCACAGCATCCGCATTGGGGCGAGTAGACTCACCGCCAATGTCGATAATAGTCGCACCTTCTTTTATCATCTGCTGGCAATGAACAACTGCTTTATCTACCACATTGAACTGTCCACCGTCTGAAAACGAATCGGGTGTGACATTAAGAATACCCATAATATGAGGCTGCGATAGATCTAGTGTTTTATCACGACTTGATATCTTATAGCTGGGTAAGGGCTGAAATAAGGACATAACCAAATTATCTCTCATCAAAACATTCTAATTATTGCAGACTGCTTGTTATGCACTGTGCTTGTTATGCGTTGTGCTTATGATACCAGTAAACTCTATTCTGTACTAAACCCTTCACGAAATATGGACAACAAAAAAAGCCCTTTATGATAAAGGGCTTCTTCTATTGAATATGAATCAATTAATAACTACATCGCTGGTAACGGTGGCGGTGTTGAGTTGGTTGTTTTAATATCATTCTTCGATAAGTTGACTTCGTTGTGCTGATAAACTCTAGGTGGACGTGGGTCTTCACCTGCTAAGATATCTTGCAACTGATCTCGGTCAATCGTTTCCCACTTCATTAGGGCATCTACCATCGCATGCATTTTTTCTTGATTGCCTTCAATCAATTCACGCGCGATATCATATTGCTCCTCTAACATACGGCGAACTTCTTCATCGACCTTTTGTTGCGTGGCTTCTGAAATCGTACGACTGCTAGAGCCAAAATAGCCTTGCGAGCTGTCCTCATCTTCATAAACCATAATACCAAGCGCATCAGACATACCGTACTTCGTCACCATGGCGCGAGCCATCTTGGTTGCACGTTCGAAGTCGTTAGAAGCACCCGTCGACATTTGATTGATAAAGACTTCTTCAGCGATACGACCGCCGAATAAGATAGCAATATCGCTCAGCATTTTTGATTTATACATGCTGGTTTGGTCATGCTCTGGCAACTGCCAAGTAACCCCAAGCGCAAAACCACGCGGCATGATCGTTACTTTATGCACAGGATCGGTACCTGGTAGTAGCTCAGCGACTAAGGCGTGACCTGCTTCATGATAAGCGGTCGCACGGCGCTCCTCTTCACGAATGACCATTGATTTACGCTCAGGACCCATATATAACTTGTCTTTTGCATCTTCAAAGTCATTCATATCAACACTGGTCTTGTTGCGACGTGCTGCAAACAATGCCGCTTCGTTGACAAGGTTGGCCAGCTGCGCACCACTGAAACCTGGTGTACCGCGAGCCAATGCATTGGCATCCACACCGATAGTATTCGGCAGCTTTCTCAAATGCACTTTAAGAATTTGCTCACGGCCTTTGATATCTGGCAAGCCCACTTGTACCTGACGGTCAAAACGACCTGGACGCAATAGCGCTTTATCAAGCACATCCGCACGGTTGGTCGCGGCAATGACGATTACGCCTTCATTGCCTTCAAAACCATCCATTTCGACCAATAATTGGTTCAGTGTCTGCTCACGCTCATCATTACCGCCGCCCATACCCGAGCCACGATGACGACCGACCGCATCAATTTCATCAATAAAGATTATGCAAGGCGCGCTCTTTTTAGCCTGTTCGAACATATCGCGGACACGTGAGGCGCCGACACCGACAAACATCTCAACAAAATCAGAACCTGAGATTGAGAAGAACGGCACTTTAGCTTCACCCGCAATGGCTCTGGCTAACAAGGTTTTACCGGTACCTGGAGGACCTACCATTAAGATACCACGTGGAATCGTCGCACCAAGCTTGGTAAATTTATCAGGGTCGCGTAAAAATTCGACCACTTCAACCACTTCTTCTTTGGCCTCTTCACAACCAGCCACATCTTCAAAGTTCACCTTGATTTGGTCTTCAGTCAACATTTTAGCTTTTGACTTACCAAAGCTCATAGGGCCGCCGCCTTTACCGCCAGCGCCGCCTTGCATATTACGCATGAAGAATAAAAACAGACCAATAATCAATAGAATTGGGAAACTGGCTATCAGTAATTGCATCAAGACGCTTTGGCGTTTTGGGGCAGTCCCTTGGACTTCGACTTGGTTCTCACGCAGCAATGGCATGAGCTCATCATCTGACACAGCTGGTCTAATGGTCTCAAATGATGAACCATTTTTCTTTTCGCCGGTGATTTGCTCGCCATCGATTTCAACGCTGGCTACTTGGTTTTCTGACACGGCGGTCACAAACTCAGAGTAGTTAAGGCTATCCGGCTCGGATGATTGATCAAAGCCGCTAAACACCAGCACCAAAACGCCGATTACCACCAGCCACAATAAGGTATTTTTTACCATGTCGCTCACTAGTTATTCCCATCCCTTACTTATTGGTGTGTTTATTAAACACGTGACGTCTATAAACGTATCGCTCATTTTTTAGTAGATATATTCATAGCCAAAACTTATGAGTCAGACTCATACAACTCAAATGCTGCATAGGGACCGTTTTCACAAGTTATAAATATTAATGACCTATATATCTATCGTAGATGAGCACATCAGGCGCTTATTGTCAGACGACTTTGCCTAAAACATATGCTTGAAACAAAGTTAATATACCATGATATGTGGTGCTAACCTGCATAATTCAAGCAGGTTTCGCTATTATTCAGTTAACGATTGTAGCGGGTTCAATGCGCTCATGACTCTATGTTATGGTGACACATTATCTAGCTTACAATGGCTATGACACAACGACGTTATGATTATTTAATCGCTATCCAAAACATCTCTTTTGACCGTGGTCTTGACGCACCTGGTTTGATACTACGAATCTTACTAAAATCCTGCTGCATCTGCTTGCGTAATTCTTGTGTGCCTTCGCCTTGAAACACTTTCATAATAAGTGCGCCACCTTCTGGTAAGGTTGCAAGCGCAAAGTCCACTGCTAGCTCGCATAAATACATCATGCGTGGCTGATCGATTGCGCTGTTTCCTGCCGTATTTGGTGCCATATCGGACAGCACTACATCGACCTGCCTATCACCAACCTCTGCCATGATCGCATCAAACACTTCTGCTTCGCGAAAGTCGCCTTGAATAAAGGTCACATCAGGCAATGTATCCATCGGCAGAATATCAGAGGCAATCAAAATACCTTTTTCGCCTACCAGCTGACCTGCCACTTGAGACCAACTGCCTGGAGCACTGCCCAAATCCACAACCGTCATGCCTTTTTTAATAATATTGGTCTTTTCATTAATTTCTAATAATTTATAGGCAGCACGGGCACGATAGCCATCTTTTTGCGCTTTTTGCACATAATGATCGTCAATATGCTCTTTCATCCAAGCGCTACTACTCTTTGACAGTTTTTTATTTTCGATACGCGTGGCCAAAATACCTGCTCCTATTGCTTTGCAAAACATTTATACATATTACTGAAGTAGCTAAAAGATTTATGAAGCACTTTCGATATGGGTTAAATTCATTCGAGTATGCTATCAATCAAGATTTTTATACATTTGCAGTCTTAAACTGACTAAATTCTATTGGTTAAAACACTGATTTATCAGACAGTAGCGTTTATAATGTGCCCAAACATTCAGTTTAACATTTTCATCACGTAAAATCGTGCAAAATCCTGCTGATCTCATGCAAGATGACCACAGATTATCTATAATGGTCGTCAACTGCTCTTAATAGCACTGTCTTTTATTTTTACCAACACCTAGGAATTCTATGCAACTCGATAACGCTACCATCAAACGCCTAAGAGGCATTGGTCACGACCTCAAACCTATCGTCATGATTGGCAACAAAGGTATTACCCCAACCATTACTGAAGAGATTGATCGCGCGCTATCAGATCATGAGCTCATCAAAGTAAAACTGCCTGCTGGCACAAAAGAAGAGCGCGATGTCATCGGTGCGGAACTTGCCAAAGCGGCTAACGCGTCTTTGGTTCATTCTATTGGTCGTATGGCATTGTTACTACGTAAAAATCCAAACGCCAACCCAAAATTGTCTAACTTAGCACGTCATGCATAATAATATGTGATGACCAGCTTGGTTTGAGTGATGGTATGGTATGCCATATCAACTCAAATCATAGCCACATAGCGACGATAAATGTAAAAGCCGCGATGCATCTTGCTCGCGGCTTTTATGTTGTCTGCTCGTTTTAGATTTACTTAGCGTGTAATATTAGCTCGCTTAGTCGGTACAACTTTTCTTATGGTTACTTCTATATTTTTATTGTCGGGTCTTAAACTATGAACCAATCATTCAATCTCTGTGTGGCCACCGAAACCATAGTAAACGATGCACAGCAACTGGGTGTAACAGTAGATGAGTTGCAGCGCATCTGTATAAATGTGCGTGCTCAGATTATTCGACAGCCATCACTATACTTACAGCTAACCTATCAACTCACCCTGCCCAACCAACTGCTAGCAAAGCAGCTAAACTGGTCAGTGTGGCAGCAAGCGCAAGTAATATTCGATGATTACTTGTGGGAAGAGACTTGCCTTGAGTGTTTTATCGCTGGTCGTCTGATAAATGATGAAAATCTAACGGATGCTCAAAAGGCAACGCCCTATATCGAGATTAATGCCAATCCAGACGGTCGTTACGCGCTATATCAATTTGAAAGCTATCGTAATCCTGCGACCTTACCGCCAACACCCTTATATGCAGCTGATGGACAGGCGCGCGCGTCTATTAATTGGATAAATAATGTAAAGCCAACATTAAGGTACGTGGAGAATCCTTTATTTAATGATCCATCAGTCGCAAATAAACCTCATCATTATGAGCGCAGCTTTAATGTACCAGTAATCCAACGACCCAATCAGCAGTACGCCATCGCAAATACTGTGATTGAGCAAATACATCCTTGCGTTATTTTATGGTTTGGTGAGATTGCTTTATATTTTGCCCCAAACCACACCTCCCCGCCTGACTTTCACAATCGTAGCCACTGGTCGAGATTTGAGCTTTAACTCTACTTTTAACTTAAGCATTACAACTCAAAGCGCAAAAAAAACCAGCAACGCTATAAAGAGCATTACTGGATTTGGAGAAAACTTTTAACTTAAGTTACATCTAGCTGGCTATTATTTGTCAGCCATCGCGAGGTAAATACCACGGTCTGATGCATCATCGACATATTGCGAATCACGCCATGTCGTATAGCTGTAAGTGCCACTGTATGGGCTAATGCTGTTTTGGCGGAAATCAGATACCCAATCGTTACCATCAAAGATCTGGATATGACCATGTGGACGGTTTGACGTACGATTATAGACAACGACGTCACCCACTTGTGGCTGCATATCATTACTGATCTTGGTAAAACCTGCTTGAGCAAGTGTGCCGCGAGAGGCATACTGATAAGCTGAAGGGTTAGGCGTAAATTCGTAACCTGCTGATTGTAGCGCTTTACGTACATAGCGAGCACAGTAGCCAGAGCTTCTAGACAGTGCTACTCGCGATGCACTTGCCGCTGCGATAGCAGGAGCAGAATTGCGATCAGGAGCGCGGCTTGATTGCTGCTGACGCTGCTCATAAGACAAACGACTGGTAAGCGAAGCAAGCTGGTATTCTTTTTGCTTGGCATGCGCACTTAAATTATCAATGGCTTGACTGATCTCATCATTGCTATATACATGAGCACCACTGTTAGTGCTATAGATATTGCGGCTAGAACCGTAGTTCGCAGAAGCAGAGATGTTAGTGATGGTATGACTCAAGGTATTATTTGGTTGAAAGGTTGTTTCGACAGCACCACTTGTCTGTGCTATACCCATTCCCAATACTGACAAAATTAATAAAGCTTGTTTCATAAATTTACTACCTATTGTTAATACAAGACCGCTCGTCATCCGTGACAAAGCATCAATTAGTTTAGAGGAGATGATCATTACAAAAACATGATAAAATCCTTGTTAAAACAGCCCGCTATTTCTTCTGTAGTGACTAATGCTGGTATTATCTGTTAATACCATATTCCGCTTAGTTCACTGTCTCGCAAATCGTTCAGTATCAATTGCCTTTAGCATGTCAATTATGAATATCGATTTTGTCACCTATTAGATGAGTCATCACGATGTCAAAAAAACAGCCAAATCGGCTTGCCCAACTTATCGACCATCAAGCTTTTGCTGGTAGCGCACTACCCCGAACGCTTGCTGACAATATGCGGCTATACATAGAAGCGACCAACGAGGTAAAAGAGCTATTGGTAGATTGTCTACCTGAAGAAATTCTTAATGCCTGTTGGATCGTAGGCCTCACCTCTGAGCAATTAATACTCAGTGTGGGCTCAATGACTGCTGCCAATCATATTCGCTATTTGCAGAGCGCTTATTTGCAAGTCTTAACAGAGCAGTCAATTACATTTAAACAACTTAAGCAAATTCGCGTCGTCGTAGCTAAAAATTCAGCTGATAATCATTCATCTAAACAACTATCAGCAGCAGCAGCAACTTTGTCAAAATCTAGTAAAGCCAATGAAAATCAGGCTCTTAGCCAAAACACAAAGCGGACTATATCACAGGCCGCAGAGCATGTCACCACTGATGAAAATCTCAAAAAAGCACTTTTGCGTCTGGCAAATCATTGAAATTATTAATGTTGCTATGTAAAGTTGTGTAAACAAAACCGTAAAAACCAGTTGATAACGCTGCGATTTTGTAATGGTGCAAACAAAAAAAATCACCTGCTAGCTCCGTTCACATTATGAACGTCGCCAACAGATGATTGAAAAACTATCCACAACTTTGATATTCTCTACTCTAGAGCAGAATTGTTAAAATAATCTAAACAATACATTCAAAAAAACGAATATTATTAGAATGTAATTACAGCCGGATTATGTAATATTGCGTAAATGTTTCGATACTTCGTGTATATTCCTGTATTCATCCTTCAACACTCAAACCTTCGAGAGGTAAATACTGAATTGGGCACGTTACATTGTCATCAAAAGTTACAATTTCAAAATTATTATGGTTAGATAGTATCTCACGTACCAATAAATTGTTTAACGCGTGACCAGATTTATAAGCATTAAAGCGACCCAAAATCGGATAGCCAATCAAATATAAATCACCTAAAGCATCCAAAATTTTATGGCGAACGAACTCATCATTAAAACGCAAGCCTTCTTCGTTAAGAATATTTGCCTCATCAATAACGATAGCATTATCCATACTGCCTCCTAACGCCAAATTATTCTGACGTAAGGCTTCTATATCTCGTAAAAACCCAAAAGTACGGGCTGAACTCAATTGCTCAATGAAGTTTTGCGTCGAAAACTGCAACTGTGCATGTTGAAAATCTTTGTCGATAGCAGGATGATCAAAATCAATCTCAAAATTTAGCTCAAACCCTTCATAAGGACGCAGTTCTGCCCATTTATCGTCTACTTTTACTCTTACAGGTCTGACGATTTTTATAAACTTCTTTAAAGCGTCTTGCTCGCAGAATCCTGCGTCAAGCAGCAACGCTACAAAAGGAGCGGCACTACCATCCATAATCGGTATCTCTGAGGCCGATACACGAATTAAAAGGTTATCCACGCCAAGTCCTGCAATGGCACTAAGCAAATGCTCGACCGTCCCCACACGTGTGCCACCAAACACTAGGTTTGACGACATCATAGTATCTTGTACTAAAAAAGCACTGGCTGGAATCGGCTGACTGCCTTCGATATCAGAACGCTCGAAAACAATACCCGTATCAATAGGTTGCGGATGAAACTCTAAGTCAACAGGCTGACCACTATGGAGACCAATACCTGTAACAGCAATCGCAGTTTTTATGGTTCTTTGGTTCATGGCTGTCTTCTCACATATTTTGTTACAATTGCCATAGTGTATCATTACCCGCCCCTAGTTCGCCATAGTTAAAACTCGATAATTTCCTTATCTCCTTGATTGATAACACTTATCGTCAATAAATTTTGATAGTTTTCATGTCTTATTGATCACACTGCCTCTGTTAACACAGGGAAATAACAGCCAAATGTTACAATCATAAATTGTTTTATACGCCTATTTATTAATGATTATTTTCGTATTGAGAGGCGATTCTCATACATAGAGCGCTCTCATAGCTGAATCAGCTTACTAATATATGGACATTTTCTATACGCACAAAAAAGCCAGCAACTTAGTACTGGCTTTTTTTATTCCAAGCATCTGAAAATATTATTTATTTTGTTGACGTTTTAAATAGTCTTGAATGCTATTGGTTTTGGTTTTCGCCTGCTCTTGAGGCGCGCTTGAACGGCTAGCACTAGCCGTTTCTTGATACATCTGAGCTTGCGATTGCTTCTGGCTGTTTAAAGCACTGGTATGCACGTTAGGGTCAACAGGTTGAGTGCTATTGACAGAAGGAACTGGTGCCTCGACTACTTCTGGCTCTTGCCCAGCGTTTTCATCTAACGTCAGACCCGTTGCAATAACAGTGACATGTAAGTCATCACCCATTTTTTCATCAATCACTGAACCATAGAAAATATGTGCATCGTCAATATCTGTAATTTCTTCGACAATAACACTGATTTTGCTCATCTCATCTAATGAGAGTGATTCAGAAGAAATCACGTTAACCAACAGACCTTTTGCATTTTCTAAACGCAAGTCATCAAGTAATGGTGATCTAATGGCTTTCTCAGTTGCTTGACGCGCACGATCATCGCCGCTAGCACGGCCGATACCCATCATCGCATGACCTTTGGCAGTCATAGCAGTGCGGATATCGTTAAAGTCGATATTGATCATACCTTCACTAGCGATAGTTTCAGCAATACCTTGAACCGCATGTAATAACACATCATCCGCTTTTTTAAAGGCATCTTGCATAGAGATATTGCCGTAGACACTCATCAACTTATCATTCGGAATCGTAATGATAGAATCAACGAAATTAGTCAATTGCTCAATACCAGCTTTAGCAGCCTTGATACGTTTGCCACCTTCAAACTTAAATGGCGTAGTCACCACGGCAACTGTCAACACTTCCATTTCTTTAGCAATACGAGCAACCACAGGCGCTGCACCCGTACCCGTACCACCGCCCATACCAGCAGTAATGAACACCATGTCTGAATGTTCGAGTAATGCACGGATGGCTTCTTCTTCGCTTTCTGCTGCTTCACGCCCAACTTCTGGGTTCGCCCCTGCGCCCAAACCGCGATTCGTTTTTGCGCCAAGTTGCAATTTATGCGGTGCAGTTAAACGATCAAGCGCTTGTTTATCCGTATTAGCACAGACGAACGTTACACCTCTAATCCCTTGTTGTACCATATGTTCAACCGCATTACCGCCACCACCACCAACACCGAATACAGTGAAGCTTGCTTGGCCGTTATTTTGAGGCTGGTTATCATCTGGCATGGTGTATTTTGACATAAAAAGGTTTCTCCAGTTGCAGATAGCGTGATGGTCGATACTTGGTAACACACTTATATGGCGCGCTATCGACTTACTATATATAATTGTATTTAAATAAAACAGGGCAATGGCTTAGATAATTGTGCTAGCCAAAATATGCCAGTATGGTACAGGGTGTTACTTTTCGTATTCTTGCCTATTATATAGCTGCATACTCTTATGCTGCTTAATATAAGTATGTTTTGCTAACAGATTATAATATCTTTTTGAGTACACTAGCAAAACGCTGCCCTGCGCTTTGAAAAACACCAGTGACTCGATTTTTTTGAATCGCTTCAGGCTCGCTTTTTTCACTACGGCGAAACTGCTCGCTTTGACTATATAATAGTGTACCAAATGCCGTTTGATAAGCACGATCATTTACTTGACTGTTTAGCTGCTTAAATGACTCATCATTATCAAAATGATTATGAGCACTAATAGCAGGATGAGTGTTGGTTAATACTACGGGCATTTTGAGCAATTTTTTGGTAAAGGGTATCATACCTTTAATCGCCGTACCGCCACCTGTGAGTACGATACCTTTGTCAATATAGCCGATGAGATCAGCCTCATGCAATTGACGAGCAACTTCCGTAAATATCTGTACATAGCGCGCTTCAATAATACGGGCTAGATTATAGATACCAATATTAATCTCGTCACCTGTTCCTTGCGGTTTAAAGATAAAGAATGAGCTAGGATCGACACTATTGACATCAACAGTACCATGAGTTTTTTTCAGCTTTTCAGCCTCAATCATGGAAATACCAAAATCAGCTGAGATATCCATCGTTACTTCGTGGCTGCCTGTCGCGATACAATGGGTAAATATGAGCTTGTTTTCTTTATAAACGCAAATACTGGTCGTACTAGCACCAATATCTACCAAACAAACCCCTTGCTGACGCTCGTCACTCATCAAACTATATTCAGCACTCGTCACTGCATCAAATACAATGTGGTCAATACCAACATCACAGCTTTGCAGTAATTTTTGGATATTCTGACGACTAGCAACGGGCATCATCATCATGTGATACATCACAGTAATATTATGCGCCATCATTTCGATCGCATCATCCACCATGAAATCTTGATCATCAACATAGATGCCCTGCTGACAGCAATGCATTAAATAATAGTCTGATGATAGATCGCGTGACTTGGCATTAGACAACGCCTGCACCATATCTTTGGCACGTACCGCCTCATCTTCTACACGTACCTCGCCTGCACTATTTTTGCTCGATAATTCCGGTGTTGCTAGGGTCAACCACACACTGTGCACGCGGCAATTGGCAGTATCTTCTGCTTCTTGAATGGCTTGTTTAATAGCACCTTGTAGACGTTCACGGTGTTTTATTTGACCTTGGTAAAAATCGCTATTTTTGACTTGTCCCACGCCCAGAATACGGATGTCTTTTGCAGAGACAACGTTACCAATAACGACATATACTGCCGTGGCACTTAGATGGACAACAACCAGATTTTCAGTATTTTTCATGGTACCAGACAAATTATCGCTAAACAGGAGACCAAATGACGTCTCCATTAGATCATTAAAAAAAGCGTTATCAACACGCTATGATGTTGTATATTCTGTGCTACAAACTATCAAAATAGCTCAAACTAAAATGCTAACCAGTTTTTGCTTGTGCTATCTATTGTTATTTTGCTTCATCGATTTTCGGCTGTGCCATATCCCAAGCGATGGTAAAACCATTTTTGTAGCGCAAATCTACAGACTGTATTTCGCCTCGACGATCACTTAACTGATTGCCGAGCAGCTGACTTAAACTCAGCAGCTTTTGCGCAGTATTCTCGTTATCAACAATCACACGCAGTCCATTGTCAAAACGAATCAGCCAAGTCATTCTTGGTGACAGGATAATATCTTCGACTTGCATACCAAGTGGCGCATACCAATCGTTAACTTGCTGCATCTGCTGCATGATAACTGGGGCTTGCGTTATCTCACCTTGTAAGGTGGCGAAGCGTTCTTGCGTCAGATCTTTACTATCAGCAGGGACAAAAACCGCACCTTTTGCATCCACCAAACGCTCTGTACCAAAATTAGCAACCGCTTGCTTAGGTAATGCAGTAACGACTATGCCCCGTTGCCAATCACGAGAAATACTGACCTGATCAACCCAAGCCAGACCCGTCGTAATATCTCTTAACGCTTGCAAATCAGAGGTAAAAAAGCTGCTTACCTTTTGTTGATTCATAACCTGTTGCAATGCGCGATATTGGGTAACTGTCAAATCCTGATTATTCACATGGATAGAAGCTGGCGGTGCATCACGCAACGCTTTTCCACCCATTATCAATATCAGTACGAGCAACCCTAGTACCAATACCATAAAAAAATATTTGAGCGAAGTCGGTACTTGGAACTTAGAGTTTGGGCGACGGGTTTTATCACTCATCAAGTCAGTTACCTCGTTGACAGTTTGAGCCATAACGACCTTTGTCCCTATATTTGCATAAAACTGATCATGCTATTTATAAATGTAACTCTGCATATTTTTGCAGAAGCCTATTAAGTTGACATATTATCAAAATATTTTACTAAAACGATTTATAGGATGACATTATGCTCATTTAAACGTAACATTTTTCTTAATTTATGAATAACTTATGAGCTAGATTCATAGAAAACAGAAATATCACTAAAACAGACCTATAATTACAATATTAACGTATTTTATGGTTAAACAATAGCTTAACCCCTACTAGTGACAACGAATTTACACAAGTTTACATGACGCTGTGGTATAGCAGCTCTAGTGATACATTAATCCGTTCTCATCTAGTAATATTCTCAGGCTATAATAAAATTTCAAATCTAATAATTCATAAGTTTTATCACTGGTTTATTAAGACAGCCTATCAATGACAACTGTCTCAATAAATATCAATAGCATTATGAACAATGTTAAAAAATGAGCAATGTTAAAGAATGAACAATATTAAAAAGTAGCATTGCTAAATCACTGTTTAAGCAATAACTGCTATACCAGTCACTCTAATGTCTGCGCTAAAATATGCCAGCACAATGCATCAAAGTCCATGCCTCGAGCCTTGGCTGCCATCGGAACCAAGCTATGGCTGGTCA
The DNA here is from genome assembly GCF_904846065.1 of Psychrobacter immobilis. Classification (NCBI taxonomy): domain Bacteria; kingdom Pseudomonadati; phylum Pseudomonadota; class Gammaproteobacteria; order Moraxellales; family Moraxellaceae; genus Psychrobacter; species Psychrobacter immobilis. The sequence goes on from NZ_CAJGZV010000001.1 coordinate 2,658,398, forward strand.
TGCCTGGCACTGTATTGATTTCAAGCAACCAGAAGTGACCTGCTTCATCTTGCATAGCATCGATGCGTCCCCAGCCTTTGGCATCAACGGCACGGAACGCTGCAAGGCTCAGATCTTGTAAATGCTTTTCGTCAGCAGCGCTCAGACCACAGGGAATGTAGTAACTGGTATCATTACGATTGTATTTGGCCTCAAAATCGTAGAAGTTGGTAATATCAGCAGGTTCAAGACGAATGACTGGATAGGCTTCATCGTCGATAATGACGATTGTGAACTCGCGACCGGTAATCCAGCGCTCAGCCATGACCGCATCACCGCACTGTACCGCCGTTGCATAAGCCGCTGGCAACTCATCAAGATTGTTGACCTTAGTCATACCAATACTCGAGCCTTCATGAACGGGCTTAATAATAAGTGGTAGACCTAGCATGTTGACTACTTGCTGCCAGTCAGTCTCAGCTGTTAACAATGAAAATGGCGCGGTTGCTAACCCACAACCCTGCCACAATTGCTTGGTACGAACCTTATCCATACCCAGCGCTGATGCCAGAATGCCTGAACCCGTCTGCGGAATATCAAACCATTGCAGCACACCTTGCAACAAACCATCCTCGCCGCCGCGACCATGCAACACATTGAACACGCGGTCATACTCACGTAGCTCTGTGATGTCTTGATGCTTAGGGTCGAAATGAGTGGCATCAACGCCTTGGTTTTGTAGCGCCTGCAATACGGCAGCACCACTGTCTAATGACACGCTGCGTTCATTGCTACTGCCGCCGTAGACAACCGCCACTTTACCAAACTGTCTGGCATCTTTTGCATCACTGGTCGTCGTGTTTAGAGTGGCATCATTGCTCTCTAAATTATCTGAATTTTGAGTGCTGGTATTTTCTTTAGTATCAGTCGTCATGAAGATCGTTCCTAGAATTTTTTAGCTTACTTAATGTAAAGGTTATTGGCAGCCAAGTCGACAGCGATCTGCCCTACATTACCTGCACCTTGAGTAATGAGCATGTCATTGGCTTTTAATAAACGCTGCATGACAGGAGCTAAATTGTCCTTGTCAATAATCGTCGGTTCAACTTCACCGCGCAACCGAATACTACGTGCCAATGACTTGGTATCAGCACCAGTAATTGGGCTTTCACCTGCTGAATATACGTCTAATAATAATAATTCATCAACGCTGGAGAGTACTTCAACAAAATCATCAAAGCAATCACGGGTACGACTATAACGATGCGGTTGAAACATCATTACCAAACGACGTTCAGGGAAGCTTTGACGCGCCGCTTTAATGGTCGCATCGACTTCTTTTGGGTGATGACCATAATCGTCAATCAATAAAACATTACCATCATCAAGATTGACAGAGGCATGCTGCTCAAAACGGCGACCAACGCCTTCAAATTTTTGCAGAGCGCGTTTGATCGCTTCGTCATCCACCCCTTCATCAGTCGCCATGGTAATAGCAGCAAGCGCATTGTAAACGTTGTGAGTACCAGGAATGTTGAGGGTCAAACGTAAAGGTTCACGGTCACGGCGCAGTACCGTGAAGTGAGTTTTCGTGCCTTCCGTCACCAAGTCGATGGCTTGAACGTCGTTAAAAGGCTCAAGTCCAAAGGTCAGTACGGGACGACCTATATCATCAATCATGGCATACAATTCTGGATCGTCACCGCAGACTACCGCCAAACCGTAGAATGGCATGTTTTGTAAAAACTGAATATAAGCGGCTTTTAGTTTATCAAAACTATTCTCATACGTTTCCATATGGTCTTGATCGATATTGGTGACAATCGCGGCCATCGGATGTAACGATAAAAACGACGCATCAGATTCATCGGCTTCTGCCACCAAGAAACGACTGCTACCTAGCGCAGCATTTTTACCAGATGCATTCAGCTTACCGCCGATCACGTAGGTAGGATCGAGTTGCCCTTCTGCCATCATGGTAGTCAACAAACTGGTCGTCGTAGTTTTGCCATGAGCGCCAGCAACAGCGATACCGTGACGATAACGCATCAACTCGCCCAGCATATCGGCACGGCGTACCACTGGCAAACGCGCTTCTAATGCCGCCTTAACTTCAGGGTTGCTGCGATCAATTGCTGACGATACAACGATGACATCAGCATTGGCAATATTTTTGGAGTCATGACCGATCGCAATATCAATACCAATCTGCGCCAAACGTTTGGTCACTAAGCTCTCAGCAATATCAGAACCACTTACTTGATAACCTTGATTGTTCATCACCTCCGCGATACCGCACATCCCCGACCCACCAATACCGACAAAATGCAAATGCTGAATACGACGCATTTCTGGTATTTCAATCAAACGCTTAGGTAGAGCTTTCGCAGGGTTAGACATAGGGATTCTCTTTATTAAAGGCTAATAAAATTTAGTGTATCAAAATAATTGGTAATAAAAACAGTCAGCTATAAGAATATAGGCTACAGCGTTTGCCAGATAATATCAGCAACTTGCTGGCTCGCACTTCGATTGGCAAGGGCATGGCCTTTTTTGGCCATCGCTAGGCACTTCTCTCGATTAAGGGCAGCAAGCTCATTGCTCAAACGCTGTGCTGTCAACTCAGACTGCGGTAACAAAATCGCCGCATCGTGTGAGGTTAAAGTGCGGGCATTAGCAGTCTGATGGTCATCTACCGCATGCGGCAGCGGTACAAAAATTGCGGCAATACCAACGTTCTGGATTTCCGTAACCGTCAATGCGCCTGCTCGGCAAACAATAATATCTGCCCAATTATAAGCGGCGGCCATATCGTCGATAAAAGACTGTACCACAAACTTGTGCATACTCAAGTCTTGCTCATCGTAAGCCGCTTGTGTGGCAGCCTCATTGTTACGCCCGCATTGGTGACGCACTTCAAAAGGCTGATTGAGCAATACCAGCGCTTTTGGCACAGTGTCGTTTAAGGCTTGTGCACCAAGTGAGCCACCCACCACCAACAATTTGAGCGGTGAGTTGTCATTAACATCATAACGCACCGTTGGTTCAGAGACACCAGTGATAGCATTGCGTACTGGGTTACCCACCGTTTCAAGCTTAGCATCCTGTGCACTATTGGCAAAGGTATCCTCAAATGCTTGCAGTACCTTGGTTGCAATCTTGGATAGGTAGCGATTACTCATGCCTGCAATGGCATTTTGTTCATGGATAATCAGAGGCGTATTGGTCAGACGTGCAGCGATGCCGCCAGGCGCTGTCACATAACCACCGAAACCGACAACTATGTCAATTTGATTACTACGAATCACCTTTATAACTGCCATCGTCGCTGATAATAAAGTCACTGGCAACTTCAATAAACGCCCGATTCCTTTACCGCGTAAACCCTGCATCTCAATCGCATGAAAAGGATAACCAGTCGGTGCAACCAAGCCATTTTCCATACCATTTGGCGTTCCTAGCCAATGAATAACCGCACCACGCTGAGTCAATTCCTCAGCCACTGCCAGCGCTGGGAACACATGCCCGCCAGTACCCGCGGCCATCATTAATATATGCGGTGCTTTCATGAACGCCTGCCTATCTTTTCTTTATTTATATGAAGGACTTATTATCCTATGATCATCTTAGTCATCAGCCAATAATGACCCTATAAAATCTCGCATAGTATAGTGTAAATCGTTGGCTGATATGTAGCACTTTATGCACTGTCAATAACAAAAATCCAAGCCGCGAGCAATCACGACTTGGTTTTTATAAATGCTATCGAAAAATCATAAAAGCATCGTTTATAAATGACGTTTTATCGCCTTTTTATGCGCTATGAAAAGATGCTGTTTATCAATCTATCTTAGCACACTGTTTTTCAAGTATTGTGCGCATAGCTTAGTGATAAATCACTCTATCCTTACAGCGTTGCGCAAACTGCTAATTTATTCTCAATGGCAATGATAAAGTCCGTTGCAATATCTGTACCGCATTGATCATCAATCTCACGTACACACGTTGGGCTGGTGACATTAATCTCGGTAATACGACCGCCGATTAAGTCGAGCCCGACGAACATGAGACCTTTTTCTTTAACAATAGGTGCCACGACTTCTGCCACTTGACGTTCGACATCGGTGAGCGGCATCGCAACACCGCTACCACCCGCAGCAAGATTACCACGGGTCTCGCCTTTGGTGGGAATACGCGCCAAGCTATAATCGACCACTTCACCATCAACGATCAACACGCGCTTATCGCCTTCTTTGATCTCTGGTAAATAACGCTGTGCCATAATCGGCAAGGTTTCAAGCTCAGTTAAAATCTCAAGCGTGACGCCGATATTTGGACTATCTGCGGTCAAACGGAAAATCCCCGTACCGCCCATACCATCTAATGGCTTAACAATGACGTCTTGCTGCTCAGCGATAAACTTGCGAATATGCGCCTGTTTACTGGTCACAATCGTTGGGCTCATATAATCGCTAAACCACGTGGCAAATAGCTTTTCATTACAATCACGTATCGCTTGTGGGTCATTGACCACTAGCACACCAGCAGCTTTGGCATGATCAAGCATATAAGTGGCATAAATAAAACGCATGTCAAACGGCGGATCTTTACGCATCAACACCACGTCATAGTCGCTGATTGGCGCTGTCGCTTTATCCCCTAGTGTATAAAAATCTTCAGGATCACGCTTGACGGTCACTGACTGCGTATCAACCATCAGTTGCCCACGATCCAACCACAAGTCATGAATCTGACAATAGCCAAGGCTGTGCCCACGGTCTTGTGCCGACCACATCATCGCAAGGGTCGTGTCTTTTTTATAATTAACCTGCTCGATAGGATCCATAATAACGAGTATGTTTAACGATTTTTTTTGATTTTCTTGGCTCATGATAAAGCTCACTTACGTTATATTATTAATGTAGAACAGCTTCGAACTCAGTGCCCAACTATACGCCGTACTGCGCGCGATAATGTTGCATCTTGGCAAGTTGGGTCGCGTCTTTATGCTGACCGCTTTGTACGCCATGGTCATCTGCCAAATAACTGATTAAATCATCGATATCGACAAGTGCGCGCACTGGTACCTCTAATGTCGACGCCAACTCTTGAATAGCAGAATGCTCAGCCTGACCTTTTTCTTTACGGTCAAGGGCAACGATAATACCAGCAACGCTAGCGCCTGCTTGCTCTAAAATCTCAACCACTTCGCGCATCGCCGTACCAGCGGTAATGACATCATCGAGTACCCAGACTGCTTTACCACTAACGTCAGCGCCTACTAAGTTGCCACCTTCGCCATGAGTTTTGGCTTCTTTACGATTATAGCCCCACTTAGCATTGATACCATGATGAATCCATAAGGCTTGCGCAGTTGCTGCCACAAAAGGAATACCCTTATACGCTGCCCCAAAGATCACCAGCTCCTGCTCATCTGTACCGTTATGACTAGCAGCCACTTGCTCAGCCAAGGCATCAGCATAACCACACGCGAGCAACGACAACATCTCACCCGACGCCAGCAAGCCTGCATTAAAAAAATACGGACTGATGCGACCAGACTTGAGGACAAACTCGCCAAATTTGAGAACTTGATTGTCTAAAGCCAGTTGGATAAATTGGTGTGAGGAGAAAGAAGGGTGTTGCGCATTAGGTATTGAGGCATTAAGCATGGAAGCATTCCTATTGACAAAAAGAAGAGCAAAAAATTGGCGTTATTGTACGCATTATTGATCAGCTTGACCAACCATTGATGTCGTAATCCTGCATGTTAGGATAACGAATCAATAGGCCACTGCGCGATGAGAGATTAAAATAACACTGACCGTCATCGCTCACTTGTATCTCCCAACCTAAATGATACGCGGCAACAATAACATGTCCTGTGAAAATGCGTATTTGACGGTATGCATGACGCTGCGATGGCTCACAAATGATTTGACTCAGCAGATAACTGCGTATGTGCTGACAGATTTGCGCGGCGCTATAGCGGTGATTGATACTTTTGCGTGTCTCGCACTGCCTCAATGCATGGACAGCGACGCTACACGCCATAATGTCAGTAGCCAAACTGCCCTCGCCTGTCTCAAATTGCTGCGGCTGCAACACCACCTGCCAATCTTCGGCGTAAACACTGTTGAGCAACTCATCTGGGTTATAACGTTTGGTCAATGCACGGAAAGAAGTCTGTTTGTTTTTAGCATTACTACTAACGCTCGTATCGGTACTTACAGAAGAGCCATTCAGTGCAAAACCGTAACGATGCAGTTTTGGATAAGCACGAAGCGCCTGCTGAATATCAGCCATGTCGAGCAAAGTCATACCACTTAATGATGATAATAATGGTTGCGCGCTGTGATTGTGATAAAAGCTGTCTGGAAACTCGACAAGCTCTGCCGCCCGCAATAATGAAAGATGCTCGCCCAGTACTTCTGAAGCAATCAGCGACCATTTTGACAAGCTGTGTTCTTTAGGCTGATAAAAACGCGCAGAGCGACCATAAAGTCGTTGCAATTGACCATTTAAGCGCCTAGCAGGCTCTGGAATATCGCTCAAGGGTCTGGCAGGATCAAGTGCCAAGCGACTCGGGTCAAAATTAGGATGTACAATCGCAGGTTGAGTACTATCTGGCAAGATAGACGACTGCTCAGCATTGCCTTCTGAAATTGTACCGCCTGCTGCTGTAAGATCAGCACTGGGTAAATGAGTGTCAGAAGTAGAAGGCTGGGTCATGAAATCTCCATAGGCTATAAAATATAAAAATAATTCTAATTAAATCAAACTGGCATATTACTCTTAATGTTGTTCTTGATATTGTTCTTGATGACGCAAAATATCACGGTAACCGACTTGCCAATCAGGATATGCCAACCAAGCTAATGGAATATTACTGTGCAAGCGTTTTCCCGTAACCGCTATTTTTTTACCGTCAAGAGCAGGAGGCGTTTCATTTATCTGCTGACTTAACCAGACGCCCAACTCAAAAGTCGTGACTGGCGCATAATCAGTAGCAATATAGAGGGGCTTGGGCGCATCGATAGTCAGTACGTTAGCGATGATAACGACCAAATCGCGATCCATAATCCGATTGCTCCAATGCGCGGCTGCCACTGCTTCTTTTTGTGGTTCGCGGGCTTTGCGCAGACGCATGAGACGCGCGCGTCCATAAATACCGCTTGGACGAATGACAATGGCTTTATCACCAAAGCCTTGTTGCAAGACTTGTTCTGCTTGCAATATCACTTGCGATGCTTCACGCTCTGGCATCACAGGTACAGTATTGTCATCAATCCATTCGCCATTATCTTGCCCATAAACACCCGTTGATGAAATAAAAACAATGCGTGAAAGGTTGGTGAGTTTGTCCGCAAGCGTTGCCAAATGCTGGCTAATTGCTAAGTAGCTATTATGATAGCCACTGGTCGAATAATCATCGGGGGTAACGATAATTGCTATCGCTGTAAAATCTTGCAGCTGCTCAGCCGTCAGAGTCAATGCATCGGCTTGCATAAATTCAGCGTGATCATCCAAAGAGTAATGATGGCGCTCACCACGAGCCAAACCTGTGACATTCAAGCCGTCCTGTGCCAGCTGGTTGCTGACTGGCAAACCAATATCACCTTGACCGATAATCAATAAATTTTGCGTACTCATCATTTATCCTTTATTCGAACGCCATTTCTAATGACTGCTTATACATCTTTTTAATGACCTATACATTTTTTCAGTAATAAATGTTAAAAATAGCGTCTGTACGACAGCTGTACATCTTCATTGGCATCAACACGATCTTGCCATTCGTAGTTGGCATTAATGCGTAATGCTTGTTTTTTATCGATATCGTACTGCAGCCCTAATGTCGATATCGGCTGCCAATAATGACCACGGGAATTAGACTCATCACTGCTGCCATGATACCAATATGGCAGTTGCAATTCAGCCTGCGCGCGTAACTGATTGTTAATCTGATAACGACAGCCTGCATTCACGCCAGCACCAACGCGAAAGCCTTTATTGATACCGCGCCCTGCTTGCGCTGTGCCGGACAAAAAGGTATAGCATAGCTGCGGCGGCATCTCGCCTGTACCTGTGCGAGGCGTACCAAATGCCCATGACCAACCTGATTCATAGCCCAAGCTCCCAACTAAATGATCGCGACCGTCTTGCTGGGAGCCATCATTCACACGCGTCGCCTCGATGCTGGCGCCCCACGTTTTGCCTTTTTTGGCAGAATTGACCGGATTAAATGAGCGCCCACGAATCAATGTCACATTTTGCAAAACCACACTGTTTGGCTGATTGGCTGTGTCATTATCGGTGTCGTACAGGCGCAAAGTCGCAGATGCGCCTTCTAAATCAAAAAACTGTGGTAATCCTGAGGGACGGTCGAGAGTATCATGGTAGCCCGCTCTTAAGCCCAAATCGATATAGTTATTATCACCGCGCTGCCCTAGTCCAATATGAGCCAGTTGCAGCGGATGTCTATCTATTGGATTATTATCTGATACCGCTATATTAGGCTGCAATAACGTCTGTCCATCAGCTGACATGCTCGAAACCGCATTAAGTTGGGCAGATTTAATCTCATTGATCGTCTGTTTTGCGCTGTTGTGATAGCCGAATTGCTCACGCTGCTCTTTGACCTTATTCAACTGTGATTGGCGTAAAGTACTATCAGAAGGAGTATAGTTGGTGCTGGCGAGTAAGCCCTCATCATCAAGTAATTGCACGACATCTGAGGGAATAACCGCATAAGGTAGACGACTTAATAAATGCTGCTGCGGTCGCACCACATCAATTAAGCGTAAAATCTCAGACGCGCAGTTATCAGTGGTGAAGTAATACGGCAATTTTAAATCTTTGGTTTCCCAAACGTGCAACATAATCTGCTGCACTTCCGCTGGTGTCAAATCCAATTGATACGTCCATGCATCACGCTCATCTTTTTGCAGATACTTGGCAAGCTTTTCTGGATAAGGATCGATTTCTATCAAATTATCATAGCGGCCAGTCATTGACTTGACGGCATACACCACAAAATTGTCTTTTGGATTACCACCAACCGTATAATTCAACGCAATCGAATGATGAATTTGGCTCGGATCTGCCACACTTGCTTTTGAGTCGATACGCAATAAAGTATGAGCAAAGGCCGATAAAGGGTTGTCTAAATATTCTTGGGCAAACATGATAGATAGCTGCTCGGGGGCGATCTTCTGCATCCACTCATTAAGCGCTGGACAGTCAACTTGTAGTGCCGCCTTATCAATGTCTAATGTATTGGTCAGCCATTGTACGCGGGCTGGAAAACGACATAATACCGAATTATTAGCAGTATTTTTTTTAACAGTACGGTTATTCGTTGTCGCTACCTCATTAGCGAGAGCGACGAGTAATGCATCAAGCTCGGCAGCTGAATCATGCTGTCCATTCTCACTTAAAAAAAAGTCAGCTTCATCAACCATGCTGGTGTCTTTTTTCTTACCAATCAAATTCTTTTGATCATCAAAGAAATATAACAAACGTCGCCATGTCGTATGTTGGGCTAAATTTTGTGTTGTTGCTTGCTCACGCCACTTGGCTAATAATTGCTCAGCGTTGCTTTTTTCTAGCCCTTGAGTATCTTCTGGAGCGTCATTATTTGGCGTATTATTAGCGATTGCAGCAGCTTGCGACGTAGGCGCCAATGCCCCTGTCGTTACTAATGATGCTGGGGTTGGCAAAAAAGCTTGCGTTTGTGCAGAGAGTAGCAATCCTGCAATAGCAAGTGGTAAACGTGCTCGTTGACTCATAGTAGTTAGGGTACAATCTACAGATAAAAAATTAGGCTTTAGAGACATAGGGTAAACCTCGCACGTTATTATTCATACGCCGATAGCGTGATTGATGGCTGGTTGATAATGCCGATTGGATCGTCCACTGAAATAATCTCAAAAACTATATGCGAGCTAGACCATTGAAATATCTGGTGGTGTTCTAAAAAGTATGCTGGCGATAAAAGTCAATAAGAAATCTATACTAAGTTCTCTGGTTCTATAGGGTTTTCAAAGCCTCAAAAATTGTTAAAATTTTAATCAGCATACTTTTTGATACACCACCAAATATCTTAGTCAAAGTGACTATTATCAATAGTTTCTACTATCAGCATGGCTATTAATTAATAAAAAATAGCCAGCAACCAGCGGTCAATGCACACTTATTAACATCATGATAAAAGAGAATATTATGTCCATAACACCAACAACGATTAACGATGGCAGATTATCGGCAGCCACCTATCTTGCATCACCAAACTGCAATCTGCGACCAACAGATATGAGTATTGACACTATTGTTATTCATAATATCAGCCTACCGCCGAGCGAGTTCGGAGCGTCTGATGCTGACGGCATTCATTACGTTAAAGCATTATTTACCAATCAGCTAGACTGGGAGGCGCATCCCTATTTTCAAACGATTAAAGGCGCAGAGGTTTCAGCTCACTTATTTATCGAGCGTGATGGCACGATTACTCAGTTTGTCAATTTTAATGAGCGTGCGTGGCATGCTGGACGCTCTAGCTACTTGGGTCGCCCTGAATGTAATGATTATAGCATTGGTATTGAGCTTGAAGGGTCTGATTTTGTGTCCTTCACCGCCGCACAATATGAGGCACTTGCAAAAGTGATCTGTGCCATTTATGCCGCCTACCCCAAAACTCGTCGTCATCTGACAGGTCATAGCGACATTGCCCCCGGTCGCAAAACGGATCCCGGTGATTATTTTGAATGGGCAAGATTGCGTGAGATGGTCGCCGCTCTATCAAAATAAAAAGACTCACTTAACTTTAATAATTATTAACCATCGATTAGAGATATTATGACTTGGGTTGAAGTAGTCGATTCAGCAGTGAAAATAGGTTTGGGCGCATTGATAGCAGGCGTTATTGCTTTTCTATTATCTTCAATACAACATAGTCATGAACTCAAAAAATCTAAAGTAGACCGTGAGTTTGAGATGTTAAAAGAAGTTGCAGAAAAAGTAGAGAATTTTAATAATATTGCTTTAAGGTATTGGTCACTTTCTTCTGATTGGCGTAGAAGATTACTACTAGATAGTACGATCTTACCATCTAGCAACCTATTAGATTCTCAAAATGATTTATACGATAGCTTTAGCGAACTGACCAAAGCAGAATCATTACTACTACTATTCGGTTATGACGAAGCTTCCGTCTCATTGAGATCATATGGTGAAACAATTATATCCTTTAGAAAGAGAGTATCGTCTTTAGATATATTTTTTGATGAAAGTGATGCAGCTAGCTACAGAGAATCTATGATTGATAAGCGGGCTGAGCTATTTAAGATATTAAACAAAATTTATAAAATGATTTAATGCAAGAAACCTCAGTTTTCCAAATGTCATATTCCACATCCAATCCATTTATCTCGATTATGAAAATGCTATAATCCGTCAGCTTTTTGATAGCAGCAACTTAGTAAACAACCATCAGTAAACAACCTTCAATAAACAAATTAGCACAATAGGTTCTCATGGCAAAAAGTCGGTTATTTCGTTCAACCATGGTGGTCAGTAGTATGACCATGCTATCTCGTATCTTAGGTCTGGTGCGCGATGTCGTATTGTTAGGCGTCTTTGGCGCTGGTGGTCTGATGGATGCCTTTTTGGTCGCCTTCAAAATTCCAAACTTTTTGCGGCGTCTGTTTGCAGAAGGTGCCTTTAGTCAAGCCTTTGTCCCTGTACTGTCCGAATACAAAGAAAAATATAGTTTGCAGCAGGTACAAATCTTAGTCAGTCGTACTTCAGGCGCTCTGTTGTTAATTTTGTCGATGCTTACTGTGGTTGTTATTTTAATGGCACCGTGGGTCGTAACTTTATTCGCGCCCGGTTTTGCGGATCAACCAGGTAAGTTTGCTATTACCGCTGAATTACTGCGTCTGACCTTTCCTTATTTGCTATTTATTTCTATGACCGCCTTTGCCAGTGGCATTTTACAAAGCTACGGACGCTTTGCTGCGCCTGCTTTTGCACCCGTGTTATTGAACCTATGTATGATTGGTGGCGCACTAATTTTTGCCCCTATGTTCGATGTTCCTATCATGGCGCTAGGCTATGCAGTCGCTATCGCAGGATTGTTGCAATTCTTACTACAGCTGCCTCAGCTATGGCAACAAAAGCTGCTGGTCGCACCCAAGGTCGACTTTCAGCATGAAGGCGTTCGCCGTATTTTAAAACTCATGCTGCCTGCTATCTTTGGCGTCTCTGTCACTCAGATTAATCTGCTGCTCAATACCATTTTTGCGTCATTGATGATTGGCGGTTCGGTTTCTTGGCTGTATGCCGCAGAGCGTATGAGTGAGCTGCCATTAGGCTTGATTGGCGTGGCAATCGGTACAGTCATTTTGCCAAGCTTGTCAAAGAGTGAGGCGCAAAAAGACGATGTTAGTTTTAAAAAAACCATCGATTGGGCGGCACGCTTAATCATTTTAGTCGGTGTTCCGGCATCAGCAGCGTTGTTTATACTTGCCGATGTACTGATGCAAGCACTGTTTTTGCGCGGTGAATTTACCTTACGCGATGCGCAGATGAGTTCGCTCGCATTACGTAGTATGGCTGGTGGTATTTTAGGCTTTATGCTTATTAAAATCTTTGCCCCTGCTTTTTTTGCCCGTCAAGACACCAGAACACCTGTAAAAATCGGTATCATTTCTGTCTTTGCCAACATGATTTTTAGTGTCATTTTCATCGGTATATTTTATTTCTTAGAGATTCCGCTACATGGCGGCTTGGCCTTAGCAACCACAGGCGCGGCCTTTGTTAACGCAGGCTTATTATATTACTTCTTACATAAACGTGATATTTTCCGCTTTGGCAGCCATTGGAAGAAACTATTCACCCAGTTTGCGATTGCGACCAGCGCTATGATTGGCGTACTTTATGTCATGCTGCCTTATTTCCCTAGCGATGATGCTCAATGGCGACGTATCGCCGCTTTGCTCATTATGTGTGCCGTAGGGGCGCTGGTTTATGGCGTGGTATTACTAGCCACTGGTTTCCGTCCGCGCCAGCTAAAGCATGGTTAAGCAGCTTCACTTACGAAACCAAAACAAGCTTAGTAAGAGAATGGATAGTGAATGATGCGGATAGTTGCCATAATTAACCATTAACGAATAAATAAAATCTGAGGGCTAATAATGACAACCAAACGAGCAACCTTACTACGCTTACCAACCATACTGACCGCTGGTGTACTTACCACTGGACTGCTTTTGAGTGCTTGTAGCGATAACGATAAGACAGCTAATAGTGCCGAAGATACGGCAGCCATCGCTGAAGGCAGTTCTGATGAAAGCGTTGATGCTGAAAATAGCGCTGCTAATCAAACGTCAACAGTGGATGCGAATAGCACAGTTGACAGCAAGCAGATGGCTGACAGCGGTAAAGCTGAAACGGCGATTGATAGTGATAATATCAACCCAGTCACTTCTGCGACCAAGAAAAAGAGCCTCGTAACCAATCCTACCGAAGCTGGTACGCCGGAAGATACTGTCAAGCAAGCACTAGATAGCTTGTATTATGGCGAGGTAAAGGAAGCTGTTAAATACTATAAAGTAGATATGGCAAACTTCGAAGAAGAGCTGGCTAAAACCCAGTATGCCTTTCAGCAAACGGTCGATGGCGTCACTATTACCGATACTAAATACAGTGATGATAAAACCCGTGCCACCATCATTGGGGAGCTGATGCTAAAAGGACAAAGTGCGCCTGCACCGTTGACTTATGAGCTGCAAAAAATTGAAGGTCAATGGAAAATCCTAGGATAAGACGCTTTGCTGTCCTCATTTAAAATCACTTTAGCTTAAGTTATTTTAGCTTAATTCACTTGAACTTGAACTTGAACTTGAACTATCTTATCTTCAATGATTTTATTTGATACCAATCAAAATTTAATATTAATCTGACGACACTGGCTTGCCAAGCATCACAACATCAGCGATAAAGCCTTGCATATCACACACTTTTGGCATATATCCCCATTGCTCAAAACCAAGCTTACGGAACAATCCTAAGCTTGGCTGATTGTGCGCAAAAATAAGCGCGATCACATTATGAATGCCTAGGCTTGGCGCTTGTGTCAACATCCAGCATGTCAATAAGCTGCCCAACCCTTGACCGTGATAATCCTGATGCAAGTAGATACTAATCTCAGTGCTGATATGATAAGCCGGTCGTGCATATAAATCGCTAAAGCTACCCCATGCAACGATTGTTGCTGTCCCTGCTTCTGCTGAATTTTGCGTGGTCTTATGCATCGCTTTTACGACATAAATAGGACGCGTCGGACTATTTATATGCTCATCAAACCAATCTGCACGCTCTTCACAAGTCACTGGGGTAAGATTGGCAGTGGCTTGCTTACCTGCAATAGTCTGATTGTAAATCGCCAAAATCTTTGACAAGTCGTCTCTACTTGCACGCTGCACGACAAACTCATCAGTGAGATAGTGTTCTAACAAAACAGCTGGCACAGCATTTAAGGCAGCAACGGGCATAAGGTCTCCGTAATTATTAATTAATAGTCTATGAGTGATAATTGTTGCAAGATGATCCATCCATAAAGAGGGTCGTTACAGAAGCATGTGGACAAGCATCACGGTATTTTAAGATGACAGAGCGGATAGCGCCATACTTTTATTGTCAGTAGACTATAGGATGTTAGTATGGTCATTTTACTTTATAATGGCTGATTTTAAACACATTGATTTTGGTACGGGTGTGTTTTTTCTTTTTTATCCGGTCTTATCTATCATAGCTGAAAATTTATGAACACCTATTTTCTTGAGCAACTGATTGCCTCGCCCAGTAATTTGACTGCAAATACTAGCCCTGTAGATTTAGCGCCCTGTGTGCTCACTATCGGTAACTTCGATGGTGTCCATCTTGGTCATCAAGCGATGCTTGAACAAGTCCGTGATATTGCCCATGCACAAAATCTTGGTTCTGCTGTCATGATATTTGAGCCACAGCCTCGTGAATTTTTTGCACCAGCCACCGCGCCTGCTCGACTCACTAATCTCGCTGAAAAACAAGCTTTGTTAGCAGAATATGGCGTTGAGACCTTGATTGTGGCAGGATTTGATGCAGAGTTTCGCTCGCTATCCGCCCAAGCATTTGCGGATATTTTAGCCCTGCGCTTAAATGTCAAGGCGTTGGTGTTGGGTGATGACTTCAAATTTGGTCATGACCGTACTGGTGACAGTCAGTTTTTACGGAATTACGGCTTAGATGTTACCAACCTACATACCGTCATCGATGATAATGGTAAAGCGGCACGTATCAGCTCTACTCGCGTTCGAGACTTACTATTGGCTGGTGATATTGACGCTGCTAATGCGCTACTTGGTCGCGATTATGCGATTACAGGAATGGTCGTTGGTGGCGATAAAATAGGTCGCACCATGGACTTTCCTACTGCGAATATTGACCTACAGCGTTTAAAACCTGCCCTGCATGGTATCTTTGCTGTTGATGTCGTCAGCCTCGACGAAGATGGGCAAGTGATTGCTGATGGCTTATCGGCACTTGCTATAGATGGCAAATCAGGTATCTCAGGATTACGTTCCAATAGCCTCTTTGGGACAGCCAATATTGGCACCAGACCCTCTGTCGATAAACAACATGATTGGCGTTTGGAAGTGCATTTCCCAGAATTAAATGCCGATTTATATGGATTAACTTTACAGGTTCGATTTTTGCATTATTTACATGGTGAACGACATTATGATGGCTTAGAAGCATTAAAAACAGGAATCCATAATGATGTCAAAGCATTGATTGAGTGGCGAGAGCAGCAGTCCAGTTAGATAGCTAGTAGGCTTAAATGCGGGCGTCGATATTTATAATTTATAAAAAAACCCACAGCGTTTATAACGTTTGTGGGTTTTTATTTAATAATTCGTTTTTTAATAGTTGGTTTTTCTAAGCATCTGGATGCATACGTACGTTTAAGTCATCGATGACCTCTACCCATTCCGCATCTTTTTCCCATTCTTCTTGTAGAAAAGCACGCTGATTGTCTGTCCAAATGCTCGCTTCTATCAACTTCTCTTCTTTATCCAACTGATTATTTTCAATAAAACTATCAATCGCTGCATCTGAGCTATCAAGTCCCAACTGTGCAAATAATTCATTCATATTGTATTCTGGTTCACCCAACATACTTTTCTCCTTAAATGGTACGAGTGTCTTTGTGTTTATTATCTAAATTGACACATTTATTGTAGCAAGCTTTATTTTAATAGCTGTTAATCAACGTGTATCTAACGTTATCAATTGTATTTTGATAGGCAGACAAGACACAAAAAAAGCCCTCTACATTAGAGGGCTTTTTTTGATCAATTTCTATAAAACAGCTTTATGACATGATGACATTGGCTGCTTATGGTAGTAAATGAGCGACCGCATCACGTTCTTCGCTAAGCTCTTGCTCAGTCGCTGCCATTTTCTCTTTAGAGAAATCTGATGACACATCAACGCCATCTACGATAGACCAGTCGCCGTTAGTGCATGTGCATGGGAATGAGTAGATTAAACCTTTTGCGATACCGTATTCGCCATTTGAATAAACGCCCATTGATACCCAATCGTTCTCATCAGTACCCAATGCCCACGTACGTACGTGTGCAATGGCCGCGTTGGCAGCAGAAGCGGCAGATGATGCACCTCGTGCTTTAATGATTGCAGCGCCACGTTGTTGTACTTCTGGGATATAAGTCGCTTCGTACCATTCACGATCAACCAAATCTAATGCAGGCTTACCATTGACAGTAGCAGCAGTCAGATCAGGATACTGAGTTGATGAATGGTTGCCCCAGATGATCATTTTTTTCACGTCATTTACTGTGCTTTCAGTTTTGCCAGCCAACTGCGCCATGGCACGGTTGTGGTCTAAACGAGTCATCGCAGTGAAGTTACGTGGATCAAGATCTGGTGCATTACGCTGAGCGATAAGCGCGTTGGTATTGGCAGGGTTACCGACTACCAATACTTTTACATCACGGCTAGCAACGTCATTCAATGCTTTACCTTGTGCTGAGAAAATCGCAGCGTTGGCTTCTAGCAAATCTTTGCGTTCCATACCTGGACCACGAGGACGTGAACCGACTAGCAGAGCATAGTCAACATCTTTGAATGCAACAGTCGCATCATCAGTCTGCACAACACCTGCTAATAAAGGGAATGCACAATCTTCTAATTCCATGACCACACCCTTTAGGGCGTCAAGTGCTGGAGCGATTTCAAGCAATTGCAAAATAACTGGCTGATCTTTACCTAGCATCTCGCCAGATGCAATACGAAATAACATAGCATAGCTGATATTACCAGCGGCACCAGTGACGGCAACACGTAAAGGCTGTTTCATTGACATTGAATACTCCCTAATTATAGATTAGATAATTCATGATTCTGATTGATGGTTCTAATGGATGACTATCGTTGTAAATAGCGACTTGCCTACTGAATATAGCAGTCATAAACCGAGAGCTAGTGTAGCACTTCGTTCAGCAAATCGTCTAGAGACAATAAGACGCCGACCACCGATTATATTGTTACATTTTATACGGGAGGATTTTTATACCTACTGTAAACCTATACGGATACAGTGCTATAAAGCAATAAAAGGCAGCTGATAACAGCATTGAGAAGCGTTATATATAGTGATATAACACTTAAGATAAGCGAATATTATTAGGGCGTGTCCTCAATTCAAACAATAAGCATTTAAATAGGCTAAAAAAACTATTTTCCACCCGAAATGACGAACTTACTGCCACAATTATTCACAACATTATGACATGTGCCAAATTCGCTCCCTTCATAACAAATATGGATATCTGTCAATGTTGATTGACGACGACTGCCCGCTTGGCAAATCAGATCAATACTGTTTGAGGACATACCGCTATTGAGTTGAGTCATTTGACTGATAAATCGAGATTTAGAAACCGTATAGCTATTACCTGTATTAAGCTCGTTAGGCAGCTTTAATGCGCCAGCGTAATTGGTAATCTGGCGGAAATAACTACTGGCACTGAGTGGACTACACGCCCCATAACGCTGCCAAGCTTGGCTACGTACTGTCGTATCAGGCATGATACGGTTGACGACTTTTAACTGTAACGGTGTCAGACGTGGCTCACTACCACGTCCGCAGCGCTCACCATATCCCATATCCAGACCTGATACTGTCAACGAATAACCCTCCAAGCATTGACGCATGCGGGCACGTGTCGGCTGTATGCTACACAATGCTGGCGTCATCTCAATCATCAACACCCGCTGTCCGCTCTTAACAGCGCTCGCGGCATGTACCGGCATCATCATAATGCCTTGCAACATCACTAATGCACCGATACTTAGCGTCGTATTTAGTTTATCCATAGATGTATTAGTTATCGAGCTTGATTGGTTTAAATCTGGCGTCAGAGTAGATAGCGAGCGTACCTGCATCTGCTGAATAGATGACTGATGCCGAACTTTGGATAACAGGGACAGATTGAAATATTTTTTGATCATAGGGGCTGAAGGCATCTAGCAATGATAAAAACATGGGCTATCGTTTAGCTCATAGTGTTCGACGTATGAACACTGATAAAACTAAGAATAGAGCTAACAAAAATGTGTGCGTTGATTGATAAGCACTTATTATAAGCACGTATAAAAGACACTAATTGATGCAATGGTAGCAAAACGTTTTTTTTAATCTATAGCAGAAACGTAAACATAAGCTAATGATAGCATCAATAGTACAAAAATATCGCAACGTTAGCATGTCATCATCAGCGATATTGGGCATTAAATTAAGCACCGCGTCAAGACAAAACTAGCTTTGATTGCCCGATCAAAAGTGACATAAAAAAACCATTAGTGATTGCTCACGAATGGTTTTTTTGGTTTATACATTGGTACTTTAGAGCGCGGCAGGTATCGTGCCCATGCGCTGGCTAATAGGCTGACTACGACCTAATAGACTGCTATAAATGGTGGCATTTTCCATCACGTGCTTAACGTAATTACGGGTTTCAGGAAAGGCAATCGACTCGACGTACTGGTCGGCTGCGAGCGAACCATATACTGGTTGCCAACGCTTGGCATTGTTCGGACCCGCATTATAGCCAGCCGTTGCCAACACAGGTTGACGGTTTAGCTTACCGAAAATATCACCCATATACCACGTGCCATAACGAATATTGGTATCGCCACTATTGGCACGGCTGGCACTATAGGTCTCACCTAAGTTACGAGCAATGTATTTTGCCGTGTCAGGCATCACCTGCATCAAACCACTAGCACCAACATTTGAGCGTGCTGATGCAACAAAGCGACTTTCTTGACGCATGATGCCATAAGCCCAAGCAGGATCGATACCAGCAGACTGACTATAACGTACGACTGCATCTTGATGCGGCATCGGATGTGATAACGCTAAGCTGTCTACTCTATCAGTATTATCAACGGCATAAATTGCTCGGTCGAGCCAGCCCATATCATAGGCTTGACGAGCAGCGGCAATAATCAAGTTATCATCACGCTTGTCGCGCGCCTGCTTTACCGCCCAGTTCCATTCACGATTGGCATAGGCACGGCTGGCGTCAGCATTATATAGAGCAAAAGCACGCGCAAAGTTGGCATCTTGCATAACCCGTGCGCGATCAGCGGTACTGACATTTGGTAAGTTATTACCACCCAAACGACTGGCATCAAAACGCTGACCCACTTTATCCTTTGCCATTAAGCCATAATAGTCATTATTTTTTGCCAAGTTTTGATACATTTTTTTAGCAGTATTACGCTTGTTAGCATCGCTTGATTGCTCATAAGCGCGAGCCAGCCAATATTGCCACTGGTCACTTTTTTGGGTTTCAGCCTCCATTTTTGAGATGGCTTCGACCACATCATCCCAGCGGCTAAAGCGAATCGCTGCCATGGCATAATCTTCAGCTTCTTCAAAATTAAAATCTTCGTCTAGGCTATTGCGGAACCAGTCAACCGCCTCAGCATTAAAACCATCATCCGTATTATGATTCATACGTTGCACCCCAAGGATGCGATACGCATAGCGACGAGTCTCCGCATTCAACAATTTAACTGAACGCTGATTGTCTTGCTTAACATCAAAATCCAACTGTAATGCAGCTTCACGGTAAGACTTATCAGCAACGCGTCCCATGGCATATAGATATAAGTATTGATTGTTTTGACTGGCAGGTTCTCGACTAAAACGGCTAAAAAAAGCAGACGGATTCAGTTGAATCTCACTCAATGCTGAATAAGCAATGGGCGTTCCTAAACGTGATGACAATGCCATAATGTCACCCGTTTTGCCTTTGCGTAACATACGCTTGAGGCGTGCCGCGCGATCCTGATTGCTAATCAGCGCGTTATTATTCATCTCCATCGCGAGCTGGTCACACAAGGCGGGCTGCTTTTTGGTCGTCAACCAAACTTCAGACTTGGCTGCCATAGCCCGCATAGTATCGCCGCCATTATTGAACCCAAGCGCAACCGCACAGCGCTCACTGGCATCCGCATTGGTAATCAAATTCGCAACTTGGCGTACTGAGGCGTAATCATTGGATCCTGCTTTGGTCTCAGCAAAATCAGCCACCAGCTTTTCTGCCATCACCGTATTTGGATATTGACGCACAAACTGTGATACTGCCGCCGAACTTTGCGAATTAAGATCTAAATTCATCCGCCAATAAGTGGGATACATGGCAAACAAACCACCGCTCATTGCTTGCTCATAATTGTATAAGGCACTGACATCACCGCGTTCTGCCGCAATTGCCGCTGCTGTAAATGAGCTCACACCATTGTCTGACTGATAGCCACTGTTTTGTTGATAGCTGCCTTCTTGCTGATAACTGTCCTCTTCGCCCCACGTCAGCTCAGCACAAGCCACCTGTGACAATCCTAGCGCACTCATTGCTGTCGCCAAACTTAACGCACTGACTCGTAGCGTCCTTGCTTTCATTCGTTTTGCATCTTCATTTTGCTTAATAGATTCTCTATCCTTGATGCTATGAGCAACCTGCGGCTTTGTCATACTGACTCTCTTTGTAATGTGTCCAAATGATTTGGCTAAATAATATATTTAGCATAACAATGCCAAAACGGCGTAAATCGCGATTTAATCAATCGCGCTAATATGGTCGCATTCATCATACTATACTCGTTGCACTTTCAACCATCACCTTTACCTTTTGTTAATAAATACGATAGCACGGTGTAACATAGAAGTGATAGCAAGCCATAATTTTGCCAAACGCGTTATTAGTAGCAGTAAACAATTGATACTGTTATAAATAATTTATCATGACGACCAACAATTGACCCTGCTAATTTTTCACATTGTCATAGGGTTGTGATAAAATACGCCACCTGTTAATCACCTATCACGCTATATTTTTAGTCAATCATGGACTTATCCTTATGAGTGTTACTGTATTTAATCCCCGCATCGATGATACTGCTGTCGCTGAAACAACCGCTACTGCGCCTGCTGTCACTGCACTCAAAGAATCAAGTTCAGCCCAAGCACCTGTCAAAACAGCGACTAAGAAAGTCTTCGTCACCACGCAGGGCTGTCAGATGAACGTCTATGATTCTGGTAAAATGCTGGACGTGCTCGGTGATTCCCACGGTATGGAAGTCACACACGATATCGATGAAGCCGATGTATTGCTGATGAATACTTGCTCTATCCGCGAAAAAGCGCAAGAGAAAGTATTTTCAGAATTGGGTCGCTGGCGCAAGCTCAAAGAAAAGCGTCCTGACCTTGTGATCGGTGTTGGCGGCTGTGTTGCCTCACAAGAAGGCGACAATATTCAGAAACGTGCGCCTTATGTCGATATGGTATTTGGCCCACAAACCTTGCATCGTCTACCAGAGCTGTATGATCAATCACATGAACAGCGTGAGATTGCACCAAAAAATCGTATCGGCACAGTTGATGTATCCTTCCCAAGTATCGAAAAGTTCGACTTTTTGCCTGAGCCAAGAGTAGAAGGGTTTAAAGCCTTTGTTTCTATTATGGAAGGCTGCTCGAAGTATTGCTCATTTTGCGTGGTGCCTTATACCCGCGGTGAAGAACTATCACGTCCACTCGACGACGTATTGGCTGAAATTGATAGCTTGGCGGCGCAAGGCGTGCGTGAAATCAACCTATTGGGTCAAAACGTCAACGGCTATCGCGGTGAGAAAGACGACGGCAGCATTTGCCGTTTCGCTGAGCTATTACATTATGTCTCGCATGTCGATGGTGTCGAGCGTATTCGCTATACGACCAGCCATCCGCTAGAATTCACAGATGACATCATTGATGCCTATGCACAATTGCCAGAGCTGGTTTCTCACTTGCACTTGCCAGTACAGAGTGGTTCGAATGCTATCTTGGCAGCGATGAAGCGCAATCACACGATTGATGTCTATATCAATCAGATTAATAAGCTTAAAGCCATTCGCCCAGATATTCACTTATCGAGTGACTTTATTATTGGATTCCCTGGCGAGACAGATCAAGATTTCCAAGATACGTTGAACTTGGCAAAAGAATTGAATTTCGATCACTCTTACAGCTTTATTTACTCTAAACGTCCGGGCACACCAGCGGCAGAATTGCCAGATGATGTGAGTTTCAAAACTAAAAAAGAGCGCTTGGCTGAATTTCAAAAAGTCATCATTGACTCAACACTTGCGAAAACTCATGAAATGGTCGGCACCACGACACGTGTGTTGGTGGAGCAAGTTGCCAACCGTCATCCTGATTGCTTAATCGGTACTGCGGATAATACCCGTACCGTCATGTTCCCTCATGATGTTGAAAAAATGGATGAGATGTTGGGTAAACTCGTGAGCGTAAGTATTACTGATTTCGTCAGCCCGCACATGGTAAAAGGTGAGCTAATAGAAGTATTGGCATAACCGTTAAGTTATAAGTTTGAGTAAGAAAAAGCCGTTTGCTACTGGTAGCGAACGGCTTTTTTGTTGATGGTTATTGACTCATAAAATAATGAATCGCTGTTCTATATTTGACTGGTACCTATTCCGATAACCAGTCTGTCTGCCGCAATTGCTGCTTGGTCTCACGGCGACGTTTTTTTCGAACGATATCGATATCTTCCTTTTCGTGAATACCACCTTTTCTTAATAGTGGGTCCAGTGCTAAGTAGTTGCGCGGCTTGACTGTGCCTAGAGAATGCTGACTTGGATTATTATCAGCATCGTTTTGACATTCTAACTGCCTTTCAATTTGCTTGGCCTTTTTTAGGGTTTGTTTTAAGCTCATGTTGTTACCTATATTTCTAGTATCGTTCTATATATTCGAGTGATAGCATGGTGGTGTCACGACTAGAAAATCGAGCGCAAATTGTACACTTAGTACATTTAGCTCGATTGGCACCGTCGTGGCTCGCTATGGTTTAACTCGTTAGCCTTTAATACACATGACCTGCTTCAGCGTATGCACCACTTCGACCAAGTCAGCTTGATTGGCCATCACTTCATCAATGTCTTTATACGCTCCGGGTATTTCATCGATGACACCTTTGTCTTTGCGACACTCGACGCCATCCGTCTGCGCCTTTAGCTCATCGATGGTGAATGCTCGCATGGCTTTACCTCGACTCATCTGTCGCCCTGCCCCATGTGAACATGAGCAAAACGATTCAGCTTCGCCCAGACCACGCACAATAAAGGACTTGGCACCCATAGAACCTGGGATAATGCCAAGCTCACCTGCATAGGCACTGATCGCACCTTTACGGGTCACATAGACTTGCTCACCAAAATGCACCTCTTCATTGACATAGTTATGATGACAATTGATTGCTTCTTTGGTCAGCTGAAATCGTGGTAATCCCGCTTGTGGCGACTGCAATGACTTAATGACGAGACGCATCATCTCACGGCGGTTCTCTAACGCGTAGTCCTGCGCCCAGCCCACTGCTTCGACATAATCAGCAAAGCTATCAGACCCTTCGGCAAAGTAAGACAAATCTCGATCTGGCACATGACCGAAGCGCGATTGACGCTCTTTTTTGGCAAGGTTAATAAAGTACTGGCCGATACAATTACCGATGCCGCGACTGCCAGAATGCAGCATGACCCAGACATCATTGTTCTCATCCAAGCACAGCTCAATAAAGTGATTGCCACCGCCGAGTGTTCCCAACTGCTTCGCCCAAGTACGCTCAAAACCTTTAAGCATTTTAAGCAAACCCGGGTGTTTATCAGTAATCGGTTTTAGGCGTTTACCTAACGGATCAAGCGTGGAGTTTTTGGCTTGGATTTGTTTGTGCATATTGAAGCCGACTGGCACTTGCTGCTCAACGATCGATCGTAACGACCGTAAGCTATCAGGCAGATCGCTCGCCGTCAGGGACAAACGTACGGCGTTCATACCGCAGCCAATGTCTACCCCAACTGCAGCAGGAATGATGGCTGACTTGGTCGGTATCACGCTGCCGACTGTAGCGCCTTTGCCAACGTGCACATCGGGCATCACTGCAATGTGTGAATGCACAAACTCTAGCTGGGCTAAATTGCGTAGTTGCTGCATCGCACCTTGCTCAACGTCCGAGGTATAAATCTTGACTGGTACGCCGTGTTTTCGATTTTCGTTTAATACTAATTGAATGCTCATAATTTGTTATTTCCATTTTTTTATTTTATAGCCATGCATTTTTTATCATTACCAGTTTTTATAATTTTTAGATATTACTTATCTATCTCAATTAAACGAAACGTTTAATAAGAAATGAAATTAATAAATTATAAAATTTAGGCAATAAAATACCGTATTCTTATTAATTAAAAAATCAATAAAAATTCATGGTTGATTTATTATAGACATTTTAAAGAAAGATAATATAGATCAGAACCGTCGGCCACAGCGTAAATATTATACGCATAGAAAAGCTTTAGCTAAATCATAGCCTGAGTCGCTTTATTAGCAATAACGGTAAAGAAAAATGTTAGGTAAACAGATAACAGCAAGCGCAATATGGCTTAGCATGATCGCAGAGCAAATTTGGCACAGTAGACTTAGAAAAGAGATAGCTCAAGTAGATACAGAAGGCTATTCGTTGATATCAGTAAATAGGACATCACTCAATAGCTTATATAAAAATTTAGCCAAACCTTTTCGAAGGTGTCATTGCTGTCATGTGGTTTACACATTCAATCTTTAAAAACGTCTTGGTAGTTATATAGGACACGATGATTCCTCCATAGGTTGTGGCTAATGTCAGGACGACAATAGCAGGTTAATTGAAACGATTTATCGCTTATGAAAGATAAGCAATATAAATCAATGAGCCAATAATAACGATTTAAAAATTAAAGTCAATAATTAATTTGGCTTGTATAGAAAATAATTTAATAAACGTGTGTTCAATTAATCACTTTAATTTAAAATCTTATCAGTAGTTTTTAAGCTATAAAACTATTTATCACTTCAGCCAATAAAGCAGCAGCGATAATTATAAATATTACCCCACATCCACGATTGAGCCAAGCTAAGCGATTACCAACATCGAGCCAGCTTGCTAGCTTTTTGCCACCCAAGGTATATACGATCTGCCAAATTGTTTCACTTAAGAACAACCCTATCGTTAATAAAACATATTGCGGCCATAACGGCGCACTAAAATTGATAAATTTGGGGAAAAAAGCTGCAAAAAATAAGATGGCTTTGGGGTTAGATAGCGATACCCAAACACCTGTACGGAACAAGGTTACATTGCTTGGCGAGATTCTCACCGCTGCGCTTGAGAGCGAACGTGGCTGCGGTGTACCAGCTGTATCTTCACTGCCAGAAATAGAATATTCAGCCGCGACTTCTTCGCTCATTTCACGAGCATCACTCATCAAGCTGCCATCGCCTACATCGCGCCAAGAGCTAATACCCAGATAGATTAAATACGCCGCACCCACTGCTTTAATGACTGTCAACAACCAAGGCGACTGGCGACTGATCACATCGAGTCCAAGTAGTGTCGATAGCAGCAAAATAAACAACCCAAGGCTCAGTCCTGCCAGCGTCCACAATGTGCGCTTTACGCCATAGTTCATGCCATACTGAAATGCCAGTAGCATGTTTGGACCTGGGGTCGCTGAAATAAAAAACGTACTTGCAAAGAATACTGCAAACAGATGCCAAGACATCGACCAACCCCTACTTTATTATTTATAAAAATTTATCGTAATAATGCCAAACTGCTAAAAAATAAACACCGCCATAACGACGGTGTCTCTTCTGCTAACTCGTCACTTGCTGATTTAATCCATCAATTGATCGTACAGCTGTCTAATAACTTCTGTAAAAAACCATCACAGCGCTCAATTTCACTCAGCTCGACATATTCATCAGCTTTATGCGCCTGCTCAATACTACCGGGACCGCAGATAATCGTTGGGATGCCAGCATTGGTAAATTGCCCGCCCTCAGTTGCATAAGCCACTTTATGACGCTCGTTATCTCCAGTCAGTGCGGCTATTAACGATTGCAATTCAGCACTGTCGTTATCAGTCATTGCCGGTACGCTTTCTTCTTGCATCAGCTCAATGCCGGTATCGGCAGCACGTGCTTGCATCTGGGCATTTAATTCTGCCACTTTCGCTTGAATCGGTGCAAGAATATCCTCTTGTGTCATATGCGGCAGATTACGATAGTCAAAGGTAAACTCGCACAAATTAGGCACAATATTGGTCGCGGTACCACCTCGAATCGTGCCTACAGACAATGTGGAATAAGGCACATCGAACAGCGCATCATTATCACTGCGATGACTAATCTCTTCTGCCAACTCATCAACATAACCAATCAAACGACTGGCATAGCTGATAGCATTGACACCTTGGGCGGTCAATGACGAATGCGCAGACTTACCATGGACGCGGCAACGATAAACGGCAATGCCTTTATGTGCCACAACCATCGTCATATTGGTTGGCTCACCGACGATACAATAATCAGGTGTGATACCACGCGCTTTCAAATCTGCCAGTATCAATGGCGCACCCAAACAGCCCACTTCTTCATCGAATGACAATGCTAAATGCAGTGGACGACGTAACTGACCGCTATTTGATAACTGCACAGCGCGTGGTAATAATGTCAATGCACAAGCGATAAAGCCTTTCATATCACACGCACCGCGTCCATATAGCTTATCGCCACGTATCGTCGCAGTGAATGGATCTGACGTCCAATCTTGACCATCAACTGGTACTACGTCAGTATGACCAGACAGCACCAGACCGTGATTGACTTCGTCAGCGTTTGCCCCTGCTGGCACAGTAACGAATAGATTGGCTTTGTTTTTGGCTTCATTAAAAGTCAAATCTACTATCAAACCTAATTGTTCACAGTACGCTTGCACATCTTCAATCAATGCTAAATTTGAATGGCGACTGACCGTATCAAAAGCAATCAAACGCGTTAGCCAATCGATACTATGCGCAGGGTAAGACGTATTTTTGAGCTGATTATTATTGTTCGAAGTCATGAAATATCCTTATCACGATATAATACCGATTTTAGAAATACGGTTAGCGATGTTAAATTTTCCAAGCCTACTAGATGTAGTACTCGCACTCATTTTTCGCTACTGTAATTTCTGGAATGGTAAAAATAGAAAGCGTTAGCATCTTTGAAATGCGCGCTGTTGCAGCGCCTTTACTTCTGCATCTAAGCCTGCAATCGGACCTTGTACTGGTATGTTCGGAGCCACTTCTTGAATACTTAATGAATTGATCGGTGATGAGGATTTTACGCCCATCTCCTGCATCCATTCATCCAACTGTTTTGATGAGCTGACATAAACGATACGACCAAGCCCTGCCCACGCATGCGCGGCCGAACACATGGCACAATGCTCGCCTGAGGTATAAACCACAGCGTTAGCGCGCGCCTCCGCTGTCATATTTGCTGCTGCCCATTTAGCAACGGCAATCTCAGGATGATAAGTAGCATCGACAGAATTGGCTCGGTTACGATCTTCATGCAGCACATGACCGTCGCCGTCGACCAATACGCTACCAAATGGCTCATCGCCCGCCTCTAAAGCTTCAGTAGCAAGCTCTACGCAGCGGCGCAAATACATCATATCATTATCGGTAATCATCATAATCTCCCTTCTATTACCTAAGCGCCATTAATGACTCTTAAAATCTCTCATATCTTTTTAGAAAATACTCGGGCGTGTTCTCATTTTAAAAATGGTGATAAAAATGAGATAAATGATAGCCGAATCAGAAAAATAGCGCAGATAATATCGGGACATTAACCAGCTATTTGACGTAGTTTTGCAAGATTTAACTATTTTTAGCCCATTTAGTCGCTTTCTCGTAGATTGAGGACACGCCCTAGCATGGATAATAAGTTGGCTTTTATGACAGATTGCTTCTTACGATAGCGTCTTTATTATGAAGGACGGTTTTGATTCATCGCATCAACGACTGGCGGCATTGGCTTTGGTAACCTGCCTTCTGCCTGCAGCTCTTTGGTGGTTTTGGCATCGATAGCCAGTCCAGCAATTAGAGCGATATCTTTGACAGGTTTACGCGTTCGGGTGGCAAAGCTCACTGGCACCATGCGCGCAAACTCATAAATATGCAGATAAGACTCTTCGCCACCTTCAAAGTTTTCATCATCTTCTAAGCGAATACCACCGATTTTAGCCAAATCAGACAACATCTCATTTTCGTCACCACTTAGACCACAGTCGGTAATCCCAAAACCCGTCATAAAACCATTTGCCCACTGTTTCAATGCCATCACGCGCTCGTACAAATCATGTTCATCATCTGGTACTAATGGCGTGTAAGAATAAGCATCGTCTTTGTCTTTAAGCTGAAAAACAGTGTCTTCCGCTTCTTCTGTTAACAGTGTCAATGCCTCATCAGGTAAAGGCGCAAAACTGAGCTCCTCAAATACCTTAGCCCATACTTGCTCATCAGGCGCATTACAGGCAGTCATAAGCCCTGTCATCAAGCCATGCACTTCGCTGATAGATACGTCAGTCCAGTCATCAAAAGCAGTCAGCCATGTATTCCAGCCAGAGATATTGTCATTCATAATAAAGATCCTAGTAATTGATTATTGCTCAAAAAATAAAAATAGACGAATAAAATAGGTGTGAGACATCGCTTGATATTATCAATCAAACCATGGCTAATAAAAATAAACAAACAACGTCTAATATAGGTAATTACTTTGTTGATATAGATATTATGCGGTCACCTATGGCATTATTAAACGCAGAGAACAAAATTCATTCACGCTTACTTGTTAAGGATAAAAACTGACTATGTATGATCAACTTAGAATATTAGAAAAAATGATACTCGACATAAAAAAACAGTATCAGCTTGTCAGTGCTGAACTTAGCAGCCTCAAACAGCATCCTGTTAGCGACCCTCAAGAGCTTGCAGCATTAACGACCAAGCTCAACACTAGTCATAGCGAACGCGACGGTGCCAAAAAACAATTGAACGATCTCGACAAGCGCTACCAAAGCTTGGCTGAAGCGCATCATATGATAGGCGAAGAGCAAGATAAATTGCAAAAACAGGTCAGCCAATTGCAACAACAAAACAGCCAGTTACAGCAACAAAATAATGAATTAAAGCAGCAATATAGCGATATTAAACAGCAAAACAGTGAGCTGCAGAAAAAGAATCAATTGGCAGCTGAGCGTACACAAGTTGTATTAAAACGCTTAACTCACATCGATCAAGTAGAAGGCTGATCAGGGATAGCAATAAACGATGACCGATCACCACTACTTGCTAATGAAACCGACAAAATCAAAACGGTAATATTTTATATTACTCATTTTACTGACCAGACATTGTAGGATTTATCATGACCGATGACCACAAAAACTCTATAGAAAAAAAGCCACAAAATGGCCAACAGCAGAATATTTCTTCTAAACCACAACCAGTCGCTGCAACTGGTTCAAATACGTCGAGTGCTACTGTGAAAACCACTATCCCTGAACCACAAATCAAAAAGGTTGATATTGCAATTGCGGGTGTCACTTATCCTATATATTGCCCAGTACACGAACAAGAAGAGCTGCTCTCAGCTGTCTCGTATATCAATAACCATGCGCTAGATCTCAAACGAGATGCGCCAAGCCTCAGTCAAGAAAGTATCTTAGTACTGTGCTGCTTGAATTTGTATGAAAAAATACACACCAATCAAAGAAGCGATGAAGATCGACTACAGCAAGACAAACAATCTGAAGCGCTATTAAATAAAATTATGAAAGACGCACAGTCTGTTTTATAAGCGCATATTAAGCGACGAAACAATAAGCGCTTCGCTCTGATGAGCCAAGCGCTTTTTTATGCCTAAGTCATAATATAATTATTTATACATTAGAGTTATAAACTTTACCTGCATGAAAGTCTGCTTGATGCTCATAATTGCAAAAAAACAATGCTTGGTTTTCGCCAATAGCACTCTCACTATTTGCAGCCAAGTTGGGCTTGGTTTCAAGGACGCCGCGGTATTCAGCTAAGCTGTTGCCACAAAAATTGCACTGACGCGGTGTAATCACATCCCCTTTTTTTGGCATCATGCTTTTGGGCGCACGCGGGTACATAAATTTATAAAACCCCCACATTACTATCCAAATAACGATGATGATAAT
Source organism: Psychrobacter immobilis (assembly GCF_904846065.1). Classification (NCBI taxonomy): domain Bacteria; kingdom Pseudomonadati; phylum Pseudomonadota; class Gammaproteobacteria; order Moraxellales; family Moraxellaceae; genus Psychrobacter; species Psychrobacter immobilis. The sequence goes on from NZ_CAJGZV010000001.1 coordinate 2,689,108, forward strand.
GATAACAGCAAACACGGCAGTGCTCCTTTGAATATGAGTAAGCGCTATGAATGATAGAAGACGCTTGGCGGATTATTCAATACGTCTGAACAGTATAACTTAACCAGCAATACTGACGATAGTGCTATGCTTTAGCGAGTTAATTGTCCATCCATTTATCAATAAATGCCATGATACGTTGTAAAAAACTGGCCATAGCGGGCCAGTTTTTGTATTAAATAGAAAACAATAAAGTGAGCGATCTATATTAGTGAAACTATAGCTGCAACTCACTGATATCAGCGACGGTTAAAAACAATGCGCGTACTTGCTTAAGCAGCGCTAAGCGGTTGTTTTTAAGGGCAGCGTCTTCACTGTTGACCATCACATTATCAAAGAATTGCGTCAACGGCTCATCTAAGCTGGCAAGCGTTTGCAATACTTGTGTGTAATCAGCTTGTTCTAGCAGCGGTTTAACCGCCGTCTGCGCTTGCAGCACACTTGCATATAAGCTTTGCTCCGCAGGCTCAGACAATAGCGCTTCATCGACAGTATCAGCGACACTCACTTCTGATTTGGCCAATATATTGGCGACACGCTTGTTTGAATCAGCAAGCATTGAAGCTTGTGACAATTCGCTAAAGGCTTGTACCGCGCGAATACGCTGATCAAAATCGAGCGGCATATGCGGGTTAATCGCTTGCACTGCCTGAATGGTATCGACGCTCACTCCCTGCTCGGTATACATCGCCCGATAGCGCGAGTTTAAGAATGCCATGACCTGAGTAAACGTATCGCCCATTTTTTCAATCTTGCTGCCTTCAGCGTCACTATAGCCTTTGACCGCTTGTTCAACGAGCGCTACCAAATTAATTGGCAATTGCTTTTCGATCAAAATACGCAAGATACCGATGGCTGAACGACGTAGACTGAACGGATCTTTTGAACCCGTCGGTGCTTGGTCAATGGCAAAAATACCAACAAGCGTATCTAAACGGTCGGCTAATGCTAAGCAAATGCCAATTGGCGTCTGTGGTAATACGTCGCCACTGAACTTGGGCAAATATTGCTCTTCTAAACTTGCCGCGACTGCTTCAGGCTCATTATTCAAACGCGCATAGTAAGTGCCTGCAATACCTTGTAATTCAGGATATTCACCTACGAGCGAGCTTGCCAAATCGGCTTTGGACAAAATACCCGCACGCACCGTTTCATCGATATCAATCTGCTGACCTTGCTGTTGCATCAAGGCGGCAATAAAGGCGGCAAGCTTGGCAATACGCTCAGATTTTTCCCAAATCGTACCCAGCTTGTCTTGGAAGACACGAGTTTTGAGGCTTTCTGTCAACGCAAATAATGGCTGCTTCTGGTCTTGTAAGAAGAAAAACTCGGCATCAGCCAAACGTGGACGCACGACTTTCTCATTACCTTCGATAATTTGATTGGGATCTTTTGACTCAATGTTGGTGATGAAAATAAAGTACGGCTGTAATTTGCCCGCTTTATCGGTTAAGCAAAAATACTTCTGATCGGCTTGCATGGTAGAGATAAGCGCTTCTTGTGGCACTTGTAAAAAGCGCGGTTCAAAACTTGCACGTAAAGCAATAGGGAAATCAACCAATGCGGTTACTTCATCCAACAAATCTTGCGGCACGATAGCATCTGAATTAACTTCATCAGCCAAGGCTTTGACTTGGTTTTTAATCAGCATTTGACGCTTATCAAAATCAGCAACCACTTTTAAACCACCTAGTAACTCTTCGTAGTCATTGGCATGCGCAATCTCATGATAATTAGGACTATGGAAGCGATGACCACGAGTTTGCGTGCCTGTCTGATGCCCCTGAATGATCGCATCAATGACGGTGCTATCTTGCATCAATACCGCCCACTGTACTGGACGCACAAATTCATTGCGGCTGGCACCTGAACGCATACGCTTAGCAATCGGTAGATTGTCTAGTGCAGTCTGGAAAATGGCAGCTAACAGTTCAGTAGTTGCTTGACCATGAATGACTTGCTCATAACCGACATAATCACCTTTGTCGGTGTTAATCGTTATCAACTCGCTGGCTTCAATACCTAAACCCTTGGCAAAACCCATCGCTGCACGTGTTGGATTACCTTCCGCATCAAACGCGGCTTTAATCGCAGGGCCGCGTTTTTGCTCGCTACGATCCGGCTGCTTATCGCTAATGCCCTGAATTTGAAGTGCCAAACGACGCGGCGCAGCAAAAGCTTTAATGCTATCAAAGGTAATATCAGCTTCAGTTAACTGCGCTATCACACTTGCTTGTAGCGCATCACGTAGTGGCTTTAGGCTTTTTGGAGGTAGCTCTTCACACCCCAGTTCAAATAGAATGGTACTCATGGGATGCTCCTATTTATTGTTATTAGTAGATTGATTGTTATCAATAGCTTGATTGATTTCTGTATTCTCAGCGGCTTCTTCTTTTGGCAAATACTTATCGAGCGCCGCTTGACGATGTACCTCATCTGCCAATGGAAAGCCTAACTTAGCGCGTGCTTCGACGTAACCAATGGCAACCTTACGGGCAAGCGTACGCACACGTAGGATAAAACGCTGACGTTCGGTCACTGAAATCGCACCACGAGCATCGAGTAAATTAAAAGCATGTGAGGCTTTTAGTACCATCTCATAGGCAGGTAATGGCAAACCTTCGGCAACCAACTTATCTGCTTGCTGCTCATAAAAGTCAAACATCTGACCCATCATCGGCACATCTGCGTGCTCAAAGTTATAGGTCGATTGCTCAACTTCGTTTTGATGGAAAACATCGCCATAAGTGACGCGACCAAACTCACCATCTGCCCAGACCAAATCATAAACGCTATCGACGCCTTGTACATACATCGCCAAGCGCTCAAGACCGTAGGTAATCTCGCCGGTCACTGGGAAGCACTCAAGACCGCCTACTTGCTGGAAGTACGTAAATTGCGTCACTTCCATACCGTTGAGCCAAATCTCCCAGCCTAGTCCCCACGCACCCAGCGTTGGCGACTCCCAGTTATCTTCAACAAAACGCACATCGTGCACCAATGGATCAATACCAATGGCTCTTAGCGAGTCCAAATACAGCTCTTGGATATTGGGTGGATTTGGCTTTAGCACCACTTGAAACTGATAGTAATGCTGCAAGCGGTTGGGGTTGTCACCGTAGCGACCATCGGTTGGACGACGCGATGGCTGCACATAGGCAGCATTCCAACGCTCAGGACCTAACGAGCGTAAAAATGTCGCGGTGTGAAAAGTACCCGCGCCGACTTCCATATCATAAGGCTGCAAGATAACGCAGCCCTTATCTGCCCAATAATTCTGTAGGGTTAGGATTAAATCCTGAAACGTCATCGGTTGAGGGTCTGTATTTTCTATCATCGGAGTTGTCGCTTGGGATGTCATAGTTTGGGTTTTCATAGTAAAGCCACTGTGGAATGGATATTTATAAATAAAGTTTTGATAGCACTCGTATAGCCTATTCGGCAACGACTCTATTTGCCTGCTCACCTTACTAAAAATTGACCGTTTTATCTATATTTACATCAATTAAATTTATGCTGCAGACCTAAACGAGTCGTTATAAGGCTCATTTATAATCAAACTGCTGCAATATAGGAGGCACAAAAGTAGCAGATAAAAAAATACCCAAATGCGCGAGCATCTGGGCAGGAGGAAAGGTATGTCTTTGGTATCCTGATGAGTCAGGCTTTTTGTTTTTTAGTTGGACTGCTATTCTCTTTTTTTGGTAAAAATCTATCTGAGCTAATCTCGATAGTGATGCTATCAAAACGATAATATTAAAATAGTACTGCTATTAAGCTATTAAAAAGATACGAGCAAATATAAAAAAATCTTATTGGTAAGACGCACTAGTCGCTTTTGGCATGATTATCCATAAAATTATATAAATTAAGATGCCAGGTACTGCTGCACTCAAGGATGAGATAATCACGAATAATACTCTCACCCAAGTCGGTGACCAGCCAACGTATTCGGCAATGCCGCCCATCACACCTGCTATCATGCGATTGTTCTGTGAGCGATGTAGTTTTGCTAGTTTAGCCAAATCAAATACCTCTCTATTGTTTCTATTGTTATTTGAAATTCTGCTTTTTTTCTTCTGTTTTTATGCTTTTTTCCGATTGTAGTTAGGAAGCTGCTTAGCCTTCTTAACTTATGGATAAGTATAGCAACTATTTAATATTTATCTGTTGAACGTATAGACGTACTTTGTGAGTTTATGCTAACCAAGCTTGCCCTAATCTGTCATAAAACCTCATAAACTGCTGATTTTAAATAGTTATTTCAAAATGTTTCAAGATTAGCTTTATTGCTGCCATATTACACATGTTGTTACAAATCCAATATTTAGCCATTTTCAGCACATAGATATTGTGTAGATGGACCTTCAGAAATGGTGAGATACTCAAACACTTACAGTTAAATTAATAACTTGGTCATATTTTTATCAGAAAAAAGTCGTATAAAAAAACACCCCTTTACAATAACCTACCTGTAAATCGCCTTAAACCTTTATAACATGCTGGTAAATAACAGATATTCCAGCAGTCTATCTATAAAATTAGTGCGATGAAGCATGACTAAAAATTAAGGAAAGCTATGTACGAGTCAGGATTGATGATTGGACATTTTGAGCCACTACATTTAGGTCAAATGCGCAGTATATTGGCTGCGGCAGGACAAGTGAAAACCTTGCATATTATCATTATGGCGCATCCAGCACCGCATCCAGACTTTGAGATTACTTTGCAAGATAAAGCACGTTGGCTACAGATGGCGTGTGCTGATTTGCCATTTATCCAGATTCATACCACTCATGAGATTGAGCTGCCGCTACATGATAGCTTCTTCGATGTGACAATCGACATTCCCGCCAGCAATGCCAAACTACAACGTTTGACGAGAGCGCTCGACTTACCAGCAGATACAGCCTTGTTTGTCGCAGAAAACCACCCATTGGCGCAGAGTGATGTCTATGAACGATTATCGATGCCAGTCATCACGACCCCGCTACAGCCTGAGTTTGATTCTTATGCCATCGCTCGTAATCCAGTCGCGCATTGGTCAGCTATTCACCCGCAAGCGCGCGGCAACTATACCAAAACGGTGGCGATTGTTGGCGGCGAAAGTTCGGGTAAGACCACATTGGTGCATAAACTGGCCAATTATTATGGCGCCAGCTTTGCTTTAGAGATGGGACGCTTATATGTCGGTACAGATTTGGGCGGTAGTGAAGTCGGTCTACAATATAATGACTATGGTCCGATTGCCCTTCAGCATGCTCAAGCTATAAGAGATGCGGCGGCTAATGCGACCGCTCCTGTCACCATCGTTGATACCGATTTTGTGACCACTCAAGCATTTTGTGAAGAATATGAAGGTCGCAGCCATCCTTTTGTGGCGGCTTGTATCGATGAGTTTCGCTTAGATCATACCATTATGCTGGATAACAATACGCCGTGGATTGATGATGGTATGCGCTCATTGGGCACGCCTGAGGCGCGTGGACGCTTTGAGCGACGTCTTGTCGATATTTTTGCTCGTCATGATATCAAACCACATATGGTTGATCAGCCAGATTACGATGCGCGCTATCAGCAAGCGCTGCTGCTTATCGATCAGTATGTTTATAACAGATAGAGGAGATGGTAAAAATAGCGATGGCAAGAATAGCGATAATACAAAAATAATAGGATACTAAAAAATAAAATAAGAACTCATTGTAGTTTTAATACTTTAAGGAAAAAGGCTTTATGCGTATTCAGCTATTAGATAATATTACTGGAAAGTGGGCGATGCAATGGATTGTCACTTGGTTCATTTGCGGGGTGATAGCCTTATCCGCAGGTTTTTGGCTCACAACAGAACACACCACGCTTGATATGTTTTATTTGGGCGTGTCTTTCGTTGGTTTGGTCTGTGTGGTTTCGCTATCATTTCGCAAAAACGTCATGGGCAACGGGCTGGGAATGGCAGCGACTGCGGGAGAAGTCGTCGTGCAGGCGACGTCTGGTGCAGTCGGTTTGATGCTCGCGCCGCTCTTTAACTTTTTCACCCATGTCTACGGTATTTTTTATTGGTCAAAACATACCGATCCTGATGGCGACATGATACCAAAGGCGGCGAGCAAAGCGGTTTGGTTGATTACCGCCGCCTTTATTATTATTGGTCTCGCACTTTTCCCCACGGTAAATAATTTACTAGCCAGCTATGGCTATGCAGTGGTTGAAGATGATAATAGTAAATTCCTAGGATTTATTTCCTTCTTTTGGATCAACGTCATTGCTTTTGTCCTCTCCATTACTGCACAAGCCGCGATGATTTTGCGCTATTCATTTAACTGGTGGTTATGGATTATCGTTAACTTTGTCTGGCTCATCGTCAATCTAATGTCAGGCAATTACATTTTTGCCATTCAAACTATGATATATCAAATAAACGCCTTTATTGGTTTGTATGAATGGCAGCGCAGTGAACAAGGTTAACGCTTATCTTGTATGGTCATAAGTGGTGATATCTTAAAAGAATAAAACCAAAGAGCTCGCAGATATTGGCAAACATGTTGATAACGTTATAGGTTTTGACTGTGGCGTCTATCAGATAATGTGGTGGACTGGCTCAATTAGTGCTACAACTGACAGGAGAGATTTTTCAATTCATCTACTAACATGGAGGTTAGTATGTCTCGTACCCAGCAAAAGCGCCTGTCTAAACGCACACTTGAGCAATGGCTTAGTGAGTATTCTGTCAGTCATCAAAACCTAGTCAATAAGAAGATCCATTGGCTATGCGTTCCCACGATATTTGTCAGCCTGTTAGGCATGGGCATGTCGCTATCAGTCTGGTTTACCTTGGTACTTAGCGCGTTGGTATTGTTATTTTATATGCGTCTATCCACGCCGTTATTCTTGGCGATGGGGATGTTTATTCTTATTTGTTTGTCAGTAATGGCATTATTACCATGGGGCTTTAAGGTTTGGGCAGCTGTTTTTGTGGTTGCTTGGATTGGACAGTTCATCGGTCATAAAATTGAAGGCAAAAAACCCTCGTTTTTTGAAGACTTACAATTCTTATTAATTGGTCCAGCATGGGTAGCTAATAGCTTGATGGGTCGTAAAAAAAGCAAAGCCTAACTATTTATCCTTGATAGTATCTTTAAGCTTAGTATCTTTAAGCTCAGTACCGTTAGAATTAGTACCTAAAAAACCACTATCTAAAACTGATATCTTGACTCAAAAAAGCACCGCTCAACAATCCGTTAAGTGGTGCTTTGTATATTACGCTATCAAAGAACAAGTTATAAAAAATAAGCTCTCAAAAAAAATTATTGACTGTAATTAATTACTCTAACTTTCAGAACAATAATACTGTAAATATAGCGTCAAATAGCCACAGCAGAACCGTTTACTTCAAAATCGAACCATTCATTTTAGAATAGAGCCAACAGCATAAATTCAGCCTATTCGCCCGATAGTTAATACGTGACAAGCCTCTACGTAACGTACTGTAGAAGTTCTTCATTACGCGCCATCACCGATAGATACAGCACTGCTGTCCCGTCCTAAACGTTGAGTTGGGTTTTTCTGATCGACATTGATTTAATCGAAAAAGGGTATGAGCTCGCCGTTCGCCTTAAGAGCTGCAAGATTCCAGCGACCAAACAAAACGGCTGGCGCTGACTCGTTATTCGCTCTGTGCCAGTCCCGGTTATCTGAGCAGGATGGGATTACTTGAGACGCTAGCAGATTTGAGAAATCATGAGTTTTTACAATATGGTCTGGGCAAAAGAAGCAACCTATAGCTGACCGACGCAGAAGGCACAACCACACGACTCATGCCAAAATTAATGCCACTAATGGTGCGTTTTTGGTAGATATGGTCGTCAAAGGTCAGGGCATTACCTTTATACAAGGTCGATACCTGAATACAGTGTCGATATTTGATCACGCAAATAATATCACATGTCTATCACGTTGAATTATCGCTTATAGCCTACCGAATCCAGCAATCTTAGTTACTTATGCGCCTTACTCAGTGATAGCAGAAATGACACCAATCAATTTTTTGGTCTTATATCTTGCTTCTGCTAGTGCCATCTTATTCTGCGCTACCACGGTCAATACACAAGGTTTAACAATATAGTCAGTTTTGACAAATAGCATATTCCCAGCAGTGGCTTCGACGATAGTGATGTCGCACTTGCCCTGCTTCATTTGACTCGCGGATGAATCGCTCAGCGCTGATAGCGTGCTACTCATCGCCGCAAACTTGTCCGTTTGATTGCTCAATTCACTGATCGAAAAGCAACTAATGGGAAAGCCATCTGTGGTGCATAAGCTAACCAATATGACTTCTCTATTGGCGTCACACAATGCTTTCATATGGCTTAATAACGCTATTTTTGCTGGTGATTTTTCGTCTAATTTTTCTTTTAACATAGTCATATCTGGCATTAGTCTTGATTATTAAGGGTATTAAATAATGACAACAGAGACACAGCGGACTCTCTATTTCTAGGATCTGTATGGAGCACGGGTGCCACCACATTATGCTGCATCAACATCACTCTTATTTCTTGTCCCAGTGCTGAAAGGCTATCTTTGTCAGCATCCTCGCAATGAGTGATACCAATGATACACGTGGTCTGATTTTTTTCTGGCGCAAAAAAGTGTAACAGCTTATCTAAATTGGCATAATCGGGTGTCTCGCCATATCTAATCAAAATGAGCAATCCCCATAGCGACTGATTGACGAACTCCCATAAAAAAGAAAAACGCTCTTGACCTGGCACACCGTAAATACCTAGTGCCATATCGTCAAACAGAGTGATGCGCCCATAATCGATGCCGACTGTCGTGTACTCTTTACCGATATCAATACTAGATTTTGCTTCTGTTTCGATGGGGCTTATCTCGCTTAGGGTTTTGACCAACTGAGTCTTTCCAGCACCTACTTCACCAATGATTGCTAGTTTCTGATAATTCAATTTTTTACCTCATTCCTAAGAATTTTTTGATCGCACCATAAAATTTGTTAGGCTTTTTCTCATTTACGGTTTGCTCATGTATCGGTGCTGCCTCTGTGACGCTCAATAAACCTAAACGATCGAACTCTCTGATAATCTGTGTGACTTGATGATGGCTGCCAAACTCACCACTGTCCGCTAGTGCATTAAACGAATAAGGCTTTTTAGTCAATTTGATACACAGGTTCATAATCATCTGCGGCTGGCTTTCATTGTTGAGATCAGGCCATGCCAGCAATCTTAAATCCTTACCTTCATAATACTTTTCAGGCACCGTATCAGATTTTTTTATATCAATAAACGGTTGAATACGTCTTTGTTGAGACTCATTAAAGCTGTTTAACACAGCGCTATTATTCTCAATGAACGCATTAAAAAAGTTGCCTTGATCCACAAAATCAAACACGCTCACAGCCCAATTATGAAAGCTGCGTTTGATCACGCGCACATCCAAAAACACCCAAAGATCTTCATGTCTAGGATCAGAAGCTATCTTACTCATTAACTTGTCTACTTCCAGATAAGGGCCTTCTAGCACTTGCAGATACTGACCGTCACGGTAAGAGATGATACCCGTAATTTGCGATTTTGGATTGTGCTTGCGAGAGACGCTAACGATGTCTGATAACCCAGTAGGCATTCGAATAGTGCGATCACTGATTGGCACTCTACTGACGTATGCAATACACTTCATTTTGCCACCACTTGATAAAACGGCTCACGCTCGTTAAGTTGTTACTACTGCCTATAAAATAATAATTCGCTATGTACAGTACGTACATAGCGAATTTGACCTTGTTGCCAGTCTTGTCTTATTTAAGGCGCGATAAGCAACAAGGAGAGTTTGATAAATCACTCATTTTTTGAACACGACCAACCGAATTATATCTCTAGTTTATTTTCTACGGCTTGTACCTTACGGCGGGCTAATGCAAGATTGGCTTTTGATTTATCAAGCACCAAATAAATAAACAAGTCTTCATGCTTGGCTGTAGGACGGATGATGTGCAGTTGAGATTCCAAGGTGATTAACATATCTTCGATTTCACCTTTGATATCTAATGATTTCATCGTTGCTACCTTCGCCTTTACCACTTGCGAGTTACCTGCTGCTGCAAGTTCTAAGTCAACGCCGCCGCCAGCCATACCAAGTACCATGCCTGACATGTAGTCGACGATACAGCCACCCATTGCACCATCAAGATTCATTAATTCTTGTAACGACTCATCGATATTTGACATACTTTTTCCTGTTTATTTGATTGTATTTACATGAAGTCATTCCATCACAGAAATGCCTTCGTAGTTTCAAGGTATGAAACTAAATTTAGCTTATTATTTACTATTTTTATTATTAGTATATCTTAACATACGATAAAAACTTATAAGATAATCATAACAATAAAATATCAATAACTAAGTATGTTTTTTGGTAAAAACGATATAGTCTATTGATAAACAAAGTCTACATACCGTAGCGGTGGTCATTATATTCCATATATCAGACTCGATGACGCTTGCCCCTAACCACTCATGAACAAAAAACGACCGTTGAGTAGGAAAAAATAAAAACATCGAATAGTCATGCGGATTTAAAGTTTAAAACCCCCACTCTTGACACTAAAATGCCATTGATCGTTGAGTCATTTCAAGCAAAAAAATAAGGAAAAACGATGCCCGATTTACTTATAAAAAATGCCCAATTACCCAATCATAAAAACTTGGTTAATATCAGTATAAACGGCGCTTATATTGAGAGCATTGACGACATTTCGGAAAAACCTGAACATGATGATGCGCCAAAAGCAATTTACGATGCTAAAGGTTACTTTGTCTGTGCAGGATTCTATGAGAGCCACATTCACCTTGATAAAGCCTGCATCCTTGATCGCTGTACTATAGAGCAAGGTGATTTAAACGAGGCTGTTGAAGAAACAGGTAAGGCTAAAAAGGATTTTACGGAAGTAGATGTGTTTAATCGTGCTTCACGAGTGATTGAGATGGCGATTAAAAAAGGCACCGTTGGTCTGCGCACCTTTGTTGAAACAGATTCAAAAACAGAGATGCGTGCCTTCAATGCCATCAAAAAAGCCCGCGACACCTATGCATTTGCCATCGATATAGAGATTTGCGCCTTTGCGCAATCAGGATTGACCAATGACCTGCATACTCATGAGCTACTAAAACTGGCATTGTCGCAAGGCGCTGATTTGGTTGGCGGATGTCCATACAAAGATGAGAATCCTCACAAGCATATTGAAATGGTGTTTGACTTGGCTGAGCAGTTTGACGTCGATGTTGATTTTCATCTGGATTTTGATCTGGATCCACAAGGCTCGAGCATTCCAAAATTGGTTGAAGAAACCATCAAGCGCCATTATCAAGGTCGCGTGTCTATTGGTCATGTGACTAAATTATCGGCGATGGACAAAGACAAACTTATGGAAATGGCTGCGTTACTGAAATTCGCTGACATTACCTTGACGGTGTTACCAGCCACCGACATATTTTTGAATGGACGTGATTATGATGTGCTCATTCCTAGAGGCATGGTCAACGCCAATGAGCTATTAGCAATGGGCATCAATACGACTATTTCTAGCAATAATATTTTAAATGCTTTCACGCCTTACGGTGATGCCTCACTAATTAGAATGGCAAATATGTATGCCAATATCACTCAATTAGCCAAAGATGAGCAGATAGCGGAGGTATTCGATATGATTAGCAAAAATGCAGCGAAGCTTTTGTCACGACAAACGGAGATTAAAGTAGGAGCACCGGCTACCTTAGTCATATTAGAAGCGAAAGACGCGGTAGAAGCGATTAGAATCAATTCACAAGCCATCGCAGGCTTTAAAAATGGCAAGCAAACTTTTTGCAATGAGGTCGCTCATATTTGCTTTTAATAACTTGAGTAACTTGAATACTCTTTAATTGAGCACATTCAGTCACTTGAAAGATACAGCCTATCAATGCGCCAGCACCTTTATCATGAAACATAGGCTTAAAACGATAAAAGCGTCACCCAACTATACATTGGATGACGCTTTTCATAACGGTTTTTCACTATTTACTATAGCTTTAACATCGTGGTTTAAATACCTTCATATGCAGATAAGCTTAGTCTAAGGTTTGCACACCGCCGCCATTCATAAATATGGTTTGACCACTGACCCACTCAGATAATGGTGCGGCAAAGTACAGCATAGCACCAGCGATATCATCAGCTTCACCCAAACGTTGAATCGGCGTATGCTCTAGCATTTTCTTTTCGATTTCTGGTGTCAGTACAGTTTTTAACGCATCAGTACGCGTGGCACCAGGGCCAACCGCATTGACACGTACCTCAGGGCCAAAATCATGTGCCAAGTTCGCCACCATATGATTGACAGCCGCTTTTGATCCTGCATAACCACTCATGTTCGGGCTTTTATTGATACTCGACATCGAAGTGGTAAATACAATCGAGCCATAACCCGACGCTTTCATGTGTGGCACGCATAATTGAGACAAGCGCCAGCCACTAAAAACATTCAACTCAAAGTCACGGCGAATATCATCGACCGATGCTGTGGCTGGGTTTTCACGACCACCGCCGCCGCCACCAGCATTATTGATTAAAATATTGACAGTGCCAAATTCAGCGACGACCTTATCTACCATAGCGACCAAATCTTCATCTTTTAAGATATTACATTCGACTGCCAAGCCTTTTACACCATAAGCTTCGATATCCTTGACCGCAGCCTTTGCATCTTCTAATTTTAAATCAGCAACAGCGATATTTGCCCCAGCTTGTGCTAGACGTAACGCCGTTGCTTTACCAATACCATTTGCACCACCCGTCACAATGGCGATTTTTCCTGCCAGATCAAATAATTCATTAAATGCTCTATGTTTGAATTGTTGCATAATTATTCCTTATCATCATCATGGATTATTTGTTGTTATATTCGTTTAAACGATCTATATAATTATGCATGATTGAACTGAGCCTAATGTATCAAATTCACCACCTTTTGTAACTTAGTTTCGGCGCTGCAACTTTTAGTAATCTATGTCGTTAATTCCGTCGATAGTAACTTGGAATGTCATCGAAATATTCTTAAGAAACAATGACAACCCTTAAAATCAGGACAAAAAAAAGCCTCACAATAAAGTGAGGCTTTGATGCTTTTTCAAGCCATATTTGGAGCGGGAAAAGAGATTCGAACTCTCGACCCCAACCTTGGCAAGGTTATGCTCTACCACTGAGCTATTCCCGCTGATTATCGAATTATTGTAGTGTTGTTAACAACAACTCCGTCTCGATAGGCTGGCTATTCTATCAGATATTCTAACCCTGTCAACCTTATTTTTAACGTTTATTTCCAATATTATGTCTTTAACTCGCTATTTATTGATGTAATTATCATAAATAATTGATTTAGAAATAATTATTTATTTTAAATAATATCAGTTATTTTTCAGAATAATGTTAAAAATCTAAAGCTCTGTCCTTGTAGGTAGTATCTCATTGCCTATGAGACTATTTTTTGACTGAGATTTATGCCGCCTATCAAGTTTATAGACGTTAATAGCGAAAAATAGATTTGTTGGTGTCAACGTCCCTCTCACTTACAATCCTACGCTGTATTGTTACTTTTCCTGCATTGGTTTTGCCTTAGTAACATTATTATACTTATGCCTAATGACAGTTCGGGTAAAATTTTACTGTTGAGGTCGCGTAGCAAGGCATAGGTAGAACATTAATAAAAAATTGCCTTACTTGCTGCTTTAACTCTTTATTCCACAAAAAAATTTAATACGAGTCATTTGAACGATAATCACTTTCACGACAACCGCTTTATTATTAATAGCCGCTTTGTTATTAACCGCCACTTTGTTCTATTTTACTTTTTATCATTTACAGCGAGGATGTTTATTATGAAAAAATTACTGACCAGCACCGTGATGGCCGCTTCATTGTCGGCACTAGCACTGACAGGTTGTACCAGTACCACCAGTACTGGTGCCGTTGGCGTTGACCGTCAGCAGCTATTACTGGTTTCTAGTGAGCAAGTTTTGCAGCTGTCTGCACAGAGTTATGCCAAAACGTTGCAAGAAGCAAAAGCGCGCGGCGTGTTAGATACCAATAAGGCTCAGCTTAATCGCTTAAAGAACATTGCTAATCGTTTGGTCGGTCAGGTCGGCGTCTACCGTCCAGATGCGGCGAAATGGCAATGGGAAGTGCATACGATCAAATCTAATGAGCTGAATGCTTTTGTGGTGCCGGGTGGCAAAATCATGTTCTACTCGGGTATCATTGACCGCCTGAATCTCACCGATGACGAGATTGCGGCCATTATGGGTCATGAGATGTCACATGCGCTGCGTGAGCACTCACGTGAACGTCTCTCACGCCAATATGCCACGCAGACTGGTATCGGCGTGGCTGCTAGCATCTTTGGACTGTCACAAGGTCAGGCTGAGCTAGCCAACGTCGCTGGTGATTTGGGTCTTAGCCGTCCGCACAGTCGCACACAAGAAGCTGAAGCCGATCAAATTGGTCTAGAGTTAATGGCACGTGCTGGCTATAATCCGCAAGCAGCAGTTACCTTATGGCAAAAAATGCAAAGCGCGAGTCAAGGTGAGCCACCGCAGTTCTTAAGTACTCACCCGACCAGCAGCAACCGTATTGCTCAATTGCAATCGTTAATGCCTAAAGTGATGCCGCTTTATCAAAAAGCGCGCCGCTAATGAAGTGATTTGATTTCATGCTTTGAGTAAATGGCTGTTACTTATAATAATTGTTACTTATAAAAGCAGAGTACAGGTTATCAATCGTGCTCTGCTTTTTTTATGCTGATAGCTAACAGGTACCGCTACTTGCCATGACCAGCTATTATGTATCGTCATTAAAGACAGTATGTTAAAAAGAATATCTTTCATTGCTATATTTTTTAAAAACAGGATAGCTCAAAAGTTTAATCGCTTACAGGCACATGCCACTTAATAGCAGGCTTTACCGCTAATAGCGTCTGCTATAATGGGCATTATTTGCAATTCACAAATTGCTAAGTATGATACCGCCAAGTACTATTAGGCAAAATATATGGAAAGATCATTATGAGTAAAACACCGACCGCTGATGCGCTCAATGCTGAGCTACAAGCGTTGCAGCCGCAACATATAGAATTGTTGAATGAGTCAATGAATCATTCTGGTTATTTTGATGGTAAAGAAAGCCATTTTAAGCTTACGATTGTTAGTGATGCTTTTGAAGGCAAAAGATTGGTCGCACGGCATCAGCTTGTATATGGACTGGCAAACTCCTTATTAACCTCGCAAGGTGGTCAAATCCATGCTTTAGCGATTCATGCTTACACCCCAATAGAATGGCAAGGTCAAAGCCCTGACAGTCCGTTATGTGCTGGACAAAACAAGGGCTAATAACGAACTATTGCGAAGATAGTGTTTTCCATACCATAATTATATGTAACCAGTAAGCGCTGAAACTGCACCTTTAAAGGAAATAATATCTCATGAAACATCTACATATGCTCATGGCTGTATTGCTCATTGCACTGTTTTTATATCAAAGCTATTTGGTATTAAGCTCAAACAAGCAAGCGCCACGCGTGGTCAAAATCTCTTCGCACATTCTCTATGCCCTCATTATTGTGTCAGGGGCAGTCATGCTAATGCAGCTGATGAGTGCCAATGCACCCATACAATGGGTATTCGCAAAAGTAATCTTACTCGTTGCGGCTATCAGTGCCAGTATCAAAGCGTTCAATAATAACGCCACATCTAGCCAAAGAAAAACCGGTATTCTTATTGCTGGAGCGGCATATCTGGGCATTGTGGTACTTGCCTTTGCTAAACCTGGCAACTTATCTTAATAAACATATCATATTTTGATTGCACAAATACTTATATTACTAGCATTAAAAATATTTAATAATTGCTATATTTTCAATATCTTAATCCCATTATTTTTGCTATCTTACATAAATACAATCGCCTCAACCTAGCCTAATGGAGCCACTATGAAAACTCTTACTGCAGCGACACTACTGGCGACAGCTGGCATTTTTGGTCTCTCAGGCTGTGCCTCGACGGGCAATGTCACGCCACAATATGTGCCGCCAAGCACGTATCAAAGTTACGATTGCCAAGCCCTTAGTCAAGAATATAACCGCGTCAATCGCTATGTCGACGCGGCGCGCAACGAGCAATCAACTTTATCCGCCTCAGGTGTCGGGGTTGGGGTTTCTGCGGGACGTTGGGGCATCTCCCCTAATATCAGTTTTGGCGTTGGCAAAAGCAACAATACCAAGGCGCGCGATGCAAAATTATCACGGCTCTACGGCGAGCGTGATGCCATCATTCAATCCGCCCGCATTCAGCGTTGTAGCTTTGCCAATGGTGTTAAGATTTATGGCGAGTAATCACTAATACTTAATTAAGCAGTATTGACTGGATAAGATCATTTAATTATGAATAACCTTCATACGCACTATGATACCTTAATGGTTTCTAGATATGCTTCTCCAGAAGTTATACGAGCTGCTTTTAAATCTTTATCTCAAAAATATCATCCGGATAAGAATAATCATCCAGATGCCGATCGTATCATGCAACAATTTAATGAGTCATATAAGATATTATCTGATCCTATAGAGCGTAGTAAATATGACAAATTATTAAATGAATATGCACGTAGCTCTAATGATAAAAATAAGTATGATCATGCTAGAACAAGCAACCATTCAGACAGAAAAAATAAAGTAGTCGTGATTAATATTCCAGACTCTGTATCGTTTAGTCGCTTAAAAGATTACTTAAGTCATTTTTCATCTAAAATAAAACCTTTATTAATCAAAGCATTTAAAATCATATTTTATATAGCTGTTTTAATATTTTTAATAAATATATTTTTCTCTTATATTGACGGCTCTAGTGAATATAATGCAGCAGAAGACTTAAGTGATGCACAAAGAGAAGTAGCAGATGCTATGCAAGAGTTAAATGAAGCTTCTGAAGACTACGAAGAGTATTCCTACCCAACTGATACATCAGAATATGTAGCTGCCCAAGCAGTTGCTGATGCTGAACGAGATATAGCTATAGCTGATGCTCAACCAATTGAGCAAGGAATGGCTGATATATCAGTTGATGAAGATTATATATCCAATAACGATATGTCCTCTTACAAAAATTATGCGCCTAATGGCGAACCCTACCCTGCTTCAGCAGGCTATGTAGCTGGCTACCCACGACTTAATAACAATGGCGCATCTATCCTTACTATCGACAACAGCAGAAATACTGAGGCTGTTTTCGGAAAACTTTACTATTTAGATGGCTCAAAACTTGAAGCTGTGCGTTACTTCTATATTCCAGGAGGTGGTGGACTCAACCTTCGTGACATCAGCCCTGGGAACTACGATGTTCGCTATAAGGATCTTCAGAATGGTTCTATATCTAAATCTGAGACTATTCTTATGGAAGAATATGAAGATTATGATAGTTTAAGATTTAGTGAAATAACTATGACATTATATAAAGTTTCAAACGGCAATATGCAAACTTATTCAATTCCAGAAAGTGAATTCTAGTTTCGCCTATATTAAATTCCAAAAAAAGCCAATACGCGATAAACGTATTGGCTTTTTGCTAGGTTCAATAAAGTCAGACTTATAAAGTAGCATTTATCGCACAAAAACTACTTCAAACTTTGTACCCACTGAACAATTTGATCGCTAGGTAATGCACCTGACTGCCGTGCTATCTCTCTACCATTTTTAAAAGCTACCATGGTTGGCAAACTGCGAATATTATAAGGTGCCGCCGCTTGCTCATATTTATCGGTTTGTATTTTGGCAAAAACCACTTGTGGCAGTTGCGCCGCTGCGGCTTTAAACTGCGGTGCCATCATTAGACACGGCTGACACCAACTCGCCCAAAAATCAACGATGGTCAAGACCTCATTTTTCTGAATGACTTTACGAACCGTTTGGGCGTTTAGTTCATGAGGACTCCTCGTTAATAACGGCTGACCACATTTGCCACAATTTGGCGCAGCACTAAGTTTGGCTGCTGGTATGCGGTTGGTTGCCTGACAATGTGGGCAGACCAGATGAGAGTTTTGCTCACTCATTATAAGACTCCTATACAAGTAGCATGGGTGTTGGTCGATCAAAGTATTCAACACCCATGCTTGATTATGTATTTATGACAATAAATCTAGCGATTTTTTAACGCTTGCAGGTATTCATCCCAAGCATTTTATACAAAGGACAAAAGCGGAAGAGTCCTGTGAGTAAAGGCACTAAGCCAATCACGCCCCACCAGCTTTGAAAATACAAACCCAAGCCGATAATCACAACACCCGCGATAATACGTAGTAAACGCTCTGTACTGCCGATATTAATTTCCATGGTTCAATCCTTAAGTGTGAAGGCTCAATGGTAAAGGAGTAATATAGCCATGTGTTTACGGTAAAGACTGGCATTATGATGGCTTATACTCGTATTGTGCTTACGTAACGTTAGGCATGTTTATAATGTTTGCTTCTTCTGATGTCTACTTATCCTGATATCTGTCTTATTGCCCAAGTACATTAATCGGTACTTTGAGATAACGGGTACCATTGTCTTCTGGCTCTGGGAAATGACCTGCATCGATGTTTACTTGTACCGATGGAATAATGAGACGCGGCATGTCAAGAGTGGCATCGCGGCGCTCACGCATTTGCACAAACTCTGCTTCATTGATGCCATCTTTGACATGGATATTGCCCAGTTTTTGTGCAGCGACAGTCGTGGTTGGACAGTGCTGACGACCCTTGCTTGGATAATCATGGCACAGATATATTATCGTATCTTCAGGGAGCGCAAGGAGCTTCTTGATTGAGTGGTACAGCGTCTTGGCATCCCCACCTGGAAAATCACAGCGAGCCGTCCCGACATCAGGAGCAAATAAAGTATCACCAACAAAGACCACGGTCTTTTCATCATCAGTAGCAATATAGGCCATATCTGCCGGCGTATGACCTGGTACATACATGACCGTAATAGTAATATTGCCAAGCGCCAAAGTATCGCCCTCATCCGTTAGAATATCGAACTGGCTGGCATCGGTGCGAAAGCTGGTATCAAAGTTGAATATTTGCTTAAATATTTTTTGCACTTCGGTGATATGTTGACCGATTACCAACTGCCCGCCAAGTGTGTCTTTGACATGTATCGCGGCGGATATATGGTCAGCATGCGCATGAGTCTCTATGATGTAAACCAGCTCCCAACCATGCTCGCGGACGAACCCTATCACCTCATCGACGCTAGTAGTACTCGTGCGCCCTGACTTAGCATCAAAATCCAACACAGGATCGATGATGGCACAGACTTGTTGTTGAACGTCCGCGAGTACGTGAGTATAAGTTTCTGTGTCGCTATGTAAGAATGAATGAACTTGCATGGCTACCTCTTTGCTTTTAGATGAATATTTTATTTTTTGATAAATTGTTCAGTATAATATGCACCGGCTTCAGCTTATCGTATTGACCGCCACATATTTATCAACGATGCATACCAATATAGCAACGATTTAACATTTTATCAATTTATATAATGTAAATAATGATAACTTGCTATCCGTGGCAATATCATTGATAATTAATCCTATCTTAGCTATTAATCCTAAATTTTTTATTATGTCTTATATAAGGAGCTTGCTCTGACTACTTCTACTTCAGCATTGAGCACCTCGACTACTAGCATTGATGATGCGTCATCTAGCGTAGCAGACTTTGCCCCTAAAGACCTTGCTGAGCAAATGCAGCAAGCGTCCATGCAAGCCAGCCAACTATTAAAGTCGCTTTCACATCCGGATCGCTTATTACTCTTATGTCAGTTGACTCAAGGAGAGTATTGCGTCAGCGAGCTTGAAAGCTTAGTCGGTGTTGGTCAGCCAAGCTTGTCACAGCAGCTTGGGATTCTACGCAAAGATGCGCTGGTGACGACCCGCCGCGAAGGTAAGCAAATTTATTATAGTATTGCCAGCGACGATGCCTTGGCGGTGTTACATTTGTTGTATGAACGCTTTTGTGCCAAAACTGACAGCTAGTTTGTTGGCTTGAGTTTTTAGCATCACTTGTTAGCGTCATTTTTCAGCATAACTTTATGAATTTAGCGCTTGGCTGTATTTAACCTTTTCTTTTATTCAATTTTTTCTACTATAGTCGGTTCAATATAGTTTAGATACTAGGAAGGCGAGCGAAAGTACTACAAATAGTAGACTAAGCGAGCCTGACACCGGATCTGATTTATATAGGATTGACTATATATTGTGATGACATATTGCTATGCCTTCTATCGCCGCTCGTCTGATTCCTGCTTGGTTGCGTCAATACCAGCTGTCTGCCTTGCCAACTGACGTTGTTGCTGGGTTGGTGGTTGGGGTGCTCGTCATTCCGCAAAGCTTAGGTTATGCGGTATTGGCAGGATTACCACCCGTCTATGGACTCTACGCGGCCATCGTTCCCGTGCTGGTCTATGCATGGATAGGCTCGAGTAATGTGCAAGCAGTAGGGCCTGTCGCTATTACTGCGATTATGACAGCCAGCAGCCTGCATCCTTATGCTACAGAGGGTACTCAGCAGTATATATTGATGGCAAGTTTGCTGTCATTGATGGTTGGTACAATGTTATGGCTAGCAGGGCGGCTCAAACTTGGCTGGATTATGCAGTTTATCAGTCGCGGCGTTTCAGCAGGCTTTATCAGTGGTGCAGCCGTATTAATTTTTATCAGTCAGCTTAAATATCTGACCGCGATTCCTATTGCGGGAAATAACTTAATCGGTTATCTATCAAGCATGCAAATTTATGCACGCCAGCTACATCCACTAACCTTAGTTATTGGCGTCATTGCTTTTGCACTGTTGGTGGCCAATCGCTACGGTAGCAAATGGCTATGGAAATCTTGGTTATCAGCGTCTTATGCCAAATGGGCTGAGCGACTGTTTCCGCTTATTTTGCTCGGTATTGCGATTGTTTTGAGCATCAGCTTACACTGGACCACGAACGGCGTGGCCACGATTGGGAATATTCCACAAGGCTTACCAACCTTTACTCTGCCCTATGTACCAGACTTCGATGAAGCGCTGAATTTATTACCTAGCGCAGGTTTGATGGCATTGATTATCTTTGTCTCTAGCAGCTCCGTCGCCAGCAACTATGCACGCCTGCGCGGTGAGGCTTTTAACGCCAATAGTGAGCTGACTGGACTGGGGCTTGCCAATATGGCAGGTGGGTTCTTTCAAAGCTTTACCGTCGCTGGTGGCTTTTCGCGCACCGCTATCAATGCCGACTCAGGTGCCAAAACACCAGTTGCAAGTTTAGTAACCGTGCTGGTCATGATTGCTGCTTTAATCGCTTTTGGCAATGTACTCGCACCACTTCCCTATGCTTTATTGGGTGCAACCATCATGGCATCGATCATCGGTCTCATTGATATGGCAACCTTGAAATCGGCATGGCAACGCGACCGTCTAGATGCAGCCAGCTTTTTGGCGGCATTCATCGGCGTATTGATATTTGGATTAAATACTGGCTTGGTAATTGGTTTGATGGTGTCGTTTGCTAGCCTCATTTGGCAATCGAGTAAACCGCACGTCGCTGTGGTTGGTCAGCTAGCTGGCACAGGGCATTTTCGCAATATAAACCGTCACGATGTGGTGACCTTTAGCAACTTATTGATGCTGCGTATCGATGAGAGCTTATTTTTTGGCAATAGTGAATCCGTCCATCGTAGGGTCATACAAGCCACTCAGCAATATCCAGAAGCACATGAGGTCATACTCATTATGTCAGCGGTCAATCACATTGACCTGACCGGACAAGAAATGCTTATCAGTCTTAATCAAGAGCTGTTGAACCAAAACAAACATTTAAACTTTAGCTTTATTAAAGGGCCAGTAATGGACATCATCGAGCATACTCCGGTCATTACCACCCTCTCAGGTCAAGTTTATTTAAGCACGATGGATGCGGTAAATGCGCTAAAGGATGTCTAATCGGTCTGTGAGACATATGTTGCTCAATCAAGCATAATTATTATTATGCTGTGACAAAATATAGATATGATAAAAGCTGTGTTATGCTAAATTGGTATAAGCCCTTAAAAAATACAGCCTTTAGAAGAGATACCTAAAGTACAGCCTTTATACAATGGCGCTTAGCTACAATACTATACCTACAAACGTCTTTTAATATATGCGACCGAAGCTACTTATGACCGATAATTTAACCATTTATAAGCAAATTTATCCAAGCCAATGCACCAAGATTGCTGAGCTTGGCTACCGCTCCGTGCTCAATATTCGTCCTGATGCCGAGACAGAAACGCAGCCCAATAGCGACGACTTTACCAGTGCGACGGCAAAAGCCAACCTTACTTATCATCATTTACCGTTTGATGATGAGCGCTTGAGCATGGAGACTGTCGAGCAATTTGCGGCGTTTTATCGCTCGATGCCTAAACCGATATTGATGTTTTGCGGGACAGGTGCACGTGCTAAATTGTTGTATCAAAGCGCATTGATGCAAGGTTTGTTATAACCATTACTATAAAAAAGCGATAGCGTTTACATACGGTCTCTTTAGAAAGTTGCCTATTAAGATTAGGCTAAGATTCTGTATCTTACACCACACACTTTATTTAATATGAAAAATAAAAAGGAGCTCTTATGAGCCATCAAATTAGTATTACTGGACAAATCACCCCTGATCAAGTACCTATGATTGCTGAAAATGGTTTTAAAACCATTATTAACAACCGTCCAGATGGTGAAGAGCCGAATCAACCGACCAGCGCTGAGATTGAGGCCGCTGCTAAAAAAGCAGGTCTTGCTTATAAAGAAGTGTCTTTCGCTGGTAATGAGCTTAATCAAAACCATGTCGAAGAATTTGCTGATTTCTTCAATCAAGCTGAACAGCCAATGCTAATTTTTTGCCGTACTGGCAACCGCTCAACAGGTATCTACGAAGCGGCAAAGCGTATGGATTTATTAGACGATTGATAGTGATTTAAATATAATTACTACTGCTGAAAAAACGCCCGTCCAAATTTTGGATGGGCATTTTTTATTGGAATTACTAAACTATAGACTGGTTAATTTTTAATATTGAGCACATAATAAAATACTACTTATACAGCTCAATAGGATTTTATGATGCAAAAACCGCTACTCATCATCGGCAATAAAAACTATTCGTCATGGTCATTGCGAGCTTGGCTACTACTCAAAGCTTTTAATATTAATTTTGATGAGCAACTGATTGAACTGTTTCATCCATCCGCGATACCCATTCTCGATGAGCATGCGCCAACAGGCAAAGTACCCGTTTTAGTCTATGGTGAAAATGACGAAAAGGTCACAGTTTGGGACACCTTAGCGATTGCCATGCATATCAATGATTATTTTACCAACGTAGATGTTTGGACAGGACTGAGTAGGTCTGAGACTAAAAGTAATACTAGCATCAGAATAAATAGCGCCTATTGCCAAAGTATCGTCGCTGAAATGCATTCAGGGCTGATGGGCATTCGTAGTGACATGCCGATGAACATTCGAGCCATAGCAAAAATACAACCCAGCGCTGCATGTTTAAAGGACATTGCTCGTATCGAAGAGATTTTTGCAGATTGTTTAAAAAGTCGCTCAACAGACAGCTATTTGTTTGGTCCATTCACGGCTGCCGATGCTTTTTTCGCACCAGTTATTCTACGTTTGCAAACGTATGCCGATGCCTCTGACATAGTATTAAAGCCAACGACCAAACAGTATTGTGAGACGATGTTAAACAATCCCCATCTACAGGCTTGGCGGGAGGCAGCACTTGAAGAAACTCGCGTAATTAAAGAAGATGAAGCAGGTGAGATACTTTCGGTGGTTGGGGTGTTGGCTGACCAAAGGTGAATCATTGAAAACGAGCCTAATAATTATCTTTTAAAGGATATTCATTAGGCTCTATATAGCCTTTGTTTTTTTGATAATTAATACGATAAGTAGCGTTATGATATTTCTTGCCTTTCACAAATCCATTGAGTGTTATTTCTAAAGGATAAAATCCATTAACCGTTTTACGACTATCGATGGCAAAAGTAGTTTTGGTATTATCGCACTCTGACATATTCTCTTCACATTTCCCAACGTCTTCATTGTTATGATCCATGCCTATCCAACTTTCTTTGATACCTCCTCCATCGGGTATTAATATGACAAGGTAATCGTTGTAGTACCCTTGGATTGCGTTGCTATGCTTATTTAAAAAACCCCATGCATTCGGTCCGAACTTCTGTAAACGCCATTTAGAAAGACCAAAACCAAAACTTCCAGCGGTCATGGTAGGATTTGCTGACTCTACTTGCCAGCTACTACCTTGTGGTTTCAATACAAGCATACCGACCAAACCACTGTCAAAGCGAGTGTCGGTATACTCCAACGCTTCACCATCCTCATTAAAACTAGCGTTACCTTTCACCACTATATATAAACGTTTACCTTTATCAGTCTCTAATACTCGTTGTCTATCGATTTCAATACAATAGCCCGTAAACTCCCGTTCTCCAGTTAAACCATTATAAGGCCCTGAGGGTGCAATGATACCTTGGCACTGTTGAGCCTTATTATAGATAGGATAGTATTCTTTAATAATCTCATTAACGCTTTTTGCCGATACAACATTTGATAAGCTCATAAGCGTAATCGCACCAACAATGCTTAAAGTTATTTGTGATAGTTTGAAGTTTGTCATACTTTATCTTTTCCTAAACGCTTAACGGTTATTTTTGCGACAGCTGCAGCGTGATGTACATTACGATATAAACAATAAAGTCGACACTTAAAAACTGACATCTTTCATTGGATAATCATTAGGTACTTGATACCCTAATCGGGGCTGATATTTAATAATATAGACTTTATTTTTATATACCTTATCATCCTCAAAACCGTTTAGCGTAATCTCTAATGGATAAAAACCATTAATTATCATCTTCTTATCAACGCCTAGCTTAGCCTTTAAAAGTGTACAAGTACTGGCATCAGGATTGCTACAACCTCCTGCTGACCCAGATCCTCCATTAGAATGTTCATACTTGGCTTCTACCCAGCTTCTTCTAATATTACTCTTGTCTGGCGTAAGTAACACAAAAGCCGAGCCTGAATGAACCCAATGCGAATCACTATGAACATTAATAAATCCCCATTTATCAGGGGCAACTTGTATCAGCTTCCAGTCTTTTAGACCTTTACCAGAAGCACCTGCATTCATCGCTGGATTGGCAGATTCTACTTCCCAGCCTGAACCTTGTGGCTTTAGAACAAACATGCCTACTAGACCAGAAAAGACGTGTGCTCCATACGCTTCGCTACCATCTTCATTAAAACCGATGTCGCCAATGACCGATATATATAACCTTGTACCCTGCTTGGCTTGTACCTTTAATTGTCTATCAATTTTAATACAGTAACCGTTTTGATAAAGTATGCCTTCGCCATCTGATGAACCGTTATTAGCCATAATACCTCGACACTGCTTTGTCTCATTATAGATGGGATAGTATTCATTCAGAATCTCATTGACGGTTTGCCCTGCATAAGCATTGGTTACACTGAATAGTACAAATATAAAAGCTAGGCATTTAGCCCAATAATTATTTTTGCGAATTGCATATTTATTTTTCACTATTAAGGTTCTCGTAAAATATTAACGAACATAAGTTAATTTATAATTTTTTACAAGTAGTATATCAGCACCCATAAAAAAACCACCTCAAAAGAGGTGGCTTGTTAGACTAAATTTAGCGTGAAATAACTTACTGCATAACCAAGTACTCGAACGCTGACAGTGCAGCTTTTGAACCCTCGCCCATCGCAATGTTAATTTGCTTAAATGGCACAGTGGTCACGTCACCACAAGCAAAGATACCTTTACGATCAGTACGGCAGCGCTCATCAATCTCAATCTCGCCAAAACGGTTCAAATCAACAAAGCCTTTGACAAACGCAGAGTTCGGTACTAGACCAATCTGTACAAACACCCCTGCCAAGTCACGCTCATGAGTATCACCTGTACTGCGATCTTGATACACGATCGAAGTCACTTTACCATCAGTCGCTTTAATTTCTTGCGTCGCTGCGCCAGTGATAAATTCGATATTGGCTTTTTCTTTGGCTTTGTTAATCAATACCTGATCCGCTTTTAAATCATCCGCGAACTCAAGCACAGTCACATGCTTCACGATACCAGCAAGATCTAATGCCGCTTCGATACCAGAGTTACCACCACCAACGACAGCAATGTCTTTACCCTTAAAGAATGGGCCGTCACAGTGCGCACAGAAAGCCACGCCTTTACCGATGTTCTCTTCTTCACCCGGAACACCAAGCTTACGCCACTGAGCACCCGTCGCTAAGATAATACTGCGTGTCTCAAACGTCTCACCCGTGTTTAGATGAATGCGATAGTTTTCATCTTCTGTCTCACTAATTTCTTTGACGCTGACATGCTCTTTTAAAGTAATATCGTATTCGCGTAAATGTTTTTCAAAGTTCGCTGATAGCTCAGTACCCGTGGTTAAAGGCACAGAAATCAAGTTTTCGATATCCTGCGTGTCTTTCACCTGTCCGCCGATACGATCAGCAACCATCGTCACTTTTAAGCCTTTACGAGCGGTATAAATCGCAGCGGCAACACCAGCTGGACCTGCACCAATAATCGTCACATCTTGCTGCTCTAACTGCTCAGCATCGTCATCAGCTTCTGCTAACAAGTCAGGAAACTGCTCTTGCAACTTTCCAATCAATTTTGCCGTGTCGATGAGACCATTGGCAAACGGTTTACCATTTAAGAATACCGCTGGTACACCTTGGATGTTATTAACATCAACCTGCTCTTGGAATAGAGCACCATCAATCATCTCGTTGCTAATGCCATCGTTCAATAGTGCAAACTGGTTGAGCGCTTGTACCACTTCTGGGCAACTGTGGCAAGATAGCGACACGTAAGTTTGAAACTGTAGTGGCTTATTAAAACGCTTAATCAGCTTTTGAATACTTTCATCCAATTTTAGCGTATGACCACCCGCTTGCAAAATAGCCAAAATCAGCGAGGTAAATTCATGACCACCAGGGATACCACTAAAAACAATACCCGTATCAGTCAATGCACCATCGACATGACTGACTACTTTAAAGCTAATTGGACTTGGTAAGCTATCATCAGTTGCTGTTGCATCAAAATTGATTTTATCTGTGGTGCCAGCGATTTTAGTCAAAAAATCAATCAACTCAGCACGCTTACTATGTTCGCCACTACCCAATACGAAGGTAATTGGACGAGTCATCTTTTCACTGTAACTTTTGATGGCATCTAATAAACTTTTATCTATCATGTTTGTTCCTCATCATTACTGGATATGTAACGGCAACTGTCATGTTGCTCGTTCAAATATAGACTATTTGGTATTAATAATTTTATCTAAAATATTATAGGCCATAAGTTTATGCCCTTTGATGTCTCTATTATCATAGGTTCTGAGGGTTTCGGCAAGCTGAGAAACTCAAATCTTATGTTTTATAAAACCAATCATTAATTATCATTTATAATTAAATTTCAATTTACATACAGATTATTATCATGGTAACAAGGCTGTTTTTTCGCTACAATCAAATGAGGCTAATAGGAAAAACTCTTATTTCCCTCGTTGCAGATTGTCTTTTATGCAAGTTTATCAAAGACGCTTTCTGCTACTATTAGGTCTTATCCATATTGAGCTAAATAGTGTTTTGGCTTAATAAAATCAAGTCTCAAAATCATAGCAATTCATCAAAACAATCTTACGACCATGCGCGGATGCTTACTGCAAGCTTGCGCTTCATAACAAGGATGACAACATGAGAAAGACTGATACATGGCAAGATAACAAAGACATTATTGCTGAGCTTAAGCTAAAAGACAGTCATTTTGCGACGATCTTTGATGAGCATACCCAGCTAGATCAGCAGATTAATCAGTTGGATAAAAACTTGGTGACACACACCAGTCGCGATGAAGAAATTGAACTGATGAAACGACGAAAACTGCATTTAAAAGATGAGATTTATAAGATAATTGATAAAAATAAACTACAATCTCATGCTTAGCGCTTCACTTATTATCACGATGCATGAATAAAAACACTTATTGTCAAATAACATAAAAAGACCCCATCAACTTATGCTGATGGGGTCTTCATTTATAATGCTGATTTAACTCAAAGTAGGATATACAGCACTACAAATATCTAAAGTATTGAGCCAGTTCGTTAAATCAAGAGCTAGATTTTACCAACAAGATCAAGACTTGGTTTTAGCGTTTCTTGACCAGCTTCCCAAGCTGCTGGGCAAACTTCGCCATCGTTTTCACGAACATATTGGGCTGCTTTTACTTTACGTAGCATGTCTTTTGCACTACGGCCAATACCACCAGCATGAATCTCAGCAACTTGAATCAAGCCGTCTGGATCAACTAGGAATGTACCGCGTTCAGCCAAACCTGCTTCTTCGATCATGACGTTAAAGCCACGAGTGATACGGCCAGTAGGATCACCGATCATTGGATACTGTACTTTGCCGATCGCTTCTGAAGAATCATGCCATGCTTTATGCGTGAAATGAGTATCAGTAGATACTGAGTATACTTCTACGCCCAAACCTTTAAGCTCGTCGTAATGAGCCGCCATGTCTTCAAGTTCAGTTGGGCAAACAAAGGTAAAGTCAGCTGGGTAGAATAAAAAGATTGCCCAGTTGCCTTTTACGTCTTCTGAAGTGATGGTTTTGAATTCACCATTAACGTACGCATCAGCTGAAAATTCTGGGATTTCTTGATTGATAATAGACGCCATGATTGGCTCCTTTATAGTTGATTGATAGTTAAGTTGATTAAAATTTCTTGGTATGATTGTTTCTATTAAGCCTTTTATTAAGCCTTTACTGCTTTGGGCTACCTGACAAACTATACGCGAATTCTATCGTTAATCCAGTTAAAAGTTTTTAATGTGATGTTTTGTTTTATTAAACTTGTTAAACTATTCTCTCTACTTTTTATCATCAGTGCATTATGCATCAGCCACTATAGAGCATCCGTCAGTCACTATACAGCCGTTAGGTTACGTTAAGATGACATCGAGTTTGGATATCGAATTGGTACACCAAATGAATCAGCATAATATATCACGTTAAAAACCCATTAATAGAGAGGTTTTATGATTACTTTACGTCAACTTGAGTTTGCTTTAGCAGTGGCCAAGCACCGTCACTTCAAACGTGCAGCAGAAGACTGTAATATCTCGCAATCGGCACTGAGTTTGGGTATTGCCGAGTTAGAAAAGCAACTGGATACGCAGATTTTTGAGCGTAACAATAAGCAAGTATTGATTACCCCTATTGGTGAAGACATTTTAACGCGGGCGCAGCGAGTTTTTTCTGAAGTCAATGATTTGACCACACGCGCCCATAGCCATCAATCGCCGCTGGCGTATCCGATGACTGTCGGTATCATTCCAACGATTGCGCCTTATCTGTTGCCAAAAGTCTTACCTGCCCTACGAGCCAATTATCCAGAATTTCGTATGACCATCGTTGAGCAACAAACGGAGCGTTTGCTAGAGCAAGTGCGTTACGGTCATATTGATACGGCTATTATTGCGCTGCCTTATGCGGTCGATGGTTTGCACAGCTTTGAATTTTGGAGCGAAGATTTCTTTGCCGTATTCCCAAAAGATGATGTGCATGCCAAGCTTGAAACCATCAACGCGGATGAGCTGGCTACCGCCAATCTTATGCTGCTCGGCGAAGGGCATTGCTTGACCGATCAGACGCTGTCTGTCTGTCATTTTGACCGTGCACAGATGAAGTCAAGCTTTTCAGATGCCAGTCTAAACACCCTTATACAGATGGCACTTGCCAATATGGGGACGACATTGGTGCCAGAAATGGCATTGGATCAGCTGCATCTGCAAAACCAAAATGCCGTCGCGATACCACTCGCTGAGAAAGGACCGCATCGTCATATTGCCTTTGTCACCCGTTTGAACTATGCCCGTGTCGATGACGTCAACTTATTGGGTAAAGTGTTTAAGCAAGCCTTTGAAGATACTGCTAATAAAGAATAATCTGTTGGTTGTAAATTGCCAGCAGTTATCAAATGAAGGTTAACGATGGACGATTTGTCGCAACTAAATACTGAGCTTGGTACGATTTTTACGCAGCATTTATCCGCTATGAGTAGCCATATCACGCTAGAGCAAGTGAGCATACTTTGGCAGGATATCACCATGCGTTATAACGAGCCGCAGCGTGCTTATCATAGCTTGCAACATATTCAGCAGTTGTTTGGGCAGTTCGATCAGGTTAAAGATAATTTGCATAAGCCGCATATCATTGCGTTAGCACTGTTGTATCATGATGTGATATATGAGCCGATGCGCTCAGATAATGAGCTTAAAAGTGCAGAATATGCAGTAGAGTCATTAACTGGTTATTTAAATGCGGAGCAATGCCAACATATCTATGCGCTGATTATGATGACGGCTAGTCATCAAATTGACAAATGGTCAAACAAAGCTAAAGCGAGAGAAGAATACAGCGATGCCGCTTATTTACTAGATATGGACTTAAGTATTTTAGGGTCATCTTGGTCGGAGTATGAACACTATGCTCACGCTGTACGCCAAGAGTATGCGCATGTCTCAGATGACGATTATCGCGTCGGACGCATGGCCGTATTAAAAGAATTACTGGCACATCCAACGCTTTATCTGACAGATTATTACTATGCACGGTTAGAGAAGCAGGCTAGAAAAAATATTGAGCACGAAATTACGCTTTTACACGCATCTTAATAAACAGCTCACTGCCCTGCCGTGCAGGATGTGAATTATAGCTTGGCTCCATGACTTCAATATCAAAACGCTGCTCAAAACGCCGCTGATATTCAGCTTTTGTACCGCCGAACGGTGGCTCTTCTCGTCCAAAATCTTTATCAAAGAGCAAACCAATCAGCTTACCATTCGGTTTCAGTAACGCTGCCATCTGCTGCACATACTCATCACGGCGTGATGGATTTATCGCACAAAAAAACGTCTGCTCAAGCACCCAATCAAACTGATACTGCTCAGGCGATAACTCAAAAAAGTCGGCACAGATTAAATGCTCCACTGGAAAGTCAGGATAACGCTCAGCAAACGCTGCAATCGGCGCTGGGGCAAAATCAACCAAGGTGACATTGGTAAATCCTTGCTCATGTAAATAACCTACTTCGTAAGCATTGCCCGCACCCGGCACCAGAATCGCTTGCTCTTTGGCAGATTCGGGCAGTTGGTCAATATAGGCTTTGAGCGGTGGCGATACCTGTCCCATATCCCAGCCGATACTGTCTTGCTCATAACGCTGCTGCCAAAACTCCGCTTGATTGACGTTTTCCATATGACATCCCTGTAGACAAACTTATTATTTAAACGACACGATTTATATCGTTATGTCTAATCATATCAGGCTTATTAGAGCGTGTCTCATTTTAAAGATGGTGATGAAAATGAGGACATGCCTTACGATTATGGATATTATTTAGATAAATCATTTAATCTAATTTTCCCGTCTTCCCTGCCAGCATATTATGCCAGTTCTGATAATCTGGCATCGCATTCGCTACCGTCTGCCAAAACTCCGCACTATGATTGGCATGGTGTAAATGACACAGCTCATGGACGATGACGTATTCGGTGCACGCAATAGGATAAGCAGGCAGATACACAGATAACCAAATTCGGCGCGCACGCGTGTTACAACTGCCCCAGCGCGTATGCATTTTTTTTAGGCGTATCTCATTGGCTGTCGCACCGACAATCGGTTGCCACTTTGCAAATAATGCAGGTATCGCTTCAGAAAGATGTTGCCGATAATAGGCAAGTTTTTCATCATGGTTTAAAGTGAACGGTTGCTTTGTACCCCACAATAGCAAGGTACTATCAGCATTTGAAGCTTGCGCTAAAGGAAGTTGTTGCCGTTTATACTGCTCTAATACTTGCGGATGGTTTGCTATCGCCCATGACACGCGCTTCATCACAGCCTGCGCAGCTTGGGCTGGGCTAATAAATAGTGGTACAGATACCAGTAATTGATGTGGCTTTAAGCGAAAGTTGATATTTTTGACCCGCTTTTTGCTGATATGTAGCTCAATATCCGCTTGCGCCAAACGCTGTATAGATTCCTCTAGTAAAGATGACTGATATGCAGACGGCATATTCATACTCAAAGCGCTTGCAAGTGATTATCAAACGAAATCATATGGTATTGACTGTCTTTAACGATAGCTTCATTTGTAGTGACGATGTCTGAGTTTGCTATAGATAAATCATTGACCGTTAATCTGGTCAATTGACCTTGCCCATCACTAACGATAAAACCTGATCGCTCATAATGATTGGCTGTATTATTAGTACTTTGCCGCAAAAACACTGCTACACCCGCACAATCTGGCAGGCTAACATCATCAATCAATTTACGAGTATTTAAGTCATAAATCGCCGCACAACCGCCAATTGGCGTGGTCACACATAATAAGTTACGCTCACTATCAACCGCCACACTGGCGATATATTGATGAAAACGCTGCCATTGATCGTTTGGCATAATAAGAGGTTTAAAATCCGTATCACCGCGTTTATGGGTCAATACTAACGGCACATTGATATGTTTTTCACCTTGGAATTGAATTCCTATCATCACCGTTCCATCGCCATGCATGGCTAGGTGACGCACGCTCATTTGATTGTGCTCAGGCATAATCTGCTCAAGTAAAGCGCCAGTATGACGATTAAGGTAAACCAATGAAGGACGCATACTGTCTAAATTGAGCTCTTCACGTGACGCTTGCTCGGTTTTGATACCGCCGTTAGCGATCACTAATGTCTCGCTATCAGGATGCATAATCAGCTCGTGCGGACCGATACCATGCGAGTTGTACTCTGCTATTTTCTTATAATTCTCGTAAGCATCGTAGATACCGATTTTACCATCCAAATTTATGGTGTCATTCTCGGTCACATACAGCAACTTACCATCTAAACTATAACAAGCGTGTCCATAAAAATGACGGTTGTTTGCAGCGTTAATGGCGAATTTTACTTCTCCGGTTGCTGTGTCTAATACCCAAATTTTTTCGCTCGGACGGCGCCCCATCACCACGACATCTCTATTTCTACTATCGATAAATACATTTTTAATATCAGCGACAGGCTGAACGACAATATCGTGAACACGTTCAGGCATGGTCGTTTGCCAAACGATTTGTCGATCAGCGTCAATACCGACCACACCAAAATCATTGTCAACACGCTGCTCATCATTTGCTAATGCGCTATTTTTTGGCATAGAGGCGACACCGCTAACCCAACAAACGGGTCGCGTCAGTACGGTGGTGGTATGTGCCGCGCTAAAGTCAGCGACGCTATGATGGTTGGTATTCTTCCTATCATCTAGCGATAAATAATAAGCGTGTTGCCATGCAGTAGCGGCTTGCTGACAAGCGTAACTAAACCGTGCTAGCTGGGGTGTTGGTGTAGAGGTTAACGACTGCAACTGCGAACGTATGCCTACGACATAATCCTGCAAGCGGGCATCAGGCTGACGCTGCTTGCGATAACGATGATGAATACCGACAAGCGCTACGGTACCCATTATAGTAGAAAGCATCGTCAATGCTGATGTTACCAGCAGCTCATTATTAGACTGCTTATCTTCTGGCTGCGGCTGTGATTTTTTTGCTGTCTTAGTATCGATAGAGTGCATTTTTTAATCGCCATCAGTACTGTTAAAGCCCACACGGATACCCAGCGTCGGAATCAATTGGCGCTTAATAATACGTGTAATAGTCGTGAGGTGATCAAACAGCTCTTGTTGAGTCGCTTTATCGGCGGTCCCTAAGTCTTCTGGCATTTGCGCTAATAATGTAGTGGCATCAGCAAG